>CAZZKL010000133.1:0-8154 GCA_964655135.1 uncultured Roseovarius sp. | reverse complement strand
CGCTTTTTTCCTCGCGATGGTGCTGGCACCACGGTTACATACTTGGCTGCACGCGCGCGAGGGCTGGCCGAAATGGCGGATGCGGTTTGCGGTTCTGGTGCATCGCCGGATCAGGCTGATCTTCTTTGTGCTGCTCAGTTGGCCGACGCTTTGGATCATGCGCGCGACCACATGGCCAAGCCGGTCTTATCTAATTGGCATTGTTGCCGATCTGGCGCTGGCATGGCTGGTGATCACAATTCTAACCCGGCTGATCAGCAATGGCTTTATCCGTTCAACAGTGCGGTCTGCCGGGTGGATTTGGGTCACGCTGAGCGTGCTGGGCCTGACCGGTGAGGCCCAAAGCCTGCTGGATAGTGCAGCCCTTGAGATGGGGGCCACGCGGCTGTCTTTGTGGCTGGTCCTGCAAAGCACCGTGGTGATTGGCGTGCTGTTCACCATGGCGCGGTTTGTGTCAACAACCACCGCCTCACGGGTCCGCAAGAACCCCGAAATATCGCCCTCAATGCAGGTTCTGGTGGTTAAGTTTTTGCAAGTGGTGCTGTATGGCGCGGCGTTTTTCATCGGGCTGCGCACGGTCGGGGTGGACCTGACTGGGCTGGCGGTGCTGTCCGGGGCCATCGGTGTGGGCCTTGGCTTTGGCCTGCAAAAGGTGGTGTCGAACCTTGTCAGCGGCATCATCATCCTGATGGATAAATCCATCAAACCCGGCGATGTCATATCGCTGGGCGAGACTTTCGGCTGGATCAATTCGCTGGGCGCGCGTTATGTTTCGGTGGTCACCCGCGATGGCCGGGAATACCTCATTCCCAACGAGGACCTGATCACCAATCAGGTGGTCAACTGGTCACATTCCAACGATCTTGTCCGGCTCGATATTCATTTTGGCACCTCCTACGGCTGTGATCCGCATCATGTGCGCAAGGTTGCCATTGAAGCCACCAAATCGGTTGACCGGGTGCTGAGCTTCAAGGCGCCGGTGTGTCATATCGTGGGCTTTGGCGACAGCTCGGTGGATTATATCCTGCGGTTTTGGATCACTGATCCCACCGCCGGGCTGACCAATATCCGGGGCAATGTCTATCTGGCGCTGTGGGATGCGTTCAAACAGCACGATATTTCCATCCCCTTCCCACAACGTGAGGTGCGTTTGCTTGGGGAAGAGGCCGGAAATGCCGGGTGATATGCCTTGTTTAACGTGTTTAACACAACTCATTTTAAAACTCCGACTAAAATCAAAGGCATTCATTGAAATGCAACCTAGCACTTGTTAGTTTGAAGATATACCCGGCACCGGGGCTTGATGGTGCGCAACAAAGGAGTGTAATGCCCTGTCTTTCACGACCTACGCGGCCTCTGCCGCTGATGATGGAGGGCCTGTGATGGCCTCTGTTGAACACGCAAACAGCGATGCATTGCTGGCGCGTATCCTTTCCTCACTGACCGAAGACAAAGCCGAAGACATCGTGCAGATTGACCTGCGCGGCAAATCGTCGATTGGCGATTATATGGTGATCTGCTCGGGGCGCTCGACCCGGCAGGTTTCGGCGCTGGCGCAAAAGCTGGCGGACCGGTTGAAGCATGAGCTTGGCCGCTCATGCAAGATCGAGGGCAAGGATGCCGGTGATTGGGTGCTGATTGATACCGGTGATGTGATTGTTCATATTTTCCGCCCCGAAGTGCGCGAGTTTTACCAGCTTGAAAAGATGTGGCAGCCCGCTGGTAAGGCGGCGGCCTCTGAGGGCTGAAATCGGGGGGCTGAATGCGGGTTTCAATCTGTGCTGTGGGCCGGTTGCGCGCCGGACCTGAGCGGAAATTACTTGAGGATTACCTGACCCGTTTTGAGCGCACAGGCCGCGCCATCGGGCTTGGCCCGGCATGTCTGTCCGAGGTGGAAGACCGCAAAGGTGGCGGCATGTCGGCTGAGGCGGCTTTGCTGACGCGCGCCTTGCCCAAAACTGCGGTGGTCGTCGCGCTTGATGAGCGCGGTACGGTTCTCAGCTCACCTGCGTTTGCAAAACGCCTTGGCGGCTGGCGGGATCAGGGCCAGAGTGATCTGGCTTTTATTATTGGTGGCGCTGATGGCATAGCTCCGGATTTGCGCAGCCGGGCAGATTTCAACCTGTCATTTGGTCAAATGGTTTGGCCGCATATGCTGGCGCGGGTGATGCTGGCCGAACAGCTTTACCGCGCCGCGACAATTTTGTCTGGTGGGCCATATCACCGGGCCTGAATTTCAGGCCCACTCATTAAGTATGGGCAGGCCACAAAAGTTTTAAAAAAAACTTTTGCCAAATCTTTTTTTTAAAAGATTTGTGGCCTGCCAGATTGCCAAAGACGCGCCCGATGAAATCTGCTTTCCCCCCATCACGCAAGCCGCTAAAAGGCAAGCAATCAAGCAGGAGCCATCATGACCACACCCAAACCCGTTGTCTTGTGCATTCTTGATGGCTGGGGCCTTTCCAATACCTCAACCGCCAATGCGCCTGTGCTGGCCCCTACACCGGTCTTTGATCATCTCATGGCCACCTGCCCCCATGCGACGCTAATCACCCATGGCCCGGATGTGGGCCTGCCAGAAGGGCAGATGGGCAACTCGGAAGTGGGGCATATGAATATTGGGGCCGGACGGATCATCGAGATGGACCTGCGCCGCATCGACGCTGCCATAGAAAATGGCGATTTTCCCGGCCTGCCTGGCATTGAGCGTTTCATCCAATCCATGAAGGCATCGGGCGGCACCGCGCATCTGTTGGGAGTGCTGTCGGATGGTGGGGTGCATTCACATATTGATCATATGATCGCCACCGCCAAAACGCTGACCGCAAAAGGCATCCCCGTGGCCATTCACGCCTTTACCGATGGCCGCGATGTGGCGCAGGTTTCGGCCGGACTCTATCTTGATATGCTGAATGCGGCACTGCCTGAGGGGGCCTTTATTGCCACCCTTTCAGGGCGGTATTACGCCATGGACCGTGACAACCGCTGGGACCGGGTTGAGATGGCCTATCAGGCGATGGCCCGCGCCCGTGGCCTGAAAGCTGCCACCGCCGCGCAGGCGATTGAAGACGCGAGTGCCGACGGACAAACCGACGAGTTTATCAAACCGCGTGTGCTGGGCGATTATGCCGGGATGCAGGACGGCGATGGCATTTTGTGCCTCAACTTCCGCGCCGACCGGGCGCGTGAAATTCTGGCGGCGCTGGCCGATCCGGATTTTGAGGCCTTCAACACCAGCAAGCGGCCAGAATTTGCCATTGTCAGCGGTTTTACCAGCTATTCCTCGCACCATGACAGCTATATGGATTGCATTTTCCCCAATGACATTCCTGAAAACACCCTTGGGCACTGGGTGGCAGAACACGGGCTCAGGCAATTCCATTTGGCGGAAACCGAGAAATATCCGCATGTTACGTTTTTCCTCAATGGCGGCCGGGAGGAGCCAGAGAAAGGCGAGGATCGCTATATGGCGCCCTCGCCCAAGGTGGCCACCTATGATTTGCAGCCCGAGATGTCCGCCGCTGAGGTGACCGATCATCTCATCGCCGCGATTGAAGCGCGGTATGACCTGATTGTGGTGAATTACGCCAATCCCGATATGGTCGGCCATACTGGTGATCTGCAAGCCGCCATGGCCGCCTGTGAGGCGGTGGATCAGGGTTTGGGCCGAGTTGTGAAGGCCCTAAAGAAAGCCGGAGGGGCGATGATCATCACCGCCGATCATGGCAACTGTGAGGTCATGGTCCACCCCGATACCGGCAAGCCGCATACGGCGCATACGCTGAACCCGGTGCCGGTGATCTTGCTGGGCGGGCCTGAGGGGGCGCATCTCAAATCCGGCAGGCTTGCCGATTTAGCCCCGACTTTACTGCACCTGATGGGCCTGCCCCAGCCGGATGAGATGACCGGCAAAAGCCTGATCATATGAGGCTAATGGCGGCGCTCATATCCTTATGCATTGCCGCCAGCGCCCAAGCGCAGGAGGGTCCGGCGGCAGCGGCGCGGGCGGCGGCGACACGGCTGGATCAGGCGGCGCTTCAGCTTAGTCAGGCCGAAACCGCACGCAACCGCGTGAAGGCATTATCGGAAACAATTCTGGCCTATGAAGACGGGCTGCGCGCCCTGCGTGTCGGCCTGCGTCAGGTTGCAATCCGCGAGCAAACCCTGACCGGTGATCTGCAATCGCGGCAGGCGGAAATCTCCCAATTACTCGGCGTTTTGATGTCCATGGACCGCACCCCCGCGCCGATATTGATGTTGCATCCCGCAGGCCCGTTGGGCACGGCGCGCTCGGGCATGATCATGGCCGAGGTCACACCGTCCCTGAACCAACAGGCCGCTGATTTGCGGGATATATTGCAAGAGGTCAGCACCTTGCGCGGGGTGCGGCAAACGGCGGCGACAACCCTGCAAGACGGGCTGACCGGGGCGCAGAATGCCCGGACCGAGCTAAGTCAGGCCATATCAGAGCGCAAAGACCTGCCGCGCCGCTTTACCGAGGACCCGGTAAAAACCGCCCTACTGATTGCCTCGACCGAAACGCTGACGGATTTTGCCGCGGGGCTATCCGATATTGCCGTCGGAGAAGCCCCCGGGAGCCTGCCCGATATTACAGCGCGTAAGGGGGACTTGCCGCTGCCGGTTCAGGGCCGCATCCTGTATCATAGCGGCGAGGCCGATGCCGCAGGCATTACCCGGCCCGGGATTGTCATGGTCACCGCGCCTTATGCGCTGGTGACAACCCCCACTGCCGCCACCTTGCGCTATAGCGGGCCGTTGCTTGATTACGGAAATGTTGTCATTTTGGAGCCGCAGGCCGGTATTTTACTGGTGCTGGCCGGGCTGGATGTGGTTTATGGGGAGGCGGGCGAAGTTCTTCCGGGGGGCAGTCCGGTGGGCCTGATGGCTGGGCCAGAGGGTGGGCCAGTGGATGGCCTTGATGCGCAAACGGGCGCTGATCTATTGCAAACGGGGCAAGAGACGACTACCGCTAAGGCCAAAACCCTCTATATAGAGGTGAGACAAGATAATTCTCCGGTGGATCCGGAGCTGTGGTTCAAGACTGACAAAGGTAAATAAAGCATGAAAAAATTCCTGATGGCGGCGGCTGCCGGAACATTAACAGGTATCATTGTGACGACGCAGGTTGCCGCGCCGCTTCTGGCGCAGGAGACCACGAGCACCACCAATGTATATGAGCAGCTTGATCTTTTTGGCGATATATTTGAGCGCATCCGCACCCAATATGTTGAGCCGGTGGATGAAACAGCCCTGATTGAGGCGGCGATCAACGGGATGCTAACCTCGCTTGATCCGCATTCCAGCTATCTGTCGCCGAAAGCGGCGCAGGATATGCGGGTGCAGACCCGAGGAGAGTTTGGCGGGCTTGGTATTGAGGTGACCCAGGAAGACGGCTTTGTCAAAGTTGTCTCACCGATGGACGGCACCCCCGCCGATATTGCAGGGATAGAAACAGGTGATTTCATCACCCATGTGGACGGCGAAAGCCTGTTGGGCCTGACCCTAAATCAGGCGGTTGATCTGATGCGCGGGCCGGTGGGATCAGAGATTGTGATCACCATTGCCCGTGAAGGCGAAACCGAGCCGTTTGATGTGACCATCGTCCGCGATACCATCAAGCTAACGGCCGTGCGTGCGCGCACCGAGCAACAGACGGTTGTGCTGCGGGTCACCACCTTTAATGATCAGACCTATAAGAACCTCAAAAGCGGTCTGGCCGAGCAGATAGATCAGGCCGGCGGCATGGATAAGGTCAATGGTATCGTGCTGGACCTGCGCAATAATCCCGGCGGGTTGCTTAATCAGGCCATCATGGTGTCGGATGCCTTCCTTGAGGAAGGCGAGATTGTCAGCACAAGGGGCCGCAACCCCGCTGATGGCGATCGTTTCAATGCCACCGCAGGCGATCTGGCCGATGGTAAGCCGATGGTTGTGCTGATCAATGGCGGCTCGGCCAGTGCGTCCGAGATTGTGGCGGGCGCGCTCAAGGATCACCGTCGGGCGATTGTTGTGGGCACCAAAAGCTTTGGCAAGGGATCGGTGCAAACGGTGATGCCGCTCAGGGGTGACGGCGCCATGCGCCTGACCACCGCGCGGTATTACACGCCTTCGGGGCGCTCGATTCAGAACCTGGGTGTGTCGCCGGACATTATGGTTGAACAACCGCCGCGCAAACCAGCAAGTGACGAGGCTGCGGCGGATAAACCGCGCGCCGGTCAGTTTGAGGCCGATCTGCGGGGCAGCCTGAACAATGACAGCCTGACTGAGGATGAAATACGCCAAATCAAAGAAGACCGCGCCGCCGCCGAAGAAGCCGCCAAGCTGCGTGAGGATGATTTTCAACTGGCCTATGCCATTGACCTGCTCAAGGGGCTGGCGACACTGGAAGGCGCGAAATAATCCGGGGCCTGCTTGTCAGTCCCTTACGGGGGACTGCCGCGCGAAATGCGAACGATGATTGAGGATCAAGCCTGTCAGAGGATCAGATGACCCCTGAAGACATTGCCAAGCTGCCGTATCGGCTCAATGTTGGTATCATGCTGGCCAATCCGGCGGGGCATGTATTTGTCGGCCAGCGGATCGACAATCCAACCCCGGCCTGGCAGATGCCTCAGGGCGGGGTGGACCCGGGTGAGGACCCCGGGGATGCGGTGCTGCGCGAATTGCGGGAAGAGACGGGAATAGCCGCTGATCTGGTTGATGTTGAGGCCATCACCGGGCAATGGGCGGCTTATGATTTGCCGCATGATCTGGTGCCCAAGCTGTGGAAGGGCCGCTATCGCGGACAAAAGCAGAAGTGGTTTTTACTGCGTTTCAAGGGCGTTGATGATGATGTGAATATCGCCACCGAGCACCCCGAATTTTCCCGCTGGCAATGGCTGCCGCCGGATCAGTTGGTTGCCAATATCGTCAGTTTCAAGCGCGATGTTTACCGCCATGTGTTAGACGAATTCGGAGGTTTGTTATGATCCGCTTTTTACTGCCCGGCACTCTTGTCGCCGCCCTCACCGCAGGACCTGCACTTGCGTTATCTTGTCTGGCCTCCGATGTTGTCCGCACTTATCAGCAGGCGGCCGAGGCGGTCGAGACCTATATCGTGGTATATGGCGAGCTTAGTTTTGATGAAGATAAGCTGCCCATCGTCGATTATAGCAATCAGATGGACACCCCACCCGACACGCTGATCCCGGCGCGGATCAACGGCAAATCCCTGACCTTGGGCGGTTTCAATGCGGATTTTGACCGGCCGATCACCCTCAACGCCAAATGCTTTGGCCCGTGGTGCGCGCAGCCATCCTCGGGCACGCCCTATCTTGCCTTTCTGGAGCGCACGGATGAGGGATATTTGCTGGCGCTTGACCCTTGCGGGGGCTACGGATTTTACCAGCCATCCGAGGCCATTCGTAACAAAGTTGCGGTCTGTTTTCAGGGCGGCGCTTGTCAGCCAGAAGAATATTAACCGCGGGTTTCAGAATATCACACCATTGTGTCTTGTGAATTAAGGTCAAAACGGCATTCTTGCCGCCGAACTGACAGACATTCAAAGGACAAATTCATGCAAACATTCTCTTTCAAAACCGCAACACTGGCTATGGCTCTTTCATTTTTCGCCGGGGCTGCGATGGCTGAACCTGTTAACGTTGAGGCGGTGATGTCTCCGACCGACCAGATCAGGATGGATTTCAAGGATGGCTCAAAGCATTTCGTTTTAATGGTGCGCCGCACCGGCACGGCCACCGGCTCGGGCCTGTTGGCGGGGACATCCGTGGTTGAGCAGGGCTGGCACGACATCAACCCGCCCTTTGGTGCCGATCCGCAGGGCTATCTTGAGATGACGGCGGCAAATGGCGATGTGGCCTATTTGAAATGGACGGTGCGGGCGGTGTTCACCAAGGGTGAAGCAAAGCCTGAGCTGCATGATTACGGCGTTTGGGAGCTGGTCTCGGGCACCGGTCAGTTTGCGGATAAACGCGGGGTCGGGACATTGGAGATCAAGCCGGTCACAAAAACCGATCGTAAATATATCCTCAGCGGTGAGATTGGCGAAAAACCGTAAGCCAATATGTAGGGTGGGTACACCCCACCCCTGCCTAAGGGTGGGTTGTACCCACCCTACGCAATATCAAACCGGTG
>CAZZKL010000132.1:0-8163 GCA_964655135.1 uncultured Roseovarius sp. | reverse complement strand
GTGTAGCTCGCCAAAAATGTTTGCAGTGTTTGACAAGGATAGTTGCAGCAGAACACTTTTGTGAGGGCAAGAACGCAGGGATGCAAAATAAGACATGTCAAATATAACATGTCATCAATGAGATGCAGCACAGCAAAAGCCCCCAACATGGGGCGGGCAAAGACGGACTTTTTGACAAAATGCCATTGAGGCACTGTTCTGAGGGTCCCTAAAAGTAAATTATGCATCTGGTAGGCCCGGTAGGACTCGAACCTACGACCAAAGCGTTATGAGCGCTCTGCTCTAACCAACTGAGCTACAGGCCCGCCTGAGGCCCGCAATACGCGAGGCCGGGCAGGGGCGTCAAGAGGGTGTCAGGGCTTTGAGATTGCGAAGCGGCGGGGGATCGGCTAATTGCGGCGGCATGAACCCTGAGGAGTGCCCGGATGAGCGATAATAAGAACGGAATTACCTATGCCGATGCAGGTGTGGATATTGACGCGGGCAATGCGCTGGTAGAGCGGATCAAACCAGCGGCCAAGCGCACCAATCGCGCCGGTGTCATGGCCGGGTTGGGGGGCTTTGGCGGGCTGTTTGATCTTCGGGCGGCGGGGTATGATGACCCGGTGCTGGTGGCGGCCACCGACGGTGTGGGCACCAAGCTGCGCATCGCGATTGATACCGGAAATGTGGATGGCGTGGGCATTGATCTGGTTGCGATGTGCGTCAATGACCTGATCTGTCAGGGGGCCGAGCCATTATTTTTTCTGGATTATTTTGCCACTGGCAAGCTGGAGCTGGATCAGGCGGCGCGGATTATTGAGGGCATTGCTTTGGGCTGCGAACGCTCAAACTGTGCGCTGATTGGCGGCGAAACTGCCGAGATGCCGGGGATGTATCCGGCGGGTGATTTTGATCTGGCGGGGTTTGCCGTGGGCGCGATGCAGCGTGGCACCGAGCTGCCCAAGGGCATTGCCGAGGGCGATGTTTTGCTGGGGCTGGCCAGTGACGGCGTGCATTCCAATGGGTATTCATTGGTGCGGCGGATTGTTGAGATCTCCGGGCTGAGCTGGAAAGACGCCTGCCCGTGGGCCGAGGGCACTTTGGGTGCGGCGCTGCTGACGCCGACGCGGCTTTATGTGCGCTCGGCTCTGGCGGCGCTGAAAGGGGGGGGTGTCAAAGGCCTTGCGCATATTACCGGCGGCGGGCTGACGGAAAACCTGCCGCGTGTGTTGCCCGAGGGGCTTTGCGCCGAGGTTGATCTGGGCGCATGGGATTTGCCGCCGGTGTTTAAATGGCTGGCGGCGACGGGCGGCATGAGTGAGGCCGAGCTGTTGAAAACCTTCAATGCCGGTATTGGCATGGTTGTGGTGGTCAGTGCCGACAGCAAGGATGCGGTGACAGCGGCGCTGAGCGATGCGGGTGAAACCGTGTTTGACCTTGGGCGCATTTCGCAAGGCCCGGCTGAGCTGCGTTATTCCGGGGCGCTTCTGTGAGCAAAAATGTGGGCATTTTCCTGTCCGGGGGCGGCTCGAACATGCGCGCGCTGGTGGCGGATATGACCGAATATCATCCGGCGCGCCCGGCGGTGGTTTTTTCCAACAACACGGGCGCGGGCGGCATTCAATGGGCCAAAGAGCAGGGGATTGCCACCGAGGTGGTCGATCACCGCCCTTACGGCAATGACAGGCCCGCGTTTGAGGCGGCGATTAATGCGGCGCTGGCCCCTTATGCCCTCGATATTATTTGCCTTGCCGGGTTCATGCGGGTGCTGACCCAAGGTTTTGTTGGCGGCTGGCAGGGCCGGATGATCAATATTCACCCGTCGTTACTGCCCAAATATCGCGGCCTTCACACCCATGCCCGCGCCCTTGCCGCAGGTGATACTGAGGCCGGATGCACCGTGCATGAGGTCACGCCTGAGCTGGATGAGGGGCCGATGCTGGGGCAGGCACGGGTGCCGGTTTTGCCGGGGGATACCCCCGCTGATCTTGCCACGCGGGTTCTGGTGCAGGAGCATATCCTTTACCCGGCGGTCTTGCGTCGGTTTGCGGCCGGGGACAAAACCCCGGTTTACCTAGCGTGAGCCAGCGCTTTGTTAACATTGCTGGCATATTTGAGCTGAACCGGGTAGATGCGCCATAACCGACATATGAATTGAGCCACGATAGATGAAAACACTGACAACAACCGAAGAGCTGGCAGAATTCTGCACTCAGGCAGCCCGGCATGATTATGTAACGGTCGATACCGAATTTCTGCGCGAACGCACCTATTATTCCAAGCTGTGTCTGGTGCAGCTTGCCATGCCCGGTGAGGGCGATGAGGGGGCGGTGTTGGTTGATCCGCTGGCCTCCGGCATCTCACTTGAGCCGCTTTATGATTTGTTTCGCGATACATCCGTGGTCAAGGTGTTTCATGCGGCGCGCCAAGACCTTGAGATTTTTTATGTTGATGCCGGGGTTATCCCCGATCCGTTGTTTGATACGCAAGTGGCGGCAATGGTCTGCGGCTTTGGCGATCAGGCGGGGTATGAGACGCTGGTGCGTCGGATTGTCAAACAGCCGCTGGATAAATCCTCGCGCTTTACCGATTGGTCGCGGCGGCCTTTGTCGGAGGCCCAGAAAAATTACGCCCTGGGCGATGTCACCCATCTGCGCGTGATATACGAATTTCTCGCAGAGCAGTTGGAAAAGCAGGATCGGCAAGCATGGGTGACGGAAGAGTTGCGCATTCTGACCAATCCCGAAACCTATATCATGCGGCCTGAAGATGCGTGGAAACGGGTGAAAACGCGCAATAGCTCTGGTAAGTTTCTGGCGATTGTGCGTGAATTGGCACGGTTTCGTGAAATCCATGCGCAGGCGCGCAATGTGCCGCGCAACCGGGTGTTCAAAGATGAGGCGCTGGTTGAGCTGGCCGCCACCAAACCGGCCTCATTCGAGGATCTTGGCCGCTCGCGTCTGCTGCTGCGTGAGGCCCGCCGGGGCGATATTGCCGATGGCATTCTGGCCGCCGTCAAAGCCGGAATTGCCTGTCCGCATGATCAGCAGCCCAAAGCCAGTAATGGCCGTGAGAAACTACAGGTAAACCCGGCGCTTGCCGATCTTCTGAGGGTGCTGTTGAAAGC
Source organism: uncultured Roseovarius sp. (assembly GCA_964655135.1). Classification (GTDB taxonomy): domain Bacteria; phylum Pseudomonadota; class Alphaproteobacteria; order Rhodobacterales; family Rhodobacteraceae; genus Roseovarius. The sequence continues at coordinate 5,054 of CAZZKL010000132.1, read as the reverse complement.
CAAAACAGAAGAATACGGCGTTGCGTCCAAGCTGATTGCAAATTCGGCTGATCTTGATGGAATTGCTGCGGGTTTGCGTGATTCTACGGCATTGAGCGGTTGGCGCAATGATGTGTTTGGCAAAGACGCATTGCGGTTATGCACGGGGCAGGTGGCGCTGTCGGTCAGCGGCAATTCGATTCGGATTGTTGAGCTTTAAAGCGTTTCGCAATTAAGTTGGGTCACAAGTTGATTGCGAAACGCACGCAACATCAAAGTGTAGCACCGCGTTTCAACATATTGTTTATCTCAACAATAAGTCGAAACGCTTTAATAGCTTCAATTCTTGCGGCTGATCACATTTTGGCCGCCAATGATCTGAATGACAGAGGCACTTTCAAGATCACCATTTGAGATAAACCGCGCGGCATGTATGGTGCGGGCCTGTTGCGGGCCTTGCGGTTGATCCAAAGGCTGGATGGCTTTGAGTTTGAATGTCAGCACCCGGTTCACCGGATCCCCCTTGCTGTCGGATGTCAGGCGCACGTTATATGCCCCTTGAAGCTGGCTTACCCCGATCACATGTATGATGGCTCCGGTGGGCAGTTTTTCGATTGACATGGAAATGACATTGGCCACCGGTGTGCCGATATAGGCCTCACTCTTATCCCGTCGGAAAATTGAGGTTTGCTGGGGGATTAGTGGATTTACCTCTGTTGACTCTCCCGGGGCCGTAGCCACGGGCTGGGGGGTTCTTTTGCCAAACCAGTTTGCCGGATTAACCTTTGAATCCCGCAATCGGCCGCATCCGGAAAGGGCGACCGAAGAAATAACCAAAACTGCCATAAATTTGCGCATAAACCCCAAGCCTTTATTATGTTCACATGGGGTTAACCTATCGTGCAAGACTTGAAAAGATGCAAGCTGTGCTGGACCTTGCCGGTTGCCGGGATTAAAGCGTTTCGCACGGCATTTGAATAAGGATATAAGGCGAAACGCATGCTCCCTATTAATGTTGTGGGCGTTTCGCATTCAATTTGTGATCCAAAGAGACGCGAAACGCTTTAGGGAGGGGGGCATCTCAAATAATGGGGTTTTTGATGGCAAGTGCAGCGTTTGAAGAAATCGTTGATGATTTTGAGTTTCTCGAGGATTGGGAAGATCGCTATCGCTATGTGATTGATCAAGGCAAAAGGATGCCTGCTTTGGAGGAGGCCCTGAAAGTGCCTGCGACAAAAGTTGAGGGCTGTGCCAGTCAGGTCTGGCTGCATCCGCGTATAGAGGCTGGTATTTTTTCCTTTGATGGCGAGAGTGACGCGATGATCGTGCGCGGGCTGATTGCAGTTCTTAGGGCGCTTTATAATGGCTTGCCGGTGGCGGATGTGCCTGCGGTGGATGCCCGGGCTGAGCTATCCCGGCTTGGACTCAACGATCATTTGTCGGCGCAACGTTCAAATGGGTTGCGGGCAATGATTGAACGCATTCGGAATGTGGCGTCAGATGAGGCGGGGTAGCAAAACTTTTTAAAAAAGTTTTGGCAAAAATCTTAATTAAGATTTTTCGGCCACGTCGCTCAAGGCAGTTTCAAGATCGCCGTAGCCGGTAAAGCGATGTTCAAATTCCAGACCCAGACGCGCGGCACATTCTTTCGCCTTCATAAGCAGGTCTGCATTGTTGGTCTGGGCCTGATAAACCAGCTTGGTATAATTGCCAAACAGCATATCGCGCAGTTCAGGATGTCGATCAAGACCCATTGGTTTCCAGACAAAGGCATCAAATTGCCTGACCAGAAAATCCGTTAGGTAAAAGGCAGTTATTTCTCCTGAATCCGCCCGGTTTGCAAAGGCTTCATTGCCCTCAAAAAATGAATAGCAATGCGGGCCTTCCACCATTTTCACGCCGAGTTCGGCGCATTTTTTCTGCAACAGCCCGCCGGTTCCGCAGTCGGCGTAAACCACAAAAATTTCGTCATAATCATCACGATGCTTTTCAACAGTCTCGGCCACGGCCCGGGTGATTTTTTCCGGATAAAGATGATATTTGGCCGGCAGGCAACTCAGGACCATATGGGTCCAGCCATTGGCGCGCTTTAGCGCCAGTATCTCATGCGCCAGAGCGCCGCAGGCGATGAGCAATATCGAGCCGGTCCGCGCCCCCACGTCAAGGCCGTTTTCTGTTAGGTTTACGTCGCTTGGCAATTTGCTCATCGCTTGGCTCCAAACAGATACGGCCCGCTTGTCGGCGGGCCGCTTAATAAGTGGACAAAAATAATTATCCCGCAACGCCCTGATTATGCTTGCGCGACATGAATTCCTTGGCGGTTTCCACAGCCACGGCCGCATCCCGGCAATAGGCATCAGCACCAATGGCCTTGCCAAACTCTTCGTTCAAAGGCGCGCCCCCCACCAGCACAACATAATCCTCGCGCTTGCCCTGTTCAATCAGCGTGTCGATCACCACCTTCATATAAGGCATAGTTGTGGTCAACAGCGCTGACATGCCCAGAATGTCCGGCGCCTCAGATTCCAGTGCCTCGAGGTAATTCTCAACCGGGTTGTTGATGCCCAGATCAACCACCTCGAAACCGGCACCTTCCATCATCATACTGACAAGGTTCTTGCCGATGTCGTGGATGTCACCCTTGACGGTGCCAATCACCATCTTGCCCACACGCGGCGCGCCGGTCGCGGCCAGGAGCGGTTTGAGAATGGCCATGCCGCCCTTCATCGCGTTGGCCGCAAGCAAAACCTCGGGCACAAACAAGATACCGTCACGGAAATCCTTGCCAACGATAGTCATGCCGCCAACAAGCGCCTCGGTCAGAACTCTGTAGGGTGCCCACTCGCGCCCAAGCAGGATGTTCACCGCTTCTTCGATCTCTTCCTTGAGACCATCATAGAGGTCATCGAACATCTGTTGCACAAGCTCTTCGTCATCAAGCTCTGACAGGATGATGTCATCTTCTTCATCAGACATGCGGGAATTCCTCAGGGTTTATGCGCCACGGCGCTATGTTATGTCTTGTACTCAGCTTTCGTCAATTTGTCGCAGCTCAACAATGCAATTTGCGACACCAAGAGCACTGCTTCCGACCTATATCGTGATTTTATCAGAAACGCGCCTGAATTTTTGTCATGATTTTTATGGGTTATTGTAAATGTTCTGACTACGTTCTGTTTATTGCAGATGCGCGGCCAAGCGAACATAAAGCGTTTCGACTTAAACCTGAGACAGGGTTAAGACGAAACGTAGTGCAACATATGAGTGTTGCGGGCGCTTCGATAAAAACGCGTGATTCAAGTTTTTCTCGAAACGCTTTAGATACATTACTGCACCCGGCCCGGCGCGGGGATTCGTAGGAACGGCAGTGGCCGTTATAAGGCAGTTCAGCGCCACTATGACAGTGCAGGCGGTGACAGTGCAGGCGGTGAAGCCATCAGATTATCAGAACATATAAGAAGGCCACCATCACCGCATGCGCCAGAATAAGGTTGACCGTTCATAATGCAGTGCTGCCAAAGGGCGAAAATGATTGCGATGCTCTAACAGGAAAAAGCAATTTCCATGTTAAAGGCTTGTCACAAACAAAATCGCGGCTTTTGAAGAATTTGCATTGAGAAACAGGCAGGTTGCAAGTTCAGTTGCGTGACGGGAAAACACCCACGAGTGCAATACACCACCGCATCGCCAGATATGGATCCCGGTTTGAGAATGATTGGCCGCCACCGGTGTTGCCAATCATCGCCGAGTTCATGATTTTGTTTGGCGGTCCTAAATGGTATCTTTTGAGGCCTGCGGTTCCTACCCCTGAAGCAAGAAATTTACCTCCGGGGCCACCTTTATCTCCGATTACATTCGTCGCGTTAACATCGTGGCTGTGCGGCGGCATGTTTGCCACTGACAGCGTGGTTGTTTCCGTGCCGCCACGCTGCCCTTGAGAAAATGAAGGTAATCCGGGACCGTTTCCAAATCCGATTGGGCTGCGGCCGCGCAGGTCCGGTAAGGCAAAGGTTGTTCTGCCATCGCCGCCATACATTGTACCTAAAAGCGCAAACAATGCAGAGTTTTGTGAGATCGGCAAGAGCTGCCCACTAGCATCTGCCCAGCCGCGCGGGCAAAAATTAAACCCAACCAAAGCGAGTTGGCCAATAAACGGGTCAGCAGCCTGGGCAGCTGCGGGTTTTGGGGCAATGACTGAAAACAGCGATAGTATTGCACAGATCATCATAAAGTATTTGGTTTTGAATATCAGCTTCATCTCATCGGTCTCCAATTTATTAGTTTACAATTCATTTGTTTGATACGTTTTAATTCGATTTTTAGTGGATTGGACCACTCCCCAAGTCGAATTGCTGATTACTTACTGGCCCCCCACAGAGCCGCCAATCAGGCCGAAAAACAGCAGCTTAATAAAGACTGCAACCTCACTCATCACATGTCAACAATTTCTGATATTGGCGAATAGTGTCCAAGTGCTTGCCCGCATGTCATTGGCCTTATTTACAAGGGCTAAACGGTGCCGCTCCACGTTGAGCCCTTTGTATCCAAGCGGTAGTCTTGCCGCTAGAAATACATGTGCACAACGCAAAGCTGAGTGTTATAGCGGAATGCCCGCGAAATTTTTCTTGTACGGCGCCATTCCTTGCCTCTAGTGTTGGTTAAAGCTTCGCTGGGGGGATTATGTTCAAATCATCAAGAACAACGTTCTGGATATTCCTGTTGGCAACCGCTGGGGTGTTAAGCCCTGCTGCGGCGCAAGCCTGCGCATATGGGTATTGTTGGGGGGCTGTCGGCTTTGGCCCGGATGGCGTTGCCGGACATTCTGTTATGCAGTCAACGGCACCTAGTGCCGAAAAACTGGCTCAGGAGGCATGTGGCGGAAAATGCACCACAATGGAAGTGTTTAACGATTCCTGCGCTGCAATCGCCGAAACCCGGACAGGCACGAGTGTGTTGGGCTTTGGCGAAACAAAGGCCGAGGCGATAGGGCAGATAGAAGAAACCTGCAGCAGTACCGAACAAAACTGTGTTATTCGCGATACGGCATGCTCGCTAAAATTCTGAAAATCAGCCCC
>CAZZKL010000131.1:0-8171 GCA_964655135.1 uncultured Roseovarius sp. | reverse complement strand
CCCACCCTACAGATCAAAAATCTGTTGGTGCCCCGCCTTCCGCCTTGCGCCGCTCAACAAATGCCGTCAGTTCATCACGGATCGCCGCGTCCATCGCGGGCGCTTCAAAATCGGCGATAATATCCAGATAGGTCTGATGCGCGCGCTCGGCCGTCCAGACCGCGCCCGCCTCCTCCCAAGCCTCAAAATTGCGCCAATCCGACAGGAACGGCTGATAAAACGCTGATGCATAGCGGTCTTGCGTGTGCTGAATGCCAAAGAAATGCCCCTGATCGCCGACCTCACGGATGGCATCTATGGCAATATCATCGGGTGTTGTGGCCCATAATTTCGGGTCCATATAGCGCTGAATATGCTGTAAAATCTCGCAATCCATCACAAATTTCTCAGGCGATGCAATCAGCCCGCCCTCCAGCCAACCGGCGGAATGATAGACCATATGCGCCCCCGATTGCACCGCTGACCACAGGCTGTTTGAGGTCTCCCACATCGCCTGCCCGTCGGGCACATTGGCGGCACATACCCCGCTGGCGCGCATTGGCAGTTTATAAAACCGCGCCATCTGTCCGGTCATTTGCGTGGCGCGCATATACTCAGGCGTGCCAAAGGCCGGCGCGCCCGATTTCATATCGACATTGCTGGTAAACGTGCCAATGGCGCAACACGCGCCGGGCCGGATGATTTGGGCCAGCACCACCGCACAAAGCGCCTCGGCCAGCGATTGCGCCACCGCCCCCGCCATCGTCACCGGGGCCATCGCCCCGGCCAATGTGAACGGCGTCACCACCAGCCCCTGACCCCGCCGCGCCATGCGCATCCAGCCATCAAGCATGGGAAAATCATGCTTCAAAGGCGAGGTGGAATTGATGTTGGTGTATAAATGCGGGCTGGCCTCAAATTCGGCGTCGCTTAACCCGCCTGCGATGCGCACCATCTCCATCACATCCTCAACCCGCTCCTTGCCCAGACAATAAGCATGCGCCACCTTGTCGGTCAGGGTCAGCTTGTCATAGACCACATCCAAATGGCGGATGCTGGCATGAATATCCTGCGGCTCAACCGGATAGCCGCCAACAAAATGCACACAGTTGAAATACTGGCTGAGCTTCAGCAGATTGGCGCACATCTCGCGCGTGCCGGTGACCTTTTTACCGATCCGCATATCCCAGTAACTCGGCGGCGACGAGACATTGCCGAAATTAAGATGCCTGCCGCCGATGGTCAACTGCCGCGCGGGGTTGCGCGGCGTAATTGTCCATTGCTCAGGTGCCAACGCGATTGTCTCCAGCACAAAATCGCGGCCCATGCGAACGTTTTCGCCGGTGATCTCACAGCCGCCTGAGGCGCGCAGATACTCAACCGCCTCAGGGTTGAGAAACTCAATCCCGATCTCTTCTAGGATACGCATCGCCCCATCATGGATGGCGGCAACACCGGCCTCGTCCAATGGCTCGGTCGGGCGGTCCCTGTTAATCGGCGGGTTCCACGGCATTTGCTCAATCACCGCCGAGCCGCGCCGTTTGGCCCCGCCCGCGCGCCCGCCGCTGCGTTTTCTGCGTTTTATCTCGCCTGCCATTTTAGTGCGTCCCCTGTTTCACGGTCCCCCTACCGAAACACCCCACACCGGGCACCTGTTGCCGCTTTACGACGCATCCTGTCGTTTTTATGTTTTCCGCCGCAATACCGGGGCCAGCAGAAAAATCGCCAGAGCGGCAATCACAATCGCCCCGCCAAGGATCATGCCCGCCGTCGGCACCTCACCAATGCCCAGCCACACCCAAACCGGGCCAAGCACGGTTTCCAGCAGCATCAGCAGGCTGACATTCGAGGCATGGGTATAGCGCGACGCCAGCGACAGGGTGAAAAATGAGATCGGCAGGATAATGCCGCCGGTCAGGGCAATCGCCCAAACCTGCCCCTCAGCCATCGCCGCAGGGCCGGTGATTGCCAACCCGCTCAGCCCGGCAAGCACCGCGCCGACGCCAATGACCAGCATAATCGGCAAATCAGGCCAGCCCCGCAGCACCACGAAATTCAGCGCCAGAACCGAGGCCACCCCAAGCCCCGCCAGCGCCCCCAACAGGGACGCCCAATCAAGGCTGATCTGCCCGGACTTGCCGCTGAGAACAGCAATGCCGATGCCGGTGATCACCACAGCGATGGTCATCCATGTGCCCCGGCTGGCGCGCTCGCCAAGAATAACCCACGCAAAAATGGCAGCAAAAACCGGCACGGTGGCCAGGCCAAACAGCACAATCGACACCGGGGCGATAGCAATACCAAGGCTGAAGAGCGTGGCGTTGACATACTGGCACAACACAATCGTCAGCCCCGCCCCGGTGCCCAAGGCCATCACATCGCGCGCGCGGTGCCTGCTGCTTAATACCCACCCCAGCAACAGCGCGCTTCCCATCAGCAACCCGCGCCAGGCAAACATTTGTGCGCCGCTCATTTCCGACAGGCGCATGAACATCGAATCCGGTGTCAGGATCAGCGTCCCGACCATGGCCAGCATGATCCCAAAACCGGGGGATCGTTTCATGCGGCAAGCCACTCAGGAATATGGCCGATGTCGGGAAATATCACATCCGCGTGCGGCGCCAGATGCTGTTCCTCGGCCGGGCCGGTCAGCACGCCGATGGTCTGCATCCCCGCCGCGCGGCCCGCCATCAGATCATGCACACTGTCGCCGACCATGGCCACGCGCGCGGGCGTCAGGCCGTGATCACGGGCGAAATGCAACAGCGGCTCCGGGGCAGGTTTGGCCCCAAAGCCGGAATCAAACCCGGCGATGAAATCAAAATGCGCCTCAATGTCCATGGCCCTCAGATGCGCGCGCGCGCCAAATTCGCTGTCATTGGTCAGCAGGCCCAATATCAGGCCCTGCGCCGTCAGCGCACTCAGATATGGCCCCAAAGGCAGCACCGGCACCACCGGCGCATTGGCCCCGCTGGTGATCAAAAACTGCTCAACCTCGTCCACATGACGCCCCGGCAGCACATCAGCCACCGCTTGTGAAATATCGCGGTTGGTCTCGGCAATCGCGATGCTTTCAGGCAAAAGCCGTCCCAAATCCATATCAAAATCAATCACATGGGCGATTTTATCCCTCAGATCCGCGTCGCCTTCCGCCAGATGCGCGATGATTTCCCCCGCCCAGACATCCCATGTGCCGTGAAAATCAATTAACGTGCCGTCTTTATCAAACAACAGCCCGTCAACCTTTCCTGACAAATCATTTACCATAATATTTATGTCCAGTTAATCTGTTCGCCACCCGGAAGGGCGGCGCGGGCTTGTTTTATGTGCGCATTTGGGATTGAATTCGCCTCGCAAAACGCCATCACCCAGGCATCATTCATCATCACAAAATCAAGTAAAGACCCAAGGAATTCAGGGTCTTGCGCCCTTTCGCGCAAATCCGTTTCCGAGGCCCCCGTTGTGCCCAGAAAAACCGGCAGCAGCTCTTCATTGCCCGCCAGCCAGCCCAGACATTGCAACGCGAGGATTTCGGCGGATTCTTGCGAAAAATTCAAGAGGGTTAATTCCTAGAAAGGTTTTCTTAACTTCTGGCACGGATAGTTGGTCAAGCGAAAGGGGCAAAACCGAAAGGCGCTCACACGATGTCAGGCAAAATACTGATTGTCGATGATCTGGCTACCAACAGGATTGTCCTGAAGGTAAAGCTGTCAGAGGCATTTTATGAGGTGATTCAGGCCGGGTCCGGCGCTGAAGCGCTCAAAATTGCCGTTGACCAGCGCCCCGACCTGATTGTGTCAAATGCCCGGCTGTCGGACATGAACGGCGCGCGCCTCACGCAGGCCCTGCGCAAAATCGACGCCCTTGCCGATATTCCGGTTGTTTTGATCTTTGACAGCGCCTCCGACCCGGATAAATTATCCGCCCTCATGGCCGGGGCCAATGAGGTGCTGATCAAGCCGATAAACGAGCCGCTGCTTATGGCCCGTTTGCGCAGCCTTCTGCGTCAGCATCACAGCACTCAGGATTTGCAACTGCATGTCGGCACCGCTGGCGCGCTTGGCTTTGCCGAGGCCCAGCGCGGGTTTGAAACCACCGGGCGGGTGGCGCTTGTGGCGGCGCAAAAATCCGACGCGATGCAGATGCAGACAATGCTTGCTCGCCACAGCAATGATGCCTTCATCCCCCTCACCACCGCCCAGGCCGCAGGCCACGCCGACGATAGCGCGCGCCCGGATATTTTTGTCCTGAAATTCAGCCGCAAAACCCTTAAATCCGGCCTGCGTCTGATGGCCGAGCTGAAAGCCTCGCCCAACACCCGCCATTGCCCGGTGATCGTATTGCCCGGCGAGTGTGATAATTCCATGCAGGCGACCATTTTGGATATGGGGGCCAATGACGTGGTTTGCGGCCCGGTTGAACCGTCCGAGCTTGCCCTGAGAATTTCCGCTCAACTGCGCGGCAAACACCATGCCGACCAGATGCGTGATCAGTTGCATGACGGGCTGAAGGCCGCCGTGATTGACCCGCTGACCGGCCTTTATAACCGGCGCTATGCCCTGCCCTATCTGGAGCGTATGATCAATTCACCAGATCACGAGGGCCGGTCCTTTGCCGTCATGGTTGCCGATATTGACCACTTCAAACAGGTGAATGATCACTATGGCCATGCCACTGGTGATAAAGTGCTGGAACAGGTGGCGCATGAATTGCGCGATAACCTGCGCAAGGACGATATGATTGCCCGCATCGGCGGTGAGGAGTTTTTGATCGTCTCGGCCGGATATTCCCCAAAACAGGCGGCGCAGGCGGCTACCCGGCTGTGTCGCATTATCCAACACATGGCGATCACCCCGCCGGGGCAATCCAAGCCGGTGCAGATAACCATCAGCATCGGCGTGGCGATGGGACCGGGCCAAACAGGCGGCGCAATGGCCAACGCCGGAGCCTTGCTTGATCAGGCCGATCAGGCGCTTTACCGGGCCAAGGCCGATGGCCGCAATACCGTGACCCTAAGCGCCAGCCGCCCCGCCGCCTGACCGCTCTTCGGTCTTATTCAAGGGGTTTGTCGCCATGGCGCCCCTGCTGCAACACCGTAAGCAGCCGATCCGCATAGGCCGCGCGCTCGGCATCATCCATCTTGGTCAAGCGCTGCAACAGCAACGCCTGCCCCTGCTCGAGCCGCGCGTTGAATTCTGCGTGATGCCCGGCCATATAATTGGCAACCGCCTGCGCCTCAAACGGCACCGCCTTCAAATCAGCGATCAAGTCCTCCATTCCGGCGCGCATCTCCTCATGCATCGTTTGTCTGTTGCCAAAATTTTGCCGCATCTCGCGGCCCATGGCGCGGCGATCCTCACGGCTCAGCGCCCGCGTCATCGGCCCGCCCATCATCTCAAGCCGCGTCTTATGATGCTCTTGCCACTTGCCGCGCATGACCATGGCCCCCCCCATCAGCCCCACAATCAGCAGGTTCAGCGCCAATGAGACCCCCAACAGCACCCTGAGCCAAGGCCGCATCCCGCCCGGTTGTTTTACAGATTTCTCAGCCATTACAAAGCCTCCTCGCCCAGATCAAACTCTGATCCCGGGGCTATATCCACAAGATAGATGGTGTCATCAATGCCAAGATAGGCCTGCGTCACCTCAGAAACCCCATCCGACAAACCATTTGGCGGGTTCACCCCAATCCAGATGCCTGTCACCGTTGCCGCCACCAGCCCGCCAACCGAGGGCCAGCCGCCCAAGACCCGAAAAAGCTGTTGCATCCGGCCCAGCCGCATTGCTGGGGCGGCTGTTGCCTGAAACCCGGCCTGAACCGCGTCCGCATCGGCCAAAACCCGCGCCATCAACGCATCAGATGGCTTGGCTCCGGCCTTTCGCATCGCCGCAAAATGGCTGTTCAACTCTGGGAATTTTTCAATATCATCATTCATCACAATACCCCAATTCTTCGCGTTTACCCGCCAGATCAGCGCTCAGCGCGCGTTTACCCCTTGCGGTCAGGCTTTCCACTGCCCGCGCGCCAATGCCCATGACCTGCCCGATCTCGGGGTTTGAAAGCCCCTCGATATGGCGCAATACAACCGCCTGACGTTGCCGCATCGGCAGCCGATTGAGCGCCGCCTGCAAGGCCTCCCCCCGTGCCTTATCGAGCATCCCCTCAGCCGCACTTGCCGCGCCGTCCTCAGGCTCGGCAATGGCCTCAAGCGCCACAGGGCGCGTCCTCCGCCACCGGTCTGCACAGAGGTTGGCCACCACCCGGTAAAGCCATGTGCTTACCCGCGCTTCATTTTGCCGCCAATCGGGGGCGATACGCCACAACCGCAGCATTGCCTCCTGCGCCACATCCTCGGCCTCGGCATGGTTGCCCAGCAAGCGGTACGCATGGGCCATGACCCTCGGGGTCAGCCGCAACGTCAGAATACGCGCCGCCCCGGCATCACCATTGGCAAAAAGCACCATCAGTGCTTCATCGGTGATTTCATTCATGACGTCCAACTGTGCATCCAACGGCATTTCCATACCCCACGGGCATATCGCGCAATGCCCATATCAACAACCATAGCACTGGTTTGGCACTGGCGCGGCAATTCAAAGCAACTGCCGCGCCGGGCCTGAGCCGACTTAATCGTCCATGCCACCGCCCGATTGCATCCCGCCCGATTGCATCCCATGCTTGCCCCGCATGGCCTTCATCGCCTTAAACTCCTCAGCCGAGATTGCACCATCGCCGTCGCTGTCCATCTGGGCAAACATGCCGCCCTTATGGCGTTTGCCCATCTCTTCCATGCTCAGCTCACCATCGCCATCCCCATCAAGGCGCTTGATCATATGCGAGACCCGCCGCGCCATGCGCTCTTGTGCCCGCGCCAGCATCTCATCGGGTGACAAAGCGCCATTGCCATCGGTATCGGCCATGGAAAACTGCGCCGCGCGGTGAACTTGCATCTCATCTTGGGTGATTTTGCCATCGCCATCCGCGTCAACATCGGCAAATTTAGGGTGCATCCCACCATGGTTATCCGCCAGCACAAACGTGGCCCCGCCAATGGCAATCGCCACACTCAGCCCGGTTATCACAAGTACATTTCTCATTGGTTTCTCCATTTGATGATATTGAATTTCGCAGTCCCAAAACCGGCTGTCCTGCCTGTTTTATGACTCTGATACGGGGTGGCTGGCAATTTCCGTCGCAAAAGATCATATTTATTAAACATTACCTTCAAACCCATATTTGCGACATCGCGACGCAAGCCAAACGTCAGGCCTTCCCATCCGGGCCACTTTGTTGCATTTACAAGCCCGAGCCCCAAAGACGAGTTTCCCCATGACCGACACCGCCATAGAAGAACAAGAGCGCGATCTGTGGCCGGCCCTGCGCCGGGGCTTTCGCCGTAAATGCCCCAATTGCGGCTCTGGCCCGCTGATGAAAAGCTATCTCAAGGTGCGCGATACCTGCACCGTTTGCCGCGAGGAATATTCGCATCACCGCGCCGATGATGGCCCGGCTTACCTGACCATCCTGATTGTCGGCCATTTGATGGCACCAACGCTTTTGTTCGCGTTCATCCGCTTCCGGCCCGAGCCTTTGGTGCTGTTCACCATATTCGCTATTGGCTGTGTCTCGTTGTCGCTATACCTTCTGCCCAGACTGAAAGGGGCCATCGTCGCCTTCCAATGGGCACGATTTATGCATGGGTTTGGCGACTGACCCTTTCACCTGCGAAAGGGACATCAATGACCACCAAAATGACCACTGATAAATCCGCCATCCGAGACGCCGCCACGGTGATTGCCCTGCGCCACCGCGCCAATGATCCGCATGTTTTGATGGGCCAACGCGGGGCCAGCGCCGCCTTCATGCCCAACAAATTCGTCTTTCCCGGCGGCGCGGTTGATCGGGCCGATGCCGACATCCCCCTCGCCCGCCCCCTGCCCGCGCTCTGTGCCGCCCGTCTGGCCGAGGATTGCACCCAAGACATAACCCACGCGCTTGCCACCGCCGCCATTCGGGAGCTGTGGGAGGAAACCGGCCTGATCCTTGGCGAGGCTGGCGATTGGCCCAATGAGGTGCCTGACGATTGGAAATCTTACGCTGACACCGGCCATCTGCCCTCGGCGCACACCCTTCAGTTTGTGTTTCGCGCCATCACCCCGCCGGGCCGCCCGCGCCGGTTTGACGCGCGGTT
>CAZZKL010000130.1:0-8266 GCA_964655135.1 uncultured Roseovarius sp. | reverse complement strand
ACTGCGCATTCTCAAGGCCAAAGCCCTGATCCATCACCGCACCTTTGGCAATCAACCGATCATAAAGCGCCGTGGTTTTCTGCATCCGGCCCTTTGGCAGGGTCTCATTGGGGAAGGTCATGACAAAGCGGCGCTCGTAATTCTCGGTGGATTTCACCGTGCCCCAATCGGGGCTGGCCCAATCACCAAACCGCGCCACATCCATCGCCCAGACATCAATCGACGGCTCGCCATCAATCATCCATTCCGCCATGGTGAGGCCCACACCCCCGCCCTGACAGAACCCGGCCATCACGCCCACAGCGCACCAGTAGTTTTTCATCCCCGGCACCGGCCCAATCATCGGGTTGCCATCGGGGCCAAAGGTAAACGGGCCGTTGATCATATCCTTGATCCCCACCTGCCCCAGTGCCGGTATGCGCTCAAACCCAAGTTCCAGCCGATCGGCAATCCGGTCCAGATCAGGCGGCAGTAATTCATGGCCAAAGTCCCACGGTGTGCCTGCCACTTTCCACGGTGTGCCACGCGGCTCATAGGTGCCCATCAGCATCCCGTGCCGTTCTTGGCGGAAATAGATATTGGCCTCGTAATCAATCCCGCAGGGCAGGCGCTCCAACCCCGCCTCGGCGCGCGCGGCAATCTCGGGGATCGCCTCGGTGATCAGATAGTGATGCTCCATCGGTTGCACCGGCAGGTGGAGGCCCTGCATATGGCCCACTTCCCTCGCCCAGAGGCCGCCGCAATTCACGATATGTTCGGCGTTAATCATGCCCTTGGGCGTGGTCACATCCCAGCTTCCGTCGGGGCGCTGCGTTGTCGCCGTCACCCCGCAATGGGTGAAATACTGCGCGCCATGAACCTTGGCCGCCTTGGCAAAGGCATAGGTCGCCCCTGAGGGATCAAGATCGCCATCCTGATCATCCCACAAAGCTGCAATATAATGGCTTGGGTCAATCAACGGGTGCCGCTCGGCCACCTCTTTGGGGCTGATAAACTCCTGATTTAGCCCCATATAGCGCGCTTTTGAGCGCTCGCGTTTGAGGTAATCCACCCATTCCTGCGATGATGCCAGATAAAACCCGCCAGTCATGTGCAGGCCCACAGAATGGCCGCTGAGTTCCTCAATTTCCTTATAAAGATCAATCGTATAGCCCTGAAGGCGGCTGATATTGGGATCGCTTGAGATGGTATGTATCTGCCCCGCCGCGTGCCAGCTTGAGCCGCTTGTCAGCTCATCACGCTCCAGCAGAACCACATCTTTCCAGCCAAATTTGGCCAGATGAAACAGAATTGAGCAACCAACAACGCCACCGCCGATAATCACCACCTTGGTGTGGCTCGGCAACTTTTTCCCGCCTGCGCCGCCTTCTTTGAGTATCTCCGGCATCTCAGCCTCCTTCTTCATTGATCTAACGCGCCCCATCGCGAGGCAGCCTGTAAAGGCTGACGCGCACGCCGCCTAATCCCAGTCCATCACCACCTTGCCCGACTTGCCCGAAATCATCGCGGCAAACCCGGCTTCAAAATCGTCAATCCCAATCCGGTGGGTAATCAGCCCCGACACGTCCAGACCCGACTGCACCAGCGCAATCATCTTGTACCAGGTCTCAAACATCTCACGGCCGTAAATGCCCTTGATCTCAAGCATCCTGAAAATCACCGTGTTCCAGTCGACGGCAAATTCCGTCGGCGCGATGCCCAGCAAGGCCACCTTGCCACCGTTGTTCATCCGGCTGATCATTTGCCGCATCGCGGGGGCGGCACCTGACATCTCAAGCCCCACATCAAAGCCCTCGGTCATGCCGATTTTGTCCATCACATCGCGCAGTTGCTGATGGCCCACATCGACCACATGCTGCACCCCCATCCGCCGCGCCAGATCAAGCCGGTAGGGCGCTATATCAGTGATCACCACCTTGCGCGCGCCCACCTTCTGCGCCACCAGCGCGCCCATGATGCCAATCGGCCCCGCGCCGGTCACCAGCACATCCTCGCCCACCAGATCAAAGCTGAGTGCGGTGTGAACGGCGTTTCCCAGCGGGTCAAATATCGCGGCAATCTCATCGGGAATATCCCCGGGCACCGGCACCACATTGGCCTCGGGAATACACAGATATTCAGCAAAACTGCCGGGTCGATTGACGCCCACCCCCATAGTATTGCGGCACAATTGCCCACGCCCGGCGCGACAGTTGCGGCAGGTGCCACAAACAATATGCCCCTCGCCTGAGACCCGCTCGCCAATCTTGTATTTCGTCGCCGCAGCACCAGTATCGGCAATCACGCCAACAAATTCATGCCCCACCACCATCGGCACCGGCACCACCTTGGCGCTGAACGCGTCCCAGTTCCAGATATGCACATCGGTGCCGCAAATCGCGGATTTCCTGATCTTGATCAGCACATCCCCCGGCCCCACTTCAGGCACCGGCACCTGTTCCATCCATAACCCCGGCTCGGCGCGGGATTTTACCAGCGCTTTCATTTGATTACTCATGATGTTCCCCATAAATCGGTTGAAAGATATTTCAGGCCGCTGTCGCAGATAATAATCGCCACCGTGCCGCCCCTCTCAGGGCCTTGTAAAAGCTGCACCGCCGCAGCCAGATTGGCCCCGGAGGAATAGCCGCCAAATATCCCCTCATGCCGCGCCAACAGCCGCGCATTATCTGCCGCATCCTCGCCCGCGACAACCTCAATCCCGACCAGATCCACGTCCCTAAGATGCGCCAGATCCTGCCACATATATCCGCCGCCCTGTATCGGATGATCGGGCCGCGATTTATCGCCATCCGACAGCACTTCCGCGCCCTTCGGCTCAACGCCATAAATCTTGACGCCCTTAGAGCCAAAAAACCGCCCGCAACCGCCCAATGTGCCGCCCGAGCCGACGAAATCGCAAAATGCCGTGACGCTGCCCTGCGATTGCTGCCAAATCTCAGGCGCGGTGCCCGCCTCATGCGCCATCGGGTTGCCATCGCGGCCAAACTGATCGGCGCGAAACGCCCCGCGCTCAGCGGTCAGGCGCTGCGCCACCTCCTCAACCAGTGCCAGATCAGCGCCGGACACCTGCCCCGGTTGGCCCCCTTCGGCCTGCGGCACCAGCACCACTTCGGCCCCCAAAGCCCGCATCATCCGGGCGCGTTCCTCGGAATTTCCAACGCTCATCACCGCCACAAACGGATGCCCCAGAACACCGCAAACAATCGCGAGGCCGGTGCCCATATTGCCCGAGGTCAGCTCAATCACCGCCTGCCCCTCGGCCAACTCGCCACTAGCGCGGGCGTCTTCAATGATCCGCCTTGCCGCCCGGTCTTTTTTGGAGAACCCCGGCATCAGATAATCCAGTTTGGCCAAAATCCGCCCTTCCAGCCGAAGGTGCGCACAAAGCCGCGTCAGATCAACCAGCGGCGTGTCACCAATGGTCTCAATCACCGATGGGAAAATCCCGCTCATTTGATCACTTCCATCTCCCGGCCCACGATGGCAAAGGCCTCAATCGCCCGGTCCAGCATGTCGCGCGTGAGCGCCGCAGACATCTGCGTGCGAATCCGGTCTTGGCCTTTCGGCACCACCGGAAAGCTGAACGCGGTGACATAAACCCCGTGTCGCATCAGCCGCGCCGCCATCTCCTGCGCCAGTTTAGGATCGCGCAGCATCACCGGAATAATCGCATGTTCCCCCGGCAACAGCTCAAACCCCAGCTTGCCCATCCCAGCGCGAAAATACGCCACATTCTCCCAAAGCCGCGCCCGCAGATCATCGCCGTTTTCCAGCAAATCAAACACCTTCAACGAGGCCGCCGCAATCACCGGGGCCAGCGTGTTGGAAAAGAGATATGGCCGCGAGCGCTGCCTGAGCCAATCCACCACCGTGGCACTTGCCGCCGTATACCCGCCCGATGCGCCACCCAAAGCCTTGCCCAGCGTGCCGGTGATAATATCCACCCGCGCCATCACGCCGCAGTGCTCGGGCGTGCCCCGGCCATTGGCCCCGACAAAGCCCACCGCGTGGCTGTCATCAACCATCACCATGGCATCATACTCTTCGGCCAGATCACAAATCCCGCTGAGATTGGCCAAAAAGCCATCCATGGAAAACACCCCATCGGTGGCAATCAGCCGGTGGCGCGCCTCCTTGGCCTCAATCAAACAGCGCTCAAGATCGGCCATATCACTGTTGCCATAGCGATAGCGCTTGGCCTTGCACAGGCGCACCCCGTCGATGATGCTGGCATGGTTGAGGGCGTCACTGATAATGGCATCCTCTGGCCCCAGCAGGGTTTCAAACAGCCCGGCATTGGCGTCAAAACAGCTTGAATAAAGGATGCAATCCGCCATCCCCAAAAACCCGGCAATCCGCGATTCCAGCGCGATATGCTCCTCTTGGGTGCCGCAGATAAAGCGCACGCTGGCCATGCCATAACCGTATCGGTCAAGCGCCTCATGCGCGGCGGCAATCACCTCAGGGTTATCCGCCAACCCCAGATAATTATTGGCACAAAGATTGATCGCCTCTGCGCCATCACCCAGTGCAATCTGCCCCGATTGTTTTGAGGCTATAACCCGTTCGGTTTTATAAAGCCCCTCGCCGCGCAGCCCATCCAGCCGCCCGGCGATGTCGTTATTAAATCTGTCTGATGCCCGCATGGTTCCCGTCCTTTAATTCAATACCACGCCTCAGGTATCTCAGATTTCCGCCGCGTAACATAGTCTTTCAACGCCTCATCGGTTGCCGTGTCAATCGCCGGTTTTTCATACTGCTCCAGCATCCCGGTCCAGCGCACATAAGCCCGCTCACGCATGTCGGTTGATCCGCGCTCTTCCCAGCTCTCGACGTTTTCACTGTCGCTCAGCGCAGGCTCATAAAACGCCGTCTGATAGTTGCGCATGGTATGGCCACAACCCAGAAAATGCCCGCCCGGCTCCACCTCACTATAAGCATCGCGCGCCATCGCCTCGTCGCTGGTATCAAGGCCATTCAGCACCTTCTGATAACCCCCCAGCCGGTCCGCATCCATCACCAGTTTTTCAAACCCGGTACACAGCCCGCCCTCCAGCCAGCCAGCGGCGTGCAGCACAAAATTGGCCCCCGCCAGCATGGTGGAATGCATCGAATCGGCAGACTCATACGCGGCTTGCGCATCCTCGATCTTGCTAGCCGTCAAAGACCCGCCACATCTGAGCGGCAGCCCCGCCCGCCGTGCAAGCTGACCAATGGCGTAATTGCTGATCACCGGCTCGGGCATCCCAAAGGTCGGCGCACCGGATTTGAGGCTCATGGAGGACAGGAAATTACCCAGCACAAACGGCGCACCCGGCCTGACAAGCTGCGCGAACGCACAGCACATCATCGCCTCGGCCATGGCCTGCGCGATACTCGCCGCCGTGCTCACCGGCCCCATGGCCCCCGACAGAATAAACGGCGCCACCACAATCCCCTGACCACGGCCGCAATAGGTGCGGATTGCCTCGGTCACCACCCGGTCCACCAGCAGCGGCGAGTTGGTATTCACATTGCCCATGATGACACAGTTTTCATCCATAAACGCCCGGCCATGCACGATCTCGGCCATATCGACGCTATCCTGCGCCCGGCTCATTTCGGTGATCGCCCCCAGATGCGGCTTATCCGAGGCGGTCATGTGGGTGTAAACCATATCCAGATGCCGGTGGCTGACCGGTACATCGCACGGCTCGCAAATCACCAGCCCGGTATGGTGCAAATTGGGGTGCATATAGGCCAGCTTCACCAGCTTATCAAAACTGTCCATATCGCCATACCGCCGCCCACCTTTGAGATCGCGCACAAACGGCGCGCCATAGATCGGCGCAAACACCTGATTATTGCCGCCAATCCTGACCGAGCGTTCCGGGTTGCGCGCCACCTGATCAAATTCACGCGGGGCTTTGCGGCACAAATCCCTGATCCAATCCGCCGGAGCCTTGACCCGGGTGCCGGTGACCTCCGCCCCGGCCTCTTTCCATATCCGGATCGCCTCGTCGTCATCACGAAATTCAAGGCCGATCTCTTGGAAAATCCAGTCTACCTGCGCTTCCAGCTTTTCAATGGCCTCTTCATCAAGCGGATCAAAAAACGGCAATCCCCGCCGGATATAGGGCGACGCGGCAACGCCTGTGCCTTCTGCCTCACGTCCCCGACGACCGCGTGCGCGTCTTGCCATCCTCAATCTCCCATAGCGTTCAAATCAATCTAACAGCAAAAATACCGCCTGTGGTCCTTGTAATTTCTGGGGCTTTGCATAATCTCAAGTTATGCAAGAGCTATGGAAACTTGTCACCTCCCCGCGTCATCTTCTGGTGTTTGAGGCCGCCGCCCGCACCGGCTCGTTCACCCGTGCGGCGCAGGAACTCAACGTGCAACAGCCCGCCGTCAGCGCCGCCATCAAACAGCTTGAGGCCTCATTAGGGGTGCAGCTTTTCACCCGCGCCCACCGCTCGGTTACGCTCACCGGCGCGGGCGAGCGATTGTTCAATGACGTGGCCAGCGCCTTCACGCACATCCTGCAAAGTGCCCGCAGCCTTGCCGCCCGCTCGGCGCAAGATCACGTCACGCTGTCGGCCTCAACCGCGTTTGCGCATTACTGGATGGTGCCGCGTCTGGCGCAGTTGCACGCGGCGCATCCCGATATTGACCTGCGCCTGCAAACCTCGGACCGCGAGCCTGACATCGGCGCTGAAGGCCTCTCACTGGCCATCCGGCGCGGCAACGGGCATTGGCCCGGCTGCGACAGCCACTTGATCGCGCCCGAGGTGATTTTCCCCATCGCCGCGCCGCGTGTTATGGCAGCGGCGGTCAATCTGGCCACGGTGGCCAATCTGCTGGGCGAAGCCCTGATCCACCTGGAAGAACCCATTCGCGAGCGCCCCACATGGGCCAACTGGTTTGCCCATTGGCAGGTGCCCTATTCCGAGCCCAAAACCGGCCTGCGCCTCAATGATTACGCATTAGTTTTGCAAGCCGCCATCGCCGGCGAGGGCTTTGCCTTTGGCTGGCAACACGTCACCGATGGGTTGATTTCCCAAGGGCTTCTCGCCGCCCGCCCCGACTGGGCCTGGCGCACCGGCGCGGGGTTTTATCTGGTCTGGTCCGCCACCACGCCTTTAAGCCCACAGGCCACAAAAACGCGCGATTGGTTGATCTCACTGGCGGGGTGATACGATATGCCTGCTGAAATGGCTTGCGTCTGGATGGCGGTTTTTTCGAAGATTGCGCTCCAATGAAAACCATGCGGCAGCGGATTCAACTGATCGACACAGCAATATTAACGGTTCCAAATACTTTTTGACAATCATACAAAGCACTTATGACACTTATCATTGTCCTTATCCTCTTGCTTTTCGCCATAGGTGCCTTTGTTTTTAGAAGCTGGTCAAAACAACAGACCGTTAGAAAGCTTCTTGAAACAGCGCTATCAGATCATCAGCGGGCTATCATCGTGGAGCATGTCCCTCTGACTGAGAAGCTTCCCTCTGAATTCCGCGCGAAGCTTGAAGGCAAGATTCAGGTCTTTCTGCATCAGATCGAATTCGTTGGCTGCAATGGGTTGGAAGTAACCGAGGAGATGCAGCTTTCCATTGCAGCGCAAGCCTGTCTTCTCGTCGTCAATAATGACGCATGGTATGAGGATCTTCACACGGTCCTCATTTATCCGGGTGCCTTCAAGTCGCGAACAAGAACGCGCAGCGGCTATGTTGTGACAGAACGGGAAACGGTGCGCTCGGGTGAAAGCTGGCCGCGAGGCCCGGTGGTTCTTTCCTGGGCTCATACCGAACAAGGTGCCCTCAACTACAAAGCTGGCCATAATGTTGTGCTGCATGAATTCGCGCATCAGCTCGACGATTTATCTGGCCGCACTGACGGTGCTCCCATCCTCAATAAGGGCCAGAGCTTGGCTGAGTGGGAGCGCGTGTTTACCAGCGCCTTCAAAAGGCATGTTCGAAATGTCGAAAACGGGCACAAGACTGTAATAGATCCTTACGGTGCTGAAGGCCCGGAAGAGTTTTTTGCGGTGGCGGTTGAAGTTTTCTTTGAAAGGCCCGCGGCGCTAAATCACGAAGAACCGGCGGTCTATCGGCATTTGGCAGAATTTTTCCGGCTGGAGCCGATAACCTGGGAATAGGCCACCCGCCGAAAATGAAGCAAACCAATTCCACCGCCCGAGTGCCGGGCAGCGCCTGCCCGTGGGATGGCGCAGCAACACTAGTTGTGTCGCGCTTTATCTTAGCCAAACACATCCCTTCCT
>CAZZKL010000129.1:0-8447 GCA_964655135.1 uncultured Roseovarius sp. | reverse complement strand
AACGTGCTTTCACTAAATGGCGGGCTCATTCGTAATGAAATTACTGCCGATTTGGCAAAGACATCGCCAGCGTCAGCGCGCCGTGCCCGCCCATGGAATGGCCGGTGATGGCCTGCATATCCGGGTCAATCGCAAATTCATCGGTGATCAGCGTCGGCAGCTCCTCAGCGATATAATCCCACATGCGAAAATGCGGGGCCCATGGGGCCTCAGTGGCATTGACATAAAACCCGGCCCCCTGCCCCAGATCATAGGCCGCGTCATCGGCCACGCCCTCACCTCGCGGGCTGGTATCGGGAAAAATCACTGCCATCCCCTGTTCCGCAGCCCAGCATTGCGCCCCGGCTTTGACCATGGCATTCTCGTAGGTGCAGGTCAGGCCGGACAGATACCAAAGCACCGGCACCGGGCCATTTTTGGCCTCTTCGGGCAGGAATAAACCAAAGGTCATCTCACACGCGCAGGCCTTGGAGTTGTGGGAATAGACCCCTTGTATGCCCCCAAAACAGGCGTTTTCCGATAAGGTTTTCATAGCGCTTAACTCCGGCGTATAATTCTCAACCCGGGCGCATCCGCCCCGGCGGCAATCGCGTAATGATTAAGAGGTGGCCCATCAATTCAGGCCGGTTGGCAGTGTGGACAAGGGGCATCAGGGTTTGGTTTATACCGCTGATCTCATTGCTTTAGCATGTCTGTCACAGACCTCATCGGGCGTCAATATTCGGTGGCAGGCGTTGTGATAAATCAGCCAACTGCAATACCGACATGGCTGATCACATAGAGGCCTATATTATTAGAATAACTAATTTGATATTACACATAATAATGACAAATTTGAGTCAATATCTCTCCACAAATTGCGTCTAGTGAAGCTTCCAATCGAGGGGTTGATTATGTTGTCAGCTATATATGGTTTTTTGAGTGTGAGTTCTTGCGACAAATAGAATTTATATGATTTTTCGCTACATTCACCGCTAGAGGAAATAAGATGCAAATATTTGAGAATTTTAGCAGAAATGCCGCCCTATTTGCCGCCACAATTTTCGGGTTTGTGATGCCCGCCATCATGGCAAACGCCGGTGAGGTAACGCTGAAATCGTCCGACGGCACCGCCAATATCTCGGGTGAGTTTGTTGAGTTCAAAGACGGCAATTACATTCTGCGCACTGATCTGGGCAATCTGAGCTTTGCCGCCAGCAGGGTAAGCTGTGAGGGCGCGGATTGCCCGGTGATTGATACCGTCAAGGCCGATGTTCACTTCATTGGCTCGGATACGGTTGGCCTTGGTGTTATGCCGCTGTTGTTGGAAGGCTATGCCGCCTATCAGAATGCTGAAATCAGCATTAGCGAAACCCAGATAGAAGATGAAGTTGTGGCCAATTTTGTTGGGGAAGGCGGATTTGGCGACGAGATCGGATCATATCTTGTGACTTCCACAACATCCGGTCGTGGCCTGTCGGAGTTTGCATCCACGCAAAACGCCGTAAGCATGGCCTCACGCCGGATCAAACCCAAAGAGGCGCGCGCGCTTCGCAAGGCGGGCATGGGCAATATGGTCAGCGTGGACCAAGAGCATATCATCGCGGTTGACAGCCTTGCTGTCATTGTAAATCAAAGTAATTCGCTCACCGCCATCTCGATCCCTGACTTGCAGGCGATCTATTCCGGGGCTGTCACCAACTGGAAACAACTTGGCGGTGATGATCTGCCGATTACAGTTATCACCCACAATGAAGGCTCAGGCACGTTATCGACATTTCGCAAGAATGTTTTTGGCAAGGACGTCCCCGCAACACTCGAAACTGCAATTGTAGGAGAGGATAACATCGCGATTGCGAAACGCGTCAATGACACCCCCGGAGCGATCGGATTTGTCGGTTATGCCTTTCAGCGCGGCGCGAAACCGCTTGATCTGATCAGCCAATGCGGCATTGTCTCAAGCCCTGATCCATTTTCGGTCAAAACCGAAGAATATACCCTTGGGCGGCGGCTGTATCTCTATAACGCTGAAAACCCTGATCCAAAGATCAAGGATTTTGTCAGCTATGTAATGTCCGGGGCCGCCGATGGTGTGATCGAAAAATCCGGGTTCATTGATCTGGGAATAACCAGCCGTGACCAATCCATGGATAGCGCCCGGGCGAACGCCTTGCTGAATGCCGATGTTGATGCATTTGAGGGCAATGCCATCCGTGAAATGCTTGCCGATATGAAAAATACCGCGCGGCTGTCCACAACATTCCGCTTTCGCCCCGGATCGTCCAAACTTGATGAGCTTGGCGTTTTGGCAATGGGTCGGCTGGTGGATTATCTGAAAGATCAGCCTGAGGGCAGCACGGTAATGCTGGTTGGATTTACCGATAATGTCGGACCGTTCGCAGCCAATCACAGACTGAGTCTAAAGCGGGCGCAACAGATTCTGGATGTTTTGCAGGATACTGCTGGCGAGCAGCTTTCCCACATTACTTTTTTAGCCGACGGTTTTGGCGAAATTTCCCCTTCTGCCTGTAACAACTTAGAAAACGGGCGCAGCATCAACCGCCGGGTTGAAGTGTGGATTTCTCAATAACACACCCTTTAAATAGCAATTCTGCCATGAGGGCAGCGGGACATATCCATACTTGAACCGCTGTTCTCAAATTTAATTATTTAGTTTCAAATTCATCATATTCACATTTTTGAATGAAACACTCAAATGGCGCATTTGTGCCTTTAAATCATCATAAATTTTAAATAAATTTCGGCCATCGCCGTTGATGGTAAAAATTGATTGGGCGCAAGGCATTAAGCCAGCGTGAAAATTATCATCAACATGTATAATTGCGTAATTATTGGAGTGAAATAAATGGCTAATAAGCTTAAGAAAGCAGGCGCTATCTGCGCTGCTGTCGTTATTGGAATGTCGATGCAATCCTCTGGGGCAATCGCCGGTGAAGTAACACTGGAATCTGTTGATGGCACCGCGAACATTTCAGGTGAATTCATCGAATTCAAAGATGGGAATTATGTCGTCAAAACGGACTTGGGTAATCTTAGTTTCTCTGCCAGCCGGGTGCGCTGTGTGGGCGCCGATTGCCCGGTGTTTGATACCGTCAAAGCGGATATTAAATTCATCGGGTCTTATACGGTTGGCCTTGGGGCGATGCCGTTGTTACTTGAAGGCTATGCGGCCTATGAAAATGCTGAACTGAATATCAGCGCCACCCAGGACGAAAAAGAAATTGTTGCCGAACTAATTGGCGATGATGGTTTTGGCGACAAGATTGGGGCATTCCTTGTTCGGTCCACGCCAACCGGCCTTGGTTTCACCGAATTCCCCACCACTGAAAACGCTGTCGCCATGGCCTCGCGCCGGATCAAACCCAAAGAGGCGCGCGCGCTTCGCAAGGCGGGCCTTGGCAATATGGTTAGTGTGGATCAAGAGCATGTTATCGCATTTGACAGCCTTGTTATTGTGGTCAATCCGAATAATTCGCTTACCTCTATATCCATCCCCGACCTGCAGGCGATTTATTCCGGTAAAATCAACAACTGGAAACAGATAGGTGGGGAAGACCTGCCAATTACGGTTGTCACTCACCAGGAAGGATCGGGGACATTAGCAACATTTCGCAAACAGGTTTACGGCAAAGACGTGCCAGCATTACCCGAAGGCGCGCTTGTCGGGCAGGATAACAGTGCGATTTCAAGAATTGTCAACGACACCCCCGGAGCCATCGGATTTGTCGGCTATGCCTTTCAACGGGGGGCCAAGCCGCTCAACCTGATCAGTGAATGCGGCATTGTTTCAAGCCCTGATCCGTTTTCGGTTAAAACCGAAGAATACACCATTGGCCGTCGACTGTATCTGTATACCAGAGAAAACACCGACCCGGAAATTAAGGACTTTGTCAGCTATGCAATGTCGAAAGCCGCGGATGGTGTGATCGCAAAATCCGGGTTCATTGATCTGGGCCTGCTGCGCCGCGAACAATCATTTGATAGCAACCGGGCAACGGCGTTGCTGAATGCAGATGTTGACGCATATGAAGGGAATATGATCCGGGGAATGCTCTCACAGATGACCGGTTATGACCGCTTATCCACAACATTCCGCTTCCGCCCCGGCTCTTCTAAGCTTGATGAGCTTGGTTTGCTGGCAATGGCCCGGCTGATTGATTACCTCAAACAGCAACCTGCGGGCACCGAGGTGATGATGGTTGGGTTTACCGATAATGTCGGCCCCTTTGAAGCCAATCTCAATTTGAGCGTAAAGCGCGCGCAGCAAGTTCAAAACTATCTTCAAAAGATTGCTGGCGACCAGATTTCGCACATCAAACTTTCATCGGATGGATTTGGGGAAATTTCCCCGGTCCGTTGTAACACCTCTGATGTCGGACGCGGTATCAACCGTCGTGTCGAAGTTTGGGTATCAAACAAACCTGTTGCCAGCACTTTTAGCAACTAAGCCTTATGTTCAATAATGGAAAACTAATATGGAACATCAAGACAAGCAAACGGGTGTTGTTGCTGCAATTCTTTTCGCAACCATAACATCCCTGACAATGCTGGGCTTTAGCGCACAAGTGCAGGCTCAGGGGGCGAAATCAGATGGCAATTACATCCCCGATGATGGCGGCACCGCGCGTATAAACCAGGCGGGTAAACTGCGGTTATTAAGCCAACAGATACCGGCAATGGCCTGTGTAATGCTCTACTCGAACGATGCGGCCAGCATGACACCAATGTTGACCGCATCCATTGACCAGTATGAAAGGATACTGAATGCCCTTCGCGAAGGTGACCCGGAAATGGGAATTTTTGGCGCTGAAGAAAAGCCGCGAATTCTTAAATACCACAGTGATCTGACCGCCTTTTGGGGACCATTCCGCGCGGCCTCGGAAAATATTGTGGCCGGAAAGCAGGTTGAAGAGTCTTTACTCTTTATTTCAAAGGAAAACATGGCCTTGTTGGATCTGGCTAAGGCATTAGTTGGTGAAATAAGGACCAAATATTCAAATCCGATAGAAATAACCGGGTCTGAAGCCCTTTTGATTGATCTGTCTGGGCGTCAGCGGATGTTAACGCAAAAGATCGCCAAGGAAAGCTGTGGTATCGAAACTGGCAATATGGCCCTTGGCAGTCTGGATGATCTGAGCAAAACCAGTGCGTTATTTGAGACAACCTTGCTGGCACTTGCCAACGGGATGCCGATGGCCGGACTTGCCCCCCCCCCGACCGAGCAAATCCAACAAAGCCTTCAAGACGCTTTAGGGGGTTGGCAAGATACAAAGGCAGTCCTGTCCGGCATGACCGGGAAGGGCTCGGCGGATGGTGGTACAGTAAGGCATCTGTTTGATCTGTTAGCGGCGGAGCGTGGAAAAATGAATACGGTCACTGGCCTCTATTCAGAATATGCACGGACCCATTAAAGCGCCTCATCAAAACCTGTATCACCGGGTTTGACGCGCAACACTATGGGCCACATAACAGGCCCCGGTTTAACGCCGGGGCCTTTGCTTAGGCCAAGTTTATACCAAAGCCTGCAAATACGCATTCAAATCCGGGGCAAAACACTTTATCACCGGCGGCAATGATGCCGGAGCGCGATAAATGACCACCAGCCAAAGCCCAAGCGATATTGCCCGCAATGTTCTCAAGATTGAGGCCGAGGCCCTGCTGATGATGCGCGATGGCCTGCCCGACGGGTTTGATGCGGCTGTGACCGCCCTGTTGCAGGTCAAAGGCCGGGTGATTGTCTCGGGCATGGGTAAATCCGGGCATATCGCCGCCAAAATCGCCGCCACCATGGCCAGTACCGGCACGCCGGCGCAAACCGTGCATCCCGGCGAGGCCAGCCATGGCGATTTGGGCATGATCACCCCGGCGGATGCGGTGATCCTGATCTCCAACTCGGGCGAGACCCGCGAACTGGCCGATATTATCGCCCATAGCCGCCGCTTTGCCATTCCGCTGATTGCCATCACCAAAAAGGCCGAAAGCACTTTGGGGCAGCAGGCCGATCACCTGTTGCAGCTACCCGATGCGCCCGAGGCCTGTAGCATCGGCATGGCCCCCACCACCTCAACCACCTGCACCCTTGCCATGGGCGATGCCTTGGCCGTGGCGATGATGCGTCTGCGCGGCTTTGAACGCGCCAATTTTCAGGCGCTGCACCCCGGCGGCACATTGGGGGCGCAACTGCTCAAGGTTTCAGCGGTGATGCATAAGGGTGAGGCCCTGCCGATCGTGCATGAGGCCACCGCCATGGGTGAAACCCTGCTTGAGATGACCGCCAAGGGGTTTGGCGTCGCCGCCGTGGTGGAAAATGCCCGCCTTACGGGCGTGATCACCGATGGCGATTTGCGCCGCAACCTTGATAACCTGATGCAGCATACCGCCGGGGGTGTGGCCACCCGCGAGCCGCTGACCATCGGCCCTGATGCGTTGTTGTCCGAGGCCCTTGGCATCATGAACACCAACAAGATCAGCGCCTTGTTTGTGACCGGTGAAGACGGTGTTTTGCAGGGTCTCGTGCATATCCATGATGCCTTGCGCGCCGGTGTGGCTTAGGTCTGGATTTTAGGCGTAAGAGCGACACGCAGATAGCGCAGCGCAAACAGGCCAAACCCCAAGGACCACAGCGTGCCAGATATGTGCAACAGCACAGGCGTATCCATCCCCCCGGCGATGACCCTGAGCAGGGCGGCGGCGTGAACCGTAAGCAATATCACGACATCGGATTTCCCGGCCCTGATGGCCTGTCCTGAATGGCCCAGCATGGCGCGGATCATGACAATCAGCGTCATCGTGCCCACAGCACCTGCGCCCATGGCATGAAACACCTGCGCCTGTGAAATCAGCCCGGTCAGCCCCTGCAACCCCAGCAATAAAAGCGAAACCACCACCCAAGCATAACCCGCGTGCAAGGCCAGCAACAAAGGCTCGGCCCTTACCGCGCAGGCATTCCAGCGGATCAACCGCAGGCCCAGTATAACTGAGGCCAGCAAGGCCAACGCCCCGGTGGCAGGCCCCGCGTCAAAAATCACCCAAGCGAGCAAGGCCAGTGCCACGCATAAAAGCGCGGCTTTATCGACCATGCCAAACCCGGCCACAACATCCTTGCGCCCCTGCGCAATCAGCCAGTTACGGCTGAATGTCGGCGTCACCCGCCCGCCAATCAGGGTGATCATCATCAAGGCAATGGCAAACCCCATGCGCATACCTTGAAAGATGTCGCCCGTCAGCACCACCGCCTGCGCCGCCACGATTAACCAGACCATGCCCGCCATCGGCAGATTGCGCTTATTGCCCCCGGCGACAATCTCAACCGTGGCAATCGCTGCCAAAACCCCCGTAAACAGCAGCGCCAAAAGCGCGCCCTCTGGCCAAAACAGCATCACCCCCCGGCCCAGCAGCCAAAGCCCAAAGAGGCCCAGAAGCGGCAAGCCCGAGATGGCCCGCCGCCCGGTCCAGTTGGGCAGCGCCGTCAGCAAAAACCCCGCCAGCGCCGCACCCAGATAGCCAAACAGCATCTCATGCATATGCCAAAGCTGCGCATCTTCAGGCCCGTAAATATCCGCGCCAAAATAAAGCAGCAGCCAAAACGGCACCGCCAGCGCGGCCATCAGCCCGGCGGCGGGGAAAAACAAACGGTAGGCACCGCTGAGAAGGATCATTTAGGGCCTCATTTATGGCTGTGTAAGGCATGTGATGTAAAAGCAGCTTTAGCAGGCAATCCCACCGAGGGAAATGGCCCAAACCCGGCTGCGTCGCTTCGTCCGGCCGCATGGATTGGGCCGCTTTGTTTTACGCTTGATCTAAGGCGCATTTTTATACATCCTGAAGTTGATAGAACCCTCAGGATTTTGTATATGTTGCGCTTTTTTCACGGCCTACTGTTTGCTCTGTTTCTGATCTCTCCGGCGGCGGCGCAGATCAGCGATCCCTATACATCAATCACCAAAGAGGAGCTGCGCGCGGCCATCTATGCCGGTGAGGTCCGTAAGGTTGAGGCCGCCTTTAGAGAAGCTCAGGCGAAATTTCTCAGAGGCGAGGCAAATATTGACGATCTGCGCTGGCTGAATGAGGTTTTCACCACAACTCACCCGGATGTGATCAGCTTTACCAAGACATGGCTCAAGCGATACCCCAATTCGCCCTACGCCAATACGGCTCAGGCCTGGATTAACTACAAAATAGGCTGGATCATTCGCGGCGAGAAAATTGCCATTAAAATCTATCCCGAGGCCCTGAAGGAATTTAGCAGGTTGCATTACGATGCCTGGGATCATGCCATTATGGCATATGAAATTGATCCGCGTTATATCCCCGCCTCTGATGCGCTGATCCGGTTGGCCAATTCAACCAGTCATGAAATCAAGGCGTACAAGGTTCTGCATCAGGTTATGCTGGATGATCCCAACTGGGGAACCCTGCGCCGTGCGGTTGAATCAACCCGGCCCGGC
>CAZZKL010000128.1:0-8512 GCA_964655135.1 uncultured Roseovarius sp. | reverse complement strand
CGGGCTGGGCCTTTTGGCGGCAATTCCGGCGGTGGTTTTCTATAACAAGCTGAGCGCGGATAGTGACCGGATTGTGGCCGGGTACGAGGCCTTTGCCGATGAGTTCGCCACCATCCTCAGCCGTCAGTTGGATAGTTGAGATGGGCGCGGGTGTTTTAGATAAATCAGGCGGGGGCGGCAGACGCAGGCGCGGGCGCAGGCGGACCAAGCCGATGGCCGAGATCAACGTCACGCCGTTTGTCGATGTGATGCTGGTCTTGCTGATCATTTTCATGGTCGCGGCCCCGTTGATGACCGTGGGGGTGCCGGTTAAATTGCCGGAAACCGCCGCCACCGCGCTGCCGGGTGAGCAAGAAGAGCCGCTGGCGATTACCATCACGGCGGATGGCATTGTGATGATCCAAAAAACCGAGATCAACCGCGAGGAGTTGGTGCCGAAACTAAAAGCCATCGCTGCCGAGCGCGATAGCACGCGGGTTTATCTGCGCGCTGACGGGGCGGTGCCCTACGCGCAGGTGATGCAGGTGATGGGCGCGCTCAATCGCGGCGGGTTCACCAATATCGGGCTGGTGACAGAAACCGGTGGTCCGGCGCTGAATTCCGACGGTAATTGACGGGCGGGCGGGGTGAACACAGGTCAGATCATATCAGGGGCGGGCCATCTTGGCCTGATCGGCTGGGCCTTGTTGGGCGGGCTGTTCACCACCGAGCCGTTAACGGTTGAGACCACCGATGTGAGCATGATCAGCGGCGAGGAATTTGCAGCACTTCTGGCGGCAGAGCAATCCCCCGATGCCTCGGCCATTATTGAGACGCCCGAGCTGCCCAAGATAGATGCAACCGTGCCGGATTTATCTTCAACGGCGGATGATACGCCGGACCTGAGCCAGCCGGATACAACGGTGGCAACGCCCCCCGACAAAACCCCGGATGTGAGCCAGATCACCCCGCCGGACGTGGCCGATGTCAGCG
The DNA here is from genome assembly GCA_964655135.1 of uncultured Roseovarius sp. GTDB lineage: Bacteria > Pseudomonadota > Alphaproteobacteria > Rhodobacterales > Rhodobacteraceae > Roseovarius. The sequence goes on along the minus strand of CAZZKL010000128.1, from coordinate 7,540 downwards.
ATCAAGCGCCACAGCTTTTGCCGCCGAATGAGGATGTGGCCCTTATGGTGCCAACCATATCCGAGCGCCCGCGTGAGCGCCCGACCAACCGGGTGGCGCCCATTCCGGTGGCCCCCTCAGAGCCGGAGGTGCGGATTGATGACGTGGCCCAGCCCGAGGTCGCGCCTGATGCGACGGCCGAGACACCGCAGGACGTAACCGAGGCAACCGCGCAGGAAGCCGCCAACACCCGGATCATAACCGAACCTGACACCCTTGAGCCGCCAAGTCGGTCGCTCAGGCCCCGGTCCCGGCCCACGCGCCCGCCGGAGCCGGTGGCAGAGCCGCCAGAGACCCAAACAACAGATAACACCGACAGCAGCGTGAATGACGCATTGCAGGAGGCCTTGGCGACGCCTACATCGACCCCAAGCGGCCCGCCGATGACGCGCGGTGAAAAGGATGCGATGCGCCTTGCGATACAACGATGCTGGAATGTTGGCTCGCTTAGTTCCGAAGCGCTGCGCACCACGGTGGTGGTGGCGGTGAACATGACAAAAGATGGCAAGCCGATTACCGGCTCGATCAAACAACTGAGCGCCAGCGGCGGCACCGGCGCGGCGGCAAAACAGGCCTATGAGGCCGCGCGTCGGGCAATTATTATCTGTGGTAAAACTGGATATAACCTGCCACGCGACAAATATGACCGTTGGCGTAATATAGAAATAACCTTCAATCCCGAGAAGATGAGGATTAAATGATGAAACATATTCTGACCCTTTTGACGGTGCTGATGATGTGGCCCGTTTCCCTGATGGCCCAGGAGGGGGAGCCGCTTAGGCTGGAGCTTACCGAGGGCGTGATTGAGCCGTTGCCTTATGCGGTGCCGGATTTTGTATCGGACAATGCCAAGGGGGCCGAGTTTGGCCGCAACATGGCGCGGGTGATTGCCTCGGATTTAAGCGGCACGGGGTTGTTTCGGGAAATTCCCGACAAGGCCTTTATCAGCCGGATCACCAGCTTTACCAGCCCGGTGCAATACGCCGATTGGAAGGCGATCAACGCGCAGGCGCTGATTACCGGGTCGGTGAGTGTGGATGGCTCTGGCAAACTGGTGGTGCGGTTCCGGCTTTATGATGTGTTTTCCGGTGGTGAGCTGGGCAATGGCTTGCAATTTGTCGGCACCCAGACGGGTTGGCGCAGGATTGCCCATAAGGTGGCGGATCAGGTCTATAGCCGGATCACCGGCGAGAGCGGCTATTTTGACAGCCGGGTGGTGTTTGTCTCGGAATCCGGCCCCAAGGATCAGCGCGCCAAGCGGCTGGCGATTATGGATTATGACGGCGCAGGGGTGAAATACCTGACGGACGCTTCAACCATTGTGCTGGCCCCAAGGTTCTCGCCCACCGGCGACCGTATCCTTTACACCAGTTACGAGACCGGGTTTCCAAAGATTTATGTGCTGGATGTGGCCAGTGTGGGCCGCCGCGAATTGGAAAGCCAGCGCGGCACCATGAGCTTTGCGCCGCGTTTCTCGCCCGATGGGCAGACGGTGATTTATTCGCTGACGCGCGGCGGTAATACTGATCTTTTCAGCATGGACATCAGAACCGGCAAAAGCAGGCAGCTCACCAGTGCGCCGTCGATTGAGACGGCCCCCAGCTTTAGCCCCGATGGCCGCCAGATCGTGTTTGAAAGTGATCGCTCGGGCAGCCCGCAGATTTATATCATGAGCGCCAGCGGTGGTGAGCCACGGCGGATCAGCAAAGGTAAGGGCCGTTATGGCACGCCGGTGTGGTCGCCGCGCGGTGATCTGGTGGCGTTCACCAAACAGGCCAAGGGGCGGTTTCATATTGGCGTCATGCGGCTTGATGGCTCGGAAGAGCGGCTGTTAACGGCGTCTTATCTGGATGAGGGGCCGACATGGTCGCCCAATGGCAGGGTGATCATGTTTACCCGCGAAACACCCGGCGTCAACGGTCAGGCGGCGCTTTGGTCGGTGGATATATCCGGGCGCAACCTGAAACAGTTGCAACTTGCCTCAGGCGGCAGTGATCCGGCGTGGTCGCCATTGCAAAATTAGGGAAAATTGGCAGGTATGGTAATCCATTTTCCATAACCCGCAATATGTGGTAAAGAAAAGCAGAGCAGAAATAATAACCAAAAGCAAAACCAAAATGAGTGAGGCAAACCTATGACTTATCTGAGCAAAATACTGATTTTAATCGCCGGGCTGGCGCTTTCGGCCTGTACCGATGCGGGCCGGTTTGGCAATAATGGTGGCTATGATCCAAATGCATCGGTTGGTGATCCCGCCTCGCCGGCCTATTTCCAGCAAACCGTTGGCGACCGGGTGTTGTTTGAGGTGGACCAGTCCAGCCTGACAGCCGGGGCGCAAGCCACATTGGACGGGCAGGCGCAATGGTTGATGACCAACACCGATTATAATGCCATCATCGAAGGCCATGCCGATGAGCAGGGCACCCGCGAATACAACCTTGCCCTTGGCGCGCGCCGGGCCAATACGGTGCATGAATATCTGGTCAGTCGCGGCGTGGCCGCAAGGCGCTTGCAGGTGGTGAGCTATGGCAAGGAACGCCCGATTGCAATTTGCAGCGAAGAAAGCTGTTACGCCGAAAATCGCCGGGCGGTGACGGTGATCTCAGCCGGGCCAACCAGCTAACAAAGGGAGGCGGGGATGCGTCAGTTTTTCATCATTTTGGCAGTGATTGCGGCGGTGATTGCCGGTTTCATTCCCGCCAACGCCGGAGCGCAGACACGCGAAGAAACCCTGGCGGATATTCGTCAGGAAATGTCGGTGCTTTTTGTGGAAATTCAAAAGCTTAAGCGCGAGCTGAGCACCACCGGGGCCTCGGGCGAATTGCTGGTTGGCGGGGCCACGCTGGACCGGATCAACGCGATTGAAGACGAGCTGAAAAGGCTGACCTCAAAAACCGAGCAGTTGGAATTTCGCATTGACCGGGTGGTAAGCGATGGCACCAATCGGCTGGGGGATCTGGATTTCCGGCTGTGTGAGCTGACAAAAGATTGCGATATTTCCACGTTGCCGCCAAACACAACTTTGGGGGGCGATACGCCGACAACCGGCGGCACGGGGGTCTCCAACACCGATGATGATCTGCCGCAACTGGCCGAAGCGGAAGGGTCTGATTTCAAGGCTGCCCAAGCCGCGATGGAGGCGGGGGATTATGCCGCTGCGGCGGAGCAGTTTGCGACGTTTCGCACCAATTACCCCGGAAGTCCGTTAAGCGAAAAGGCGGCAATGATGCGCGGTCAGGCGCTCGAATCCTCGGGCGATCTCAAGGCGGCGGGCCGGGCCTATCTTAACCTGTTTAGCGAAAACAACACCGGGCCGATGGCACCGGGCGCGCTCAGCCGTCTGGGCATTGTGCTGGGCAATCTGGGCAAGGTTGAGGATGCCTGCGTGACATTGGGCGAGGTTGAAGTGCGGTTTCCGCAATCCGACGCGGTGCTTGAGGCCAATTCGGCGATGCGCAATCTGGGATGTCTGTGACCGGAGACAAGCAAACAGGCGCCAAGGCTTTGCAGGCGCTGATTGACAACCATTTTTCGCGAAAATTACCCATGCGCCTTGGCGTTGCCGTTTCAGGCGGCAGTGATTCGCTGGGTTTACTGGTTTTATTGCAGGGCCTGCCTGCGACAAACCGCCCTGAATTATATGTGGTGACGGTGGACCACGGGCTGCGCAAGGAAAGTGCGGCCGAGGCCCGTGAGGTGGCGCAGATTTGTGCCGGGCTGGGCGTGGCGCATGACACGTTGCATTGGACCGGCTGGGACGGGCAGGGCAATCTGCCGGATCAGGCACGGCGGGCGCGGTATTCATTGATGGCGGAATGGGCCGAGGCGCACGGTATGGGTGACATTGCCATCGGCCATACCGCTAATGATCAGGCCGAGACGTTTTTGATGCGATTGGGCCGCGAAGCCGGGGTTGACGGGCTGTCGGCGATGGCGGGCACATGGCAGGTTGGCCGCACCACATTCCACCGCCCGCTGTTGCAGGCAAGCCGCGAGGCGCTGCGGGACATCTTGCGCGCAAGGGGGTTTGACTGGGTGGAGGACCCAAGCAATGACGACGCGGCCTATGCCCGGGTTCGGGCGCGCCAAGCGCTGGCGGCACTTGCGCCGCTGGGCATTGGCATTGAGGGCCTTGCGGCGGTAGCGCGGCATATGCGCGACGTGCGCCACACGCTTTATCGCTATGTTTTACAGGCGGCACGGGATTTGGTGCGGCTTGAGGGCGGGGATTTGCTGATTGATATGGCGGGGCTTGAGGCCTTGCCCCCCGAGATTTCCCGGCGGCTGATGCAGGCGGCGCTCAGATGGGTGAGCGGCGCGGAATATGCCCCAAGGGGCCGGGCGATGACTGCGATGATGCAGGCGATTGCGGCGGGCAAGGATAGGGCATTGTCGGGCTGTCTGATCCAACATTCGGGGGATCAGATCAGGGTGACGCGCGAATATAATGCGGTGGCAGATTTGCGCTGTGATTGGGGCGCGCTTTGGGATAATCGCTGGCGGCTTGTGGGGCCGGATGCGGAGGGGGCAACCCTTGCCGCCCTTGGAAAAACCGGCCTGAAGCTGTGCCCGAAATGGCGCGATAGCGGGCTACCGGCGGCATCGCTCATGGCCTCACCGGCGCTGTGGCGGGGGGATGAATTGTTGGCGGCCCCCTTGGCGGGGATGGGACAGGCGTGGAATTTTGTGCTAAAATACGATCTTGATACCTTCTTTACCACATTATTATCTGTTGATGATGTATGATTGACGCATTGAAGATGCTGCAATGATCTCTATTTAAGACAGGAAAGGCCTGTGATAGGGACTGGCCTGACTCATTTCATAGGAGAGTTTCCTTGGGTAACGCGAGAAATTTTGCCTTCTGGGTGGTTTTGTTTGTGCTGATTTTGGCGCTGTTCAATCTGTTCAGTGGCTCGGGCGGCGCATTGCAAAGCAAACAGGTGCGCTATTCTGAGTTTTATAACGCTGTAACGAACGGCGAAGTAAGCCAGGTGACACTGGATGGCGAAAATGTCCGGTATCGTGGCACCGATGGCAAGGATTATGCCACGGTTATTCCCAGAGATGCCGAGATTACCAATCTGCTGATTGATAAAGGCGTCACCATAACCGCCGAAAGCCAGGAGCAATCGGGTTTTCAATCGTTCCTTCTTGCGATCTTGCCGATTGCGCTGCTTATCGGGGTGTGGATTTATTTCATGAACCGGATGCAAGGCGGCAACAAAGGCGGGGCGATGGGCTTTGGCAAGTCCAAGGCGCGGATGCTGACCGAACGTGAGGGGCGCGTGACCTTTGATGATGTCGCGGGCATTGATGAGGCCAAGGAAGAGCTGCAAGAGATTGTTGAGTTTCTGCGTCATCCGCAAAAGTTTAGCCGGCTGGGCGGGAAAATCCCCAAAGGGGCGTTGTTGGTGGGGCCTCCGGGCACTGGTAAAACCCTGCTGGCGCGGGCCATCGCCGGTGAGGCCGGCGTGCCGTTTTTCACCATCTCCGGCTCGGATTTTGTTGAGATGTTTGTCGGCGTGGGTGCAAGCCGCGTGCGCGATATGTTTGAACAGGCCAAGAAAAACGCGCCCTGCATTGTATTCATTGATGAAATTGACGCCGTGGGGCGGCATCGCGGTGCCGGCTATGGCGGTGGCAATGATGAGCGTGAACAGACATTGAACCAACTGCTGGTGGAAATGGACGGGTTTGAGGCCAATGAAGGCGTGATTATCGTCGCCGCCACCAACCGCAAAGATGTGCTGGACCCGGCGTTGCTGCGCCCCGGTCGGTTTGACCGTCAGGTGCAGGTGCCCAACCCCGACATCAAGGGCCGCGAGAAAATTCTGGCGGTACATGCGCGCAAAACCCCATTGGGGCCGGATGTTGATTTGCGGATTATTGCCCGTGGCACACCCGGGTTTTCCGGCGCTGATCTGGCCAATCTGGTGAACGAGGCGGCGCTGTTGGCGGCGCGTGTCGGCAAGCGTTACCTGACCATGGAAGAATTCGAATCAGCCAAGGACAAGGTGATGATGGGGCCTGAGCGGCGCTCGATGGTGCTAACCGATGACCAAAAGGAAAAAACTGCCTATCACGAGGCGGGCCACGCGGTTGTTGGCATGGCCTTGCCGAAATGTGATCCGGTTTACAAGGCCACGATTATCCCACGCGGCGGCGCGCTGGGCATGGTGGTAAGCCTGCCTGAGATTGACCGGCTGAACTGGCATAAATCGGAATGCGAGGAAAAGCTGGCGATGACCATGGCGGGCAAAGCCGCCGAGATTATCAAATACGGGGCGGGTGATGTCTCAAACGGCCCGGCTGGCGATATTCAGCAGGCCAGTGGCCTTGCGCGGGCGATGGTGCTGCGTTGGGGCATGTCCGAGAAGGTTGGCAATATTGATTACGAGCAAGCCCATGAGGGATATATGGGCAATAATGCCGGCGGGCTTTCGATTTCGGCACATACCAAAGAGCTGATCGAATCAGAAGTCAAACGCATGATCGATGAGGCCTATGCGACGGCCTTTAAAATCCTTTCTGAGAAGAAAGAGGAATGGCAGCGTCTGGCGGAGGGCCTGTTGGAATATGAGACCCTGACCGGCGAAGAGATCGAGCGGGTGATGAAGGGTGAATCGCCGCATGTAGACGATGATGATGCGGGGGGTGATGGCACCGCCCCATCGGTGACTGCGATCCCAAAAACCAAGCCAAAACCCAAGCCCAAATCCAAAGGTGATGGCGGGATGGAGCCTGAGCCCTCAACGTGAGCGGCAAAGCGGCAAAACCTGACTGGAACCCGGGTGCCTATGCCCGGTTTCGCGATCAGCGCCTGCGTCCGGGGCTGGATTTGCTTAATGCGGTTGGGCAGATGGGCGCGGGCGATGTGGTTGATCTGGGCTGCGGCAACGGGGCCACCGGCGAGGCACTGGTGGCACGCGCTGCCGGGCGGCAGGTGATCGGGGTTGATGCCTCACCTGCGATGCTGGAAAAAGCCCGGCTGACCAAGAAATATACCAGCCTGCAACAGGCCGATATTCGTGACTGGCACCCCCTGCGCGCGCCGGGTCTGATCTTTTCCAATGCCGCATTGCATTGGGTCGGCGGGCATGAAAAGCTGCTGCCGCGACTGGTGGCAATGCTTGGCAAGGGCGGCACGCTGGCGGTGCAGATGCCGCATCAGAATAAATCGCCCTCGCACCGGGTCTGGCTTAGTCTGGTGCAAGAGATGCACCCCGACCGGATTGACAAGATGGGCACGCCGGGCGTCATGGCGCCGGTGAAATATGAGGAACTGCTGGCACCTTTGGGCCGGTTCCGCATGTGGGAAACCGAATATTATCAGCGTCTTGTGGCCGAACCCGACAGCCATCCGGTGCGCCGCTATACCGAAAGTACCTATGCCAGGCCGATCCTTGAAGCCTTTGATAAGGTCGAAAGAAATGCCCTGATCGCGCGCTATGAAGAGGTGATGAAAAGCGCCTATCCGCTGCGCAAGGATGGCTCAGTT
>CAZZKL010000127.1:0-8627 GCA_964655135.1 uncultured Roseovarius sp. | reverse complement strand
AATGCCATCGATTATGTCGGCCTGCCCGCGATTATCCGGCCTGCGTTTACCCTTGGCGGCACCGGCGGCGGCGTGGCGTATAACCGCGATGATTATGAGCATTATTGCAAGACGGGCCTTGATGCCTCGCCGGTCAACCAAATCCTGATCGACGAAAGCCTGCTGGGCTGGAAAGAATTTGAAATGGAGGTGGTGCGCGACAAAGCCGATAACGCCATCATCGTCTGCGCCATCGAAAACATCGATCCCATGGGCGTACACACCGGCGACAGCATCACCGTGGCCCCGGCGCTGACCCTGACCGACAAAGAATACCAGATCATGCGCAATCAATCGATTGCCGTTTTGCGTGAGATTGGCGTCGAGACCGGCGGCTCAAACGTGCAATGGGCGATCAACCCCGATGATGGCCGCATGGTGGTGATTGAAATGAACCCCCGCGTCAGCCGTTCCTCGGCGCTTGCGTCCAAGGCTACCGGTTTTCCCATCGCCAAAATCGCCGCCAAACTGGCGGTGGGCTATACGCTGGATGAGCTGGACAACGACATCACCAAGGTCACCCCCGCGTCATTTGAGCCGACAATCGACTACGTTGTGACTAAAATTCCGCGATTTGCATTTGAGAAGTTCCCCGGTGCCAAGGCCACGCTCACCACGGCGATGAAATCCGTGGGTGAGGCCATGGCCATTGGCCGCACCATCCATGACAGCCTGCAAAAAGCGCTGGCCAGCATGGAAACCGGCCTCACCGGCTTTGACGAGGTTGAGATCGAAGGCGCCCCAGACAAAGCCGCCGTCACCCGCGCCATTTCACAACAGACACCTGACCGGATGCGCACCATCGCGCAGGCCATGCGCCACGGCCTGACGGATGAAGAGATTAACGCCGCCACCGCCTATGACCCGTGGTTTCTGGCCCGCATCCGCGAGATTGTCGAGGCCGAGGAAACCGTGAGGCAGGAGGGTCTGCCGACTGATGAGGCCGGCCTGCGCGCCCTCAAAATGCTGGGCTTCACTGACGCCCGCCTCGCCACCCTCACCGGCTTCACCGAAGCCGACATCCGCCGCGCCCGTCACGCACAAGGCGTCACCGCCGTGTTCAAACGCATTGACACCTGCGCCGCCGAATTTGAGGCGCAAACGCCCTATATGTACTCCACCTACGAGGCCCCGCTTATGGGCGAGGTCGAATGCGAAGCGCGCCCCTCAGACCGCAAAAAAGTGGTGATCCTTGGCGGCGGGCCCAACCGCATCGGCCAGGGGATCGAGTTTGATTATTGCTGCTGTCACGCCTGCTATGCCCTGACGAAAGCGGGCTATGAGACGATCATGATCAACTGCAACCCCGAAACCGTCAGCACCGATTACGACACCTCGGACCGGCTGTATTTTGAGCCGCTGACCTTTGAACATGTGATGGAAATCCTGCGGGTTGAGCAGGAAAACGGCACCCTGCACGGCGTCATCGTACAATTCGGCGGCCAGACGCCGCTGAAGCTTGCCAATGCTTTGCAAGATGAGGGCATCCCCATCCTTGGCACCTCGCCCGATGCGATTGATCTGGCCGAAGACCGCGAGCGGTTTCAGGCGTTGGTCAATCAGTTGGGCCTCAAACAACCGCATAATGGCATTGCCTCAACTGACGCCCAAGCCCTTGCAATCGCAGAAAATATCGGCTTTCCGCTGGTCATTCGCCCGTCTTACGTTCTGGGCGGCCGCGCCATGGAAATTGTCCGCGATATGGCCCATCTTGAGCGCTACATCGCCGAGGCCGTAGTCGTGTCCGGCGATAGCCCGGTTTTGCTCGACAGCTATCTTTCCGGTGCGATTGAATGCGATGTCGACGCGCTTTGCGACGGCAAAGAGGTCCACGTCACCGGCATCCTGCAACACATCGAAGAGGCCGGCGTGCATTCCGGCGACAGCGCCTGCTCACTCCCGCCCTATACGCTCTCGGATGAGATCATCGCCGAGATCGGCCGCCAAACCGTGGCCCTCGCGCTGGCGCTTAATGTGGTGGGCCTGATGAACGTGCAATTTGCCGTCAAAGGCGCGGATATTTACCTGATTGAGGTCAACCCGCGCGCCAGTCGCACGGTGCCGTTTGTCGCCAAAGCCACCGACAGCGCCATTGCCGCAATCGCCGCGCGTCTGATGGCCGGGGAGCCGCTCTCAAACTTCCCCCATCGCGGCGCGTATCCCAAAGACGCCAAACCCGGCACCCTGCCGATGGCCGATCAGATGACGCTGGCCGACCCGGCAATGCCGTGGTTTTCCGTCAAAGAGGCGGTGCTGCCCTTCGCCCGCTTCCCCGGCGTCGATACCATCCTTGGCCCCGAGATGCGCTCAACCGGTGAGGTGATGGGCTGGGATGTGTCGTTCCCGCGCGCTTTCCTCAAGGCTCTGATGGGCGCGGGCGTGGACCTGCCCGAAAGCGGCAAGGTGTTTTTCTCAATCAAAGACGCCGATAAAACCCCGCAACTGGTTGAGACCGCGCAAACCCTGATTGATCTGGGATTTGACATCATCGCCACAAGGGGCACAGCGGCGTTTCTGGAAGAACACAAGATCCCCTGCGAGGTGGTCAACAAGGTCTATGAGGGCCGCCCCAACGTGGTGGATCAGCTCAAAGACGGCAAAATTGTCCTGCTGATGAACACCACCGAAGGCGCACAGGCGGTGGAAGACAGCCGCGAAATCCGCTCGGTGGCGCTTTATGACAAGATCCCCTATTTCACCACCGCCGCCGCAAGCCACGCCGCCGCCATGGCGATGAAGGCACGCCAGGAGGGTGAGTTGAAGGTGATGCCACTGCAGGGTAGTAACAATCTGAGCGTGTGAAACTAGGGTCAGAACGGCACGGTCCAGCTTTGCGGATCAGCCCGCCTTCAGGTCCGGCGGTTCCGAAGTTTCACAAAATAATCCAATCGCCGCTTCAACTCACGCTCAAATCCGCGCTCTACCGGCTGATACAAAACCGGGCGTTTGAGGCCCTCGGGGAAGTAATTCTGCCCCGAAAACCCATCTTCCGCGTCATGATCATAGGCGTAATCCTTGCCATACCCCTGATCTTTCATCAGCTTGGTTGGCGCATTCAGAATATGTTTTGGCGGCGGCTCGGACCCGGTTCTTTTGGCCTCTTTGCGCGCCGCCTTATAGGCCACATAGCCCGCATTTGATTTCGGCGCCAACGCCAGATAAGTCACCGCCTGCGCCAGCGCCAATTCCCCCTCAGGGCTGCCCAGCCGCTCGTATGTTTCCCACGCCTGCAGGCAAATCCCCTGCGCCTGAGGATCGGCCAGCCCAATATCCTCAACCGCCATCCGGGTAATCCGGCGCGCCAGATAGCGCGGGTCTTCACCGCCCTCCAGCATCCGTGCAAACCAGTAAAGGGCGGCATCCGGGTCTGACCCGCGCACCGATTTATGCAAGGCACTGATCAGATTGTAATGCTCCTCGCCGCCCTTATCGTACTTCGCCGCCCGCTTCATCAATCGCGTGCTCAGGGCGTCTGTGTCCAGCTTGCCCTCAACCTTCCACGCGGCCACCTGCTCAATCAGGTTAAGCAGCGCCCGGCCATCGCCATCGGCCATCTCCAGCAGCGCCTCGCGCGCCGGGCCGTCCAGTGGCAAGGCACGCTCCAGCATCTTCTCGGCCCGCTGCGCCAGCCTCTCAAGATGTGCCAGATCAAGCCGCTCCAGCACCAAAACCTGCGCCCGGCTCAGCAGCGCCGCGTTCAACTCAAAGCTCGGGTTTTCAGTGGTGGCCCCGACCAACAGAATGGTGCCATCCTCCATATGCGGCAAAAACCCGTCCTGCTGCGCCTTGTTGAAACGGTGTATTTCATCGACAAACAGCAGCGTCCCCTTGCCATTGCTGCGCCTGAGCCGGGCCTCCTCAAACACCCGCCTCAGCTCGGCCATGCCGGTAAAAATTGCACTGATCTGGATAAAATGCAGGTCGGTTTCATCGGCCAACAGCCGCGCTATGGTGGTCTTGCCCACGCCGGGCGGCCCCCAGAAAACCAATGAGCCAAGGCTGCCCGAGGCCAGCATCACCCCCAACGGTGCCTCCGGCCCCAGCACCTGATCCTGCCCAATCACATCGGCCAGCTTTTTGGGCCGCATACGGTCCGCCAGCGGCCTCGGGCCAGCGTCAGGCACCTGCCCGGCTGCGCTATCAAAAAGATCGGCCATCAAAGCGGTTCCACTTGGTCAACAGAGCCGTAGAATACACGTTTCCTCGGGCCAAAAAAGCAAAAACCCCACCCGATATTGGGCAGGGTTCAGCAAACCGGAAAGACCCGGGATATTCTTATTCGGCAGCGGCTTCTTCAGCAGCCACACGCGCCTTATCACCGGCACCTTTGGCATCCGTATCACGATCGACAAATTCAATGATCGCCATCGGGGCCATATCGCCATAGCGAAAGCCAGCCTTCAGAACCCGGACGTAACCGCCCTGACGTTCTTTGTAGCGGGGGCCAAGAATATCAAACAGTTTCGCCACATACTGATCTTGCTTAAGCTGAGCCCGGGCCTGACGGCGCGCGTGCAGATCGCCGCGTTTGCCCAGCGTGATCAGCTTTTCAATCACCCGGCGCAGTTCTTTGGCCTTGGGCAATGTGGTTTTGATCTGTTCATGTTCAATCAATGAGCCGGCCATGTTGGCCCACAGCGCCTTGCGGTGCTCATGGGTACGGTTCAGGCGGCGGTAGCCTCGTGCGTGACGCATTTTCTTACTCCATAACTTCTATTTTGCTTTGTCCGGCGGTCTGATGCGTGTCAGCCGCTCTCCTTGGGGCATGTGCCCATATAGTCCCCGGCATCCCGGGCATTTTCCCCACCTTTAAAATGGGGCGTAAGCCGGGCTTAAGCCCGGCCTACCGGTTATTCAGAACGCATCTTCAAACTTCTTGGCCAGATCCTCAATATCATCGGGTGGCCAATCTTCAACGTCCATGCCCAAATGCAAGGCCATGCCCGAAAGCACTTCCTTGATCTCGTTCAAAGACTTGCGGCCAAAGTTCGGCGTGCGCAGCATCTCGGCCTCGGTTTTCTGAATGAGATCGCCAATATACACGATATTGTCGTTCTTCAGACAGTTGGCCGAGCGCACCGACAGTTCCAGCTCATCCACCTTCTTCAGCAAGAGCGGATTAAACTCAAGCCCGTCCTCTTCATCCTCACGACCCGCCGCTTCCGGCTCATCGAAGTTCACAAAGATGCTCAACTGATCTTGGATGATCCGCGCGGCAAACGCCACCGCATCATCCGGCGTGATCGAGCCATCGGTCTCAACCTTCATGGTCAGCTTGTCATAATCCAGCACCTGCCCCTCGCGGGTGGGCTGCACGTCATAGCTTACCTTCTTGATCGGCGAATAAATCGCATCCACCGGGATCAGGCCTATTGGCGCATCCTCGGGCTTATTCTTATCCGCCGCCACATAGCCCTTGCCGGTATTCACCGTCAGTTCCATGAACAGATCAGCACCATCATCAAGGTGACAGATCACATGATCCTTATTGAGAATTTCAATGCCCGCGCTATCGTTGATATCTGCCGCGGTCACAACGCCCGGCCCTTTGGCGCTGACAGAAAGCCGCTTGGGCCCTTCAACTTCCATGCTCAGGCTCACACCCTTCAGGTTCAGCACAATATCGGTCACGTCTTCACGCACGCCCGCCACAGATGAAAACTCGTGCAGCACGTTATCGATCTGTACGCTTGTGATCGCAGCCCCCTGCAACGAGCCCATAAGCACCCGACGCAGCGCGTTGCCCATGGTCAGGCCAAAACCGCGCTCCAGCGGTTCGGCCACGACGGTTGCCTGACGCGCCGGATCTTTACCCGGCTTGACGTCCAGTTGTGTCGGCTTGATCAGTTCAGCCCAGTTTTTATGGATCATGTGTCCCTCCATTCCTGTCTTGTCCTCATGTCCGAAGGGCAAGACGCCCGAGGTTAAAATCATTGGAAATTCAGGGGCCAGCGATCAGGTCGCAAGCCCCAAAACAAAAATATGCTTATACCCGGCGGCGTTTCGGCGGGCGGCAGCCATTATGCGCCATCGGCGTCACATCGCGGATTGAGGTGATGTTAAAGCCAACAGCCGCCAGCGCCCGCAAAGCGCTTTCGCGGCCAGAGCCCGGCCCCTGCACTTCCACTTCCAGCGTGCGCATACCGTGCTCTTGGGCCTTCTTGCCAACATCCTCTGCCGCCATCTGCGCCGCATAAGGCGTCGATTTACGCGAGCCTTTGAAGCCACATGTGCCAGCCGAGGACCAGGCGATTGCATTGCCCTGCACGTCCGAGATCAGGATTTTAGTGTTGTTGAAGGATGAGTTCACATGAGCAACGCCAGTGGCGATGTTCTTGGAGACCTTCTTTTTGGTGCGTTTGGTATCGCGTGCCATATCTGATGCCCTCCCTTATTTCTTCTTGCCGGCAATAGCCCTTGCAGGGCCTTTGCGGGTGCGTGCGTTGGTATGGGTGCGCTGGCCACGAACCGGCAGGTTGCGACGATGGCGCAGACCCCGGTAACAGCCCAGATCCATCAGGCGTTTGATGTTCATCTGGGTCTCACGGCGCAAATCGCCTTCAACCTGAACATTGGCGTCAATATATTCGCGCACCGACAGAACCTCGGCATCGCTCAGCTCATTCACCCGACGCGCGGCGTCGATTTTCACGGCTTCACAGATGGCTTTGGCGGTCGAATGGCCAATTCCGGTGATATATGTCAGGGCGATCGGAACCCGCTTATGGGTCGGGATGTTTACGCCAGCAATACGTGCCACGTTTTATCTTCCTTTTCGTTGCGGGTCCGTAATGCCAGACCCTTTTTTCACAACGTAAGCCCGAGGCGTTTTCGCTTCGGGCCGCAGCTGAATTCAGGTGATCAATTCCTTGCGGGCGCGACCCGCGCGGGGAATCATATTCTCTTACGAGATAGGGCTGGTTAGGGTGATTTTAACGGGCCGTCAACCCCTTGCCGTGAACCCGCCGGGCCTCAGCCCTCGCAACGGTAAAACACCACCGGGGAAATGCCGCCCGTGGATTGGAATACCCGCAATGTGCCATCCTCTTGGTTGACGATCTCAAACTCGGCCTGCCAGCTTCCTGTGCCATTTGAGCATTGCGCCTTGGTGGTCACCGACCATTCACCCCGCAAAACCTTGCGGCCTGCATTTGAAGGCCATTCGCAGCCAAAGCTATGGCCATCCAGCCCGGTCTTGGTCAGATAAATCGCATCGGCCAGCTCGATCCCTTCGCCCGGGTCATCACAAAGGCCCGGCACAGACAAAAAGAACGTCTCGGCAGTTACAGGCGCGGCGATCAAAGCCAGCGTTGCCGCGATGCCCAAAATCCTGCCCAATGCCATCGGCTTTACCCCAACACTTTATCAATCTCGGCCTGCACCTCGGCAATTTCGCCCAACCCATTGACCGATTTGAGCAGGCCCTTGGCGTAGAAATAGCCAATCAGAGGCGAGGTTTTCTTGTAATATTCCATCAGCCGGTTGCGCAGCGCTTCTTCATTGTCATCGGCCCGGCGGATAAACCCGGCGCTCTCACCGCATTTGCTGCACACGCCACTGCTAGGCGGCGGCTTGGACAGGTCATTATAAACCTCACCACAGTTGGCACAGGTTGACCGCGCGGTGATCCGGCTCACGAGCGCCTCATCATCCACCTGCATCTCAACCACCGCATCCAGCGTCTCGCCGTTTTCCGCCAGCAACGCGCCCAGCGCATCGGCCTGCGCCAGCGTGCGCGGGAAACCATCAAAGATAAAGCCGCCAGCCTTGTCGCCCTGCAATTTCTCACGGATCAGCCCGATCACAATCTCATCCGTCACCAGATCGCCACGCGCCATGACCTCGGCCACCCGTTTGCCCATCTCAGTGCCGCTATCCTTGGCCTCGCGCAGCATATCGCCGGTTGAAAGCTGAATCATATTGCGGTTTTCCACCAAAAGATGCGCCTGTGTGCCTTTGCCCGCGCCGGGCGGTCCCAGTAGGATGATATTCATTTACGACTTGATCCTTTTCTGCGAGAGCGCTTCTTACCTTTACCGCTTAATTGCGACTTTTCAATCAGGCCCTCATATTGATGCGCCAGCAGATGCGATTGTATTTGCTGGATGGTGTCCATTGTCACCGACACAACAATAAGAACCGATGTGCCGCCAAAATAAAACGGAATGGCAAACTGCGAGCGCAAAATCTCGGGCAGCAGCATCACAATCACCAGATAGCCTGAGCCAAGCACCAAAACCCGCGTCACCACATATTCCAGATATTCAGCGGTCTTTTTACCCGGCCGAATACCGGGCACAAAGCCGTTCTGGTTTTTGAGGTTATCGGCCACTTCCTCGGGCTTGAACGCCACGTTGTAGGTATAGAAATAAGCGAAAAATACGATCATCGTCACGAAGAACAACAGATAAAGCGGCTGTCCGGGGCCGAAATACGCCAAAAGCAACGACATGACCGGCCCGGTTTGCGCGCCCGAAAACGCGCTGATCGTGGTTGGCAGCAGCAACAGCGAGCTGGCAAAGATCGCCGGGATCACACCCGCGGGGTTGACCTTCACCGGCAAATGGCTGGAGCCGCCATCATAGACC
>CAZZKL010000126.1:0-8803 GCA_964655135.1 uncultured Roseovarius sp. | reverse complement strand
GTTGCGGGCGCTTCAATAAAAACTCGTGATTCAAGTTTTTCTCGAAACGCTTTAAGAATACTTTGCGGCAGCCCCCCAATTAGCCAATTTGTTTCCAAGACTTTGCAATCGGTTTAGCAATTTCTATCAGGTCGATGGCGCGCGCTGCTATCTGGTCGGTGATTTCGGCTAATGAGCCTGGAGCCAAGTAAAAAGCTGGCACGGGTGGCAGGATGATTGTGCCCATTTCGGTGGCCGAGGTCATGTTGCGCAGATGGGCCAACGTCAACGGAGCTTCGCGCGTCATCAGGACCAGTTTGCGACGTTCCTTGAGTTGCACGCTGGCGGCGCGAGTTAGGAGATTGTCGTCAAGCCCATTGGCTATTGCTGCAAGGCTGCGCATAGAGCATGGAGCGACGATCATGCCCGAAACAGGGGTTGAACCTGAGGCGATCGAGGCTCCAATATCTTCTATTGAATGCACCTGCGACACGAACGAATGCAGCTTTTCAATAGCATCGTGGCCGCATTCAGTGGTCAGGGTGCGTTCGGCCGCCTTGCTGGTGACAAGGTCCACCTCGACGTCCATTTCCACCAATTGCCGCGCCACAGACAGGCCCAAAGCCGCCCCCGAGGCGCCGGCGATGCCCAGCACTACGCGCGCGCTCATAACCCCAACTCCGGCATATTGCGGGCGATGAAATCGGCGGCAAACGAGGCGTCCTCAGGTGCGGTAGACATCACTTTTCCCCACTCGCGGTTGGTTTCCGCGCCTATTTTGGTGGTGGCATCAATGCCCAGCTTTCCCGCCAATCCCGGTTGAGGGGATGCAAAATCTAGGTAATCCATCGGTGTTTCCTTTAGCACCATCACATCGCGTCCCGGGTCCATGCGTGTCGCTATGGCCCAGGCGATGTCATCCCAGTTTCTGGGGTCAATATCATCATCCACCACCACGATCATCTTGGTATAGCTAAACTGAGCCAGCATCCCCCAAAGCGCCATCATCACCCGTCGCGCCTGTCCTGGGTACCTCTTGTTGATGCTAATCACCGCGATCCGGTAGGAGCAGGCGGCAGGCGGCAACCAGAGGTCCTTGATCTCAGGGATTTGTGCGCGCATCGCTGGCAGGACCAGACGATTGAATACCTCGCCGATAATGGCTGGCTCGTCCGGGGGACGGCCGGTGTAGGTAGACAGATACAGGGGGTCGCGCCGATGGGTTATGGCGGTGATCTGCATCACAGGAAAGGGTTCGGCGGCGTTGTAATACCCGGTATGATCACCAAAGGGGCCTTCGGGGGCGGTCTCATCCGGGCTAACCCAGCCTTCGAGGATGATCTCGGCATCTGCTGGAACCATGAGCGGCACGGTTTTGGCTGCAACCAAACGTGGACGCGCACCGGAAAAGACCCCGGCGAAGCTAAGCTCGGACACGGTTTCGGGCAAGGGGAGTGCGGCGGACAGCAAGGTTGCCGGATCCGCACCCAACGCAATTGCAACGGGCATTTTCACGCCCTTCGCCGCCCAACCCCGGTGATGTGCCGCCCCGCCGCGATGGGGCAGCCAACGCAGGATAAGCCGGTCGCGCCCAAGCACCTGTGCCCGGTAAACCCCAGCATTATAACGCCTGATATCCGCAATCTCGCTGTTTTCAGGTCGTGTCAGAACCACAGGCCATGTGATCAAAGGGGCGGCGTCGCCGGGCCAGTGGGTTTGCACTGGTATCTGCCCCAAATCGACGGCGTCCCCTTTATGAACCACATCCTGCACCGGGGCTTTTTTTATGATTTTTGGCCGCGTTGTCAGTGCCGCCTTCAGCATCGGCCAGCGCGACAGCGCATCGCGCAGCCCGTCTGGTGGGCTGGGTGTTCTGAGGGCAGCCAGAAATTCGCCCAGCTCATCAAGATGCGCGAGGCTTACGCCAAGACCTGCGGCCACCCGTTCAGGCGTGCCAAAAAGATTGACCACGACGGGCATGGCCATACGGTCGCCCTCCTGCATAGGCTGATTGAATCGCAGCACCGGCCCGTTCGCTTCTAACACCGCGCGGTGCAGGGCGGTCATTTGATGACGAAGCGCAACGGACTCGGACAGCACCTTCAACTGGTCAGTTTCATCGCACCAATCGAGAAAGCTGCGTAAGCTGGCAAAGGGGGGGAAATCGCGGATAAATCTGCTCCTGTTCTGAGTATTGCGCCACTTAACAGCAAAGAAGCGCGGCTAAATTGACGATCGTCAATTTCCTGACCCCAATCTCGGCATACCAAGGCTGAAAGTCGGATTTGCCTAAAAGGATTACCTGTGCCCGAGGTTGAAATGAATAATGCGGGGCTGATCCCTGTTTTTCCATCGGCGCTGGCGCGTGCTATTCGGGTGTTGCCACTTGGCCCCTTGTCGTTGGCGCTGACGGCCTATGCGCGCCGGATTGCCCGCACCCATCCTGCGATGATTCGCCGCCTTGGTGAATATGGCAATGCCAGTTTTGCGCTCGACCCTACGGATCTGCCCTTTGTCATCAACCTTGCCCCACGCAGCGGGGATCCCGAAGTAAAGGTAACCCGTAAATCGGTCACGGTGGATGCCCGCATTGCTGGACCGCTTGCGGCACTTTTGGGGCTGGTGCACGGGGCATATGATGGCGATGCGCTATTTTTCTCACGTGATCTGGTGATCGAGGGCGATACGAGTGCGGCCCTTGCCCTGCGCAATGCGGTGGATGATGCCGAGCTTGATTTGGCGGGCGAAGTATCGGCCCTTTCCGGCCCACTCGCAGCCCCTCTCACACGCCTGATTGCGCTGGCGGAGCGGCACACGGGTGTTAGCCTGTCGCGTCCCAAGGAGCCCGCATGGTAATGGAAATCGTTTGCCCTGCGGGGACGCCTGCGGCTTTGCGCGCGGCGGTGAAGGCGGGTGCTCATACCGTCTATTGCGGCTTTGCCGATGAAACCAATGCGCGCAACTTTCCGGGGCTCAATTTTGACCGCGACGAAATGCGCGAAGGCGTGGCGTTCGCGCATCAGCATGGAGTCAAGGTGCTGATTGCCATCAACACCTATCCGCGCGCAGGCGACGAAGCCCTTTGGCATGCGGCTGTGCGCGACGCTGCCGGATCCGGGGCCGATGCCATCATTCTGGCCGATCCGGGGCTTTTGGAATATGCGGCAACGCACCACCCTGATATGCGCCGCCACCTATCGGTGCAGGCCGCTGCCGCCAATGCCGATATTATAAATTTCTATCAGGCCGAATTTGGCATCAAACGCGTGGTGCTGCCGCGGGTTCTGTCGGTGCCAGAGATCGCTATGATCAACGCGGAAACCAAGGTGGAAACCGAGGTTTTCGTTTTCGGTGGTCTTTGCGTGATGGCCGAGGGGCGCTGTTCGCTATCGTCCTATGTGACCGGCAAGTCGCCCAATATGCACGGCGTTTGTTCGCCGCCCAGCCATGTGAAATACTATGAGGATGCCGGGCAACTGGATGCGCAGCTTGGCGGTTATACCATCCACCGCGTCGGGCGCGGCGAGCCTGCACCCTATCCGACCCTGTGCAAGGGTTGTTTTAATGCGGGCGATAAGCAGGGACACCTGTTTGAAGACCCGGTTTCACTGAACGCCGAACAGCTGATTCCACAATTGGCCAAGGCCGGGGTAACGGCGTTAAAGATCGAGGGCCGCCAACGGTCGCGTTCTTATGTGGCGCAGGTGGTGCGCAATTTCCGCGCCGCCGTGGATGCACTCGAGGCTGGGCAGCCAATGCCGCAGGGCATGCTCGCGCGTCTCACCGAAGGGCAAGCCGCGACCACTGGCGCCTACAAAAAGACGTGGAGGTGATCGGATGGGCCTGACCCCTATGGAGCTAACCATTGGCCCGAACCAGTTTTTCTGGAAAAGCGACGAATGGGCCGCGTTTTATGCAGGTATGGCGCAGGCGCCAATTGAGCGCGTGGTGCTGGGCGAACTTGTCTGCTCAAAACGTCTGCCGTTTTATGGCGCCCGCATCCCCGAAGCGATTGAGGCCCTGCAAGTTGCGGGTAAACAGGTCGCCTTGACGTCGCTGGCGCTGGTGACGCTGAAACGCGAGCGCAAGATGACCGGGGAGTTGGCCGAAATGGGGGTTGAGGTTGAGGTCAATGACCTGACCGCGCTGGCGAGCCTGCCCGGGGGCGCTGCATTCTCGGTCGGGCCGTTGGTCAATGTCTATAACGAAGGCACGCTGGAATGGCTGGCGCGGTTGGGGGCAACGCGTATCTGCCTGCCGCCGGAACTGACGTTGCAATCGGTCACGGTTTTGGCACGTTGTGCGGCCGATCTGGGCGTTGCGGTCGAGGTCTGGGGTTACGGGCGTCTGCCCTTGGCCATTTCCGGGCGTTGCTATCACGCGCGCTTGCATGGACGCGCCAAGGATAATTGCCTTTTCGCCTGCGAGGACGACCCCGACGGCCTGCGTGTCAGCACCTTGGAGGACCAGCCCTTTTTGGCAATGAATGGCGTGCAGACCCTATCAGATTCCTATGCTTGTGCTGCGTTTCAAATCGAGGCTTTGTCTGAAGCTGGGGTTTCGGCCCTGCGCCTGTCACCGCATTCTCAGGGTTTCGCGCAGATTTGCCGGCTTTTCCGCCAGCGACTTGATGGCGCACTTGATGGGGCCGGGCTTGCATCCGGTGTGCAGGATGCAGCAAAAGATGTGCGTCTGTCTGACGGATTTTTAAAAAGTGCACGCGGGGCGGATTGGTCTGGGGATACGCACAAAGGGGAAAAAATATGAGAATTGCAGTCGTCAGCTCAACAGAACGGGGAGAAACCGACCGGTTAATCTCGGCCGTTGCGGCTTTTTTACTGGCGCAAGAGGCAAAACTTACTGGTATCGTCAAGGTGCTTGAAGACGAAGAAGACCCCTCTTGCGCTTGTGATATGGCGGTTCGGGTGTTGCCTGAAGGGCTGATCATTCCGATCACCCAGGATTTGGGTGAAGGATCAGATGCCTGCAAACTTGACCCCGGTGCGATTGCGCGTGCGGTGAATGAGGTGGAAAAGCAGCCACTTGAAGGCGTTCAGTTGTTTATCCTCAACAAGTTTGGCCCCGAAGAGGTGGCAGGCCGGGGTTTTCGCGGCGCAATCGGAGCCGCCCTTGGGCTTGGCGTGCCAGTTCTGGTCGGTATTAGCAGTGCAAATCTGGACGCCTTTGAAGCCTTTGCCGGAGGCGTTGCAACCACGCTTCCAGCCGAAAAACAGGCGATCCTTGATTGGGTCCAAAGCGTCATGCCAACCGAACCCGGCGCTTAGCGCGCGCCCTGTGTCGAAACCTGTGTCGAAACCTGTGTCGAAACCTGCGTGATGAAACCCCGCAAGCCTTTGAGCAATGCCTCGCAACGGGTCCGCGACTGGAACGGGCCAGCGGTTTTGGCCTATGGCTACCGCCCATTTTTCCTTTTGGCAGGGCTTTGGGCGGCAATCGCTATGGCTGGCTGGTTGGCCATGCTTTCGGGCTGGCCGGTTGTGATGTCGCGGTTTGATCCGGTGTCATGGCACGCCCATGAGATGTTGTTTGGCTATTTGGGCGCGGTTATGGCCGGGTACTTGTTGATGGCAATACCAAACTGGACGGGGCAGTTGCCCAATCTGGGCTGGCCGCTTTTCGGCCTTGCGATGCTTTGGATTTTGGGCCGGGTCGGGATTGCTTTTTCGGCGTATCTTTCGCCGCTGGTCGCAGCGCTGATGGATCTGGCTTTACCTTTGGTTTTGCTACTGGCCCTCGGGCGTGAGGTTTTGACCGGCAAAGCCTGGCGCAATCTGCCATTGCTTGCGCTGCTCGCCGTGTTCCTCGCAGCAAACGGGATGTTTCACCTGACTGAGTTTCGGTCGGGGCGTGGTGGCGACGGCATGGGTTTGCGGATTGGGCTTGCGGTTGGTGTGATGATGATCACCCTTGTTGGCGGCCGGATTGTTCCAAGCTTCAGCCGTAGCTGGTTTGTCAAACAAAACCTGCCCCATCGCCCCGCACCTTTTGGAGCAATCGACCGGCTGGCGGTGGCGATAAGTGTGATCAGTTTGCTAGCCTGGATCATCGCGCCGCTGCACTTGGCCACTGCGGTTCTTGGTCTTGGCGCGGGTCTGGCCCATGTGGTGCGCCTGTCGCGCTGGCAGGGGTGGCATACCCGGGCTGAGCCGCTTCTTTGGATCTTGCATGTGGGATATGGCTTTGTCCCGTTGGGCTTTCTGGCCCTCGGCTTACCGGTGTTGGGAGTGGAGGTGATTCCAAGCCTTGAGGCGCAACACCTGTGGATGGCTGGGGCGATTGGCGTGATGACACTGGCGGTGATGTCGCGCACCGGGCTTGCCCACGGCGGACGCGCACCGCGTGCCACGCACAAGGTAACGGGCGTTTTCATCTTGGTTCTCACAGCCGTCGTTCTGCGGGTAATCGCCGGAATGGTCCCCACCCCGGACTGGCCTCTGCGGCTGTCAGCCGGGGCTTGGATTGGAGGATATCTGGGCTTTGTGCTTTTGCACTGGCCGATCCTGACCCAACGCCACCGCTAACCATGCGGGCCTAACCCGCCCCTTTTGGCACTGGGTTGTCCCAGGTTTTATACGGACCCCAATCTTCAATTTCGGGGTAAAACTGTTGCCGCCATGCACGCACCTTCGGATTAAATACCCGCCGCCACACCGGTGGTATCATCGCCATGAATGTCATCGGCGGATATCCGGTGGGCAGTTGTGGCACTTTGCTTTGATCATAGATCTGCAACAGCGGAAAGCGGCGCATCGGGTTGATGTGGTGGTCGGCGTGGCGTTGCAGGTTGATCAGCAAAAGCCCCGACACATGATGCGCTGAATCCCAGGAATGGTGCAGGCCTACCGGCTCGTATTTCCCGTTGCCCAGATATTTGCGCGTCAACCCATAATGCTCGACGTAATTGGTCAACTCAAGTTGCCAGATAGCAATGAAGGCCTGAAAGACAAACAACCCAACCGCAAACCAGCCACCGATAATAAAGGCAAGTGCCAGCATGATTGTCGCCAGTACCAGATATTTCCAGATCGGGTTGGAGGGGTGAAAAACCGAGCGGTTGCGCCGCGCCAGCATTGCACGCTCGGCACGCCAAGCTGACCCCGGCCCTTGGTGCAAGATACGAAAAAACGCGCGGTGGAAGCCTTCGTTATAGCGCGCGGTTACTGTGTCGCGCGGGGTGCCGACCCATGGGTGATGCACCAAAAGATGTTCGGTGCGAAAATGTCCGTACAGCACAAGCGCCAGCAACAAATCACCCAGATGGCGCTCAAACCGGCTTGCCTTGTGCATGAGTTCATGCGCGTAAACGATGCCGACAACGCCGGTTGTCACACCAATTCCAAACATAATGCCAAGGACCTCATACCAGGGATAGCTGCCAAAATGGCTCAGATAATAGAGCGCACCAAAGACCAGACAGAACTGGATCGGGAACCAAACCCAGGTCAGTAGCCGGAACCAGAACAGCTCTTTGTCCGGCGTGTTGGGGTCCGGGTTGCGCAGGTTTTTACCCAGAACCATGTCCAGCAGTGGCATCAAAACCCAGCCATAAAACGGAATCAACAAGATATACCAGCCGCCTTGCGCCACCGCTAGTACCACAAGGGGCACAAAGGTTATGGTCATCCAATAAGGCCAGGCTGAGAGGCGGGCGGACTGGAGAGTTTTGTTCATGACTCCACTTCCTTTTCAGACATATGCGCACGCAGGGTTACACGCAGATAAATACCATCGGCGGCCCGCACCGTCAGATGCGCGACTGGCATTGGGTCGCACCCGTCTATGCGCTCAAAGCGAAAAGCGCGTACCAACATCGACAAAAGCAGGGTGCCTTCGGCCATGGCAAAGGCAGAGCCGGGGCAAACCCGCGCGCCTGCTGAAAACGGGATATAGGCGTTACGCAAACATTCCTTACCGTTTTTGGTTTCAAACCGCCCCGGATCAAATTCATCCGGGCGTTCCCACAGGCGTTCATGGCGGTGCAGATGCCATGGGCTGATCACCACTTGGCTGCCGGGCTTGACCGCACGTTTGCGGAAAATCTCGGGGCGGGCGGCCTCTCGCACGAACATCGGTACGGGTGGATAAAGCCGCATTGCCTCACGAAACACGGCGCGGGATTTTTTCAGTTTGGACAGGGTTGAAAAGTAGATTTTATCAGGATCAAAGGCAATCTTTGCCTCGTCCGCCAGTCTTTCTTGCCAGTCAGGATAGCGCGCCAGCAAATACAGCGCCCATGCAAGGGCAGCGGCCGAGGTTTCATGGCCAGCGAGAAAAAAGATCGCCACCTGATCAATCATCTCTTCGCGCCTGAAAACCTCGCCCGTTTCAGGGTCCGGCGTGGTCATTATCTTGGTGGCAAGGTCATCGGGTGCGGTTCCGGCGGCAATCTCGGCGGCGCGCTGATCGCAAAGCTGGCCAATAAGGTCGCGGATAATGGTTGCTGTTTCGCGGGTCTTGCGTGAATGAAAGCGCGGAAACCATTTAGGCAGGGGAAGCACGGCGGTGATATTGGCGACGGGCTGGGCGTTTTGGTGGTCCCGAAAGGTGGCGAAAGCGGCGGCGGCAATCTCGTGCTCGATCGGGACAGAGAACAGCGTGCGAAAGATCACATCCATCGCCAGATGGCTGGTCTGGGCCTCGACCTCGACCGGACCCTCGCCTGCGAGCTTGCCCAGCCGTTCAACCGCCGCCATGCCGCTGTCCCACATCGCCGGAAAGACAATACGCAGGCGCCCACCCTCGAATGCCGGATCAATAATGCGCCGCTGATGCGCCCAGGTTTCCCCGTTCGAGATGAAAATGC
>CAZZKL010000125.1:1182-9201 GCA_964655135.1 uncultured Roseovarius sp. | reverse complement strand
TTGGTGAGGTGTGCGCATCGTTCAGAGGAAGGGATGTGCTTGACTAAGATAAAGGGGCAGAGCACAAATGTTGCTGCGCCAACCCACGGGCAGGCGCTGCCCGGCACTCGGGCGGCAGTTTTGCCCCGAGAGATGCGCCCAAAAATGAAAAAGGGCCCTGTGACAGGGCCCAATTCCGAATTCTGTTCGTGTGGCTTATGCCAGTACGATGTTTGACGCTGATTCGCGGCCGTCGCGGCCTGCTTCAATGTCAAATGTCACTTTCTGGTCGTCGGCCAGACCGGTCAGACCGGCGCGCTCAACTGCTGAAATGTGTACAAATACGTCTTTTCCGCCACCATCGGGTGCGATAAAGCCATAACCTTTGGTTGAATTAAACCATTTTACGGTGCCATTGGCCATCCGTTTTACTCCTACTTCATGCTACCCGCATTGTGCGGCAGCCCGGCTAGTCAGTGCAAGATCGAGTGTACTGAGCCTTGAAAGCAGCAGATGGTCGATAGTGGTAACGTCGCAAGGCACGATATGGGGCAGTGTTTTCAATAAATCAAGGAAAAAGAATAGATGAGGGCAATTTACACAACCACAAGGATAGTTTTGCCGTGATAATGCGTTCTGTGGGCGGTAATCCAAGAGGCATTGCCCCCGCCCGCCGCTATTGTTATCAGCGGGTCTTGCAAATCGGATCATCCAAACGGAGCAGTAAACCATGGCAGCCTATCAATATGTTTACCACATGCAGGGCGTCTCAAAGGCCTATCCGGGCGGTAAGAAATGCTTTGAAGATATTCACCTGAGCTTTTTGCCCGGGGTGAAGATTGGCGTTGTCGGGGTTAACGGCGCGGGTAAATCGACCTTGATGAAGATCATGGCCGGGTTGGATACGGATTTCACCGGCGAGGCCTGGGCGGCGGAAGGCGCAAAGGTGGGGTATCTGCCGCAGGAGCCGGCGCTGGATGAAAACCTGAATGTGCGCGGCAATGTCATGCTGGGGGTGGCGACCAAGCAGGCCAAGCTGGACCGGTTCAATGAACTGGCGATGAATTATTCCGATGAGACAGCCGATGAGATGGCGGCGTTACAAGATCAGATTGACGCGGAAAACCTGTGGGATTTGGATGCGCAGGTTGATGTGTCTTTGGAAGCGCTGCGCTGTCCGCCGGATGATGCCGAGGTCAGCTCACTTTCGGGCGGGGAGCGCCGCCGGGTGGCGTTGTGCAGGCTGTTGCTTGAGGCGCCGGAAATGCTGTTGCTGGATGAGCCGACCAACCATTTGGATGCTGAAACCATCGCCTGGCTGCAGCAGCATCTGATGGCGTACAAAGGCACCATCCTGATCGTCACCCATGACCGCTATTTCTTGGATGACATCACCAGTTGGATCCTTGAATTGGACCGGGGCCGGGGCATCCCCTATGAGGGCAATTATTCCGCCTGGCTTGAGCAGAAGGCCAAACGGCTGGCGCAGGAAAAGCGCGAGGATAAATCCAAGCAAAACACCCTTGAGCGCGAGCTGGAATGGATGCGTCAGGGGGCTAAAGCGCGTCAGGCCAAACAAAAAGCCCGGATCAACGCCTATAATGAACTGGCGGGGCAATCGGAGCGTGAAAAACTCTCGCGGGCGCAGATCGTCATCCCGGGCGGGCCGCGCCTTGGCTCTAAGGTGATTGAGGTCAGCGGCTTGGCGAAACATCTGGGCGATAAGCAACTGATTGAAGGGCTTGATTTTTCATTGCCGCCGGGGGGGATTGTTGGCGTCATCGGCCCCAACGGCGCGGGTAAATCAACGCTGTTTCGGATGCTCACCGGGCAGTTAGAGCCGGATGCGGGCGAGATTGAATATGGCGATACGGTGAAATTATCATATGTGGATCAGTCGCGCGATGATCTGAAGGATAATGAGACGGTGTGGGAGGCGATCACCGGCGGGGCCGAGATTATTGTGCTGGGCGACGCGCAGGTCAATTCGCGGGCCTATTGCTCATCGTTCAACTTCAAGGGCGGCGATCAGCAAAAAACGATGAAGCTTTTGTCGGGGGGCGAGCGCAACCGGGTGCATATGGCGCGGCTTTTGAAAGAGGGCGGGAATGTACTTTTGCTCGATGAGCCGACCAATGATCTTGATGTTGAGACGCTCAGGGCCTTGGAAGATGCGCTGGTGGATTTCGCCGGTTGCGCGGTGGTGATCTCGCACGACCGGTTTTTTCTTGATCGTATTTGCACCCATATTCTGGCGTTTGAAGGCGGGGCGCATGTGGAATGGTTTGAGGGTAATTTTGCGGATTACGAGGAAGACAAGAAGCGCCGTCTTGGGGCGGATGCGTTGGAGCCGAAGCGGTTGAAACACAAGAAGTTTACGCGGTGAAGGGCAGGGGGCATTTACGCGGCTTGATATAACCCTTCTGCCATGTCGCGGTGGATGGATGAATAGGACCAGTCTTCGGGGCGGTTGACGAGCCCGTGTTTTACCGGGTCATACCAGCAATGGCGGATATGTGCGTCGTAATCGGTTTTATTACGGATGTGATGCTCCCAAAACCGCCGCTGCCAGATGGCAGCTTCGCGTTTTTGCACCCGTAGGCCGGGCTTAAGCCCGGCATACCGCCCCTTTTGCACGGTTGGTAAATCGGCTGGCGGGCTTAAGCCCGCCTTACGCAGACTGATAGTAAAGCGCGCCTTGATTGAACCCCACCGGGTTGAATAATCGCAATCACCCGCTGGCAAGGTCCAAACCGTATGCATGTGATCGGGTAAAACCACCCACGCATTAATATGAAACGGCCTGTCAGCCCGTGTTGCGCGCACAGCCTCGCGCAGGCGCAGGATTTCGTCCGTCAATAACCGGCTGCCCGCCTGTGCCAGATTGACAGTGAAATATATGGTTGCACCGGAAATATGTGGGCGGATGTAATGCGACATGCATCAACCATGCCCAATCATGGTTAAGATTTGGTAAGCCGGGCTTCAGCCCGGCCCCGCCAACATCCGGCACAGCAAACGATGGACGAACGACCTCATCACATATGTTCACATCCTCTTAAGATGGTCTGGCAACATATCGGGAGAGACCTATCTTCTGTTTGAGAAGGGAATGGTATCATGTCAGAAAAAATGATGATCAAACAAGTGTTTAACCCCGGGCCACAGCCGCATTGGAAGCCCCGGCCCCTGCCTTACCGGTTTACCGACTGGGCGATGATTTAGGGCCGGGTTTGAAGTTTCTAACCTGAGCTGCGGGTTGGCAGAATTGCGGGCTTTGCGGGTTTGGCCTCTTCAAATTCAAGCGGCTCAGCCGGGGATTGATGCGTCACCATCCAGCTCAGGAGATCGGATAACGGCATTGGCCGGGCCAGGCCATAGCCCTGTATCAGCGGGCAATGCGCCCGGCGCAGCAGATCAAGCTGACACTGGGTTTCGACGCCTTCCGCCACGATATTCACCCCCAGTTTGCGGCACAGCCAGATGATTGAGCGCACAATCACCCGATTGCGCGGATCATCATCCAGCCGCGAAATCATCGACCGGTCCAGTTTGATCGCGTCAATCTCAAATGTTGCCATATGCGCAAGACCGGCATAGCCGGTGCCAAAATCATCCAATGAGACCATAACGCCGAGATGCTTGAGCCGCTCAACTGCGGTCCGGATGTCAAATTCATCGCCGTCAAGGATCGCAGTTTCAAGGATTTCAATGCAGATGTGGCCGGGGTCAATATCGCGTGATTGCATGGCCCAATCAAGCAGCCCCGGATAATTCACATCCGCCAAAATTGAGGCCGACACATTGATCGACATATGCATATCCGCGAAACCGCCCTCACGCAGGGCCACAAGCGCATCAAGCGCCAAATTCATTGACTGGTAATCAATTTCAGCCAGCAACCCGGCCTTTTCAGCCACATCGAGAAACGCAACCGGCGGCTGAATGCCGTGCCCGGGGCGGTCCCAACGGATCAAGGCCTCACAACCGACTACCTGATTTAATTCAAGATCGAACTGCGGTTGCAGATAGACCTCAAATTGCTTTTCCTCCAAAGCCAGTATTAAATCCTGCACCAGCCGTTGCTGTTCTTTATAAAACTCCCCCAGTTTGGGCGTGAAAAATACCGCCAGCCCACGGCCCTGATTTTTGGCACTGTACAGCGCCTGATCCGCCTGTTGGATCAGCGTCTCACCAGTGCAGTTTTCCGACACCGGCATACTGATCCCGATGGAACAGCCAATGCGGATCGGATGGCTCTGAAAGCAGAGCGGTTCGCCAATCGCCTTGATCACCGCATTGGCGCGCATTTGCAGTTCCTGCCGCGAGACATTGCCCATGAACACCAGCAAAAATTCATCCCCACCGGTGCGGCAAACCAGATCGCCAAGGCCGGTGCAGCTACGCAGCGCAGTGGCGACATGGCGCAATGTGGCATCCCCGGCGGCGTGGCCAAGGGTATCGTTGATCTCTTTGAATTTGTCGATGTCGACCTGCAACACGCCAATTCGCCCGGTTGCAATCAGGTGAATGACGCGCTCGGACGCAAGCGTTTCCGATAGTTTGTTGCGGTTGGCCAGCCCGGTTAGATCATCATGACTGGCGGCATGTTTGAGGTCAACCTGCACCTGTTTGAGGGCTTTGTTGGTGTTCACCTGATCAGTGACATCGCGGCAGGTGATGATGATCTTGATATGATCCTCATCCGGACCAAGCTGAATGGCGGAAAATGTTTGCTGGTTCCAAAAACGGCTGCCATCGCGGCGGATGTTTTCGCTGATCAAATGCTTGCCAAACAGCGGGCTGTTGCGGTCATATTGAAAGCTTTCAATTTCTTCCGCAGTGGGGCGGCTTTCATCGGGCAGGATGAATTCCTGCGAGAACCGCCCGCGCACCTCATCCAAAGCCCAGCCGAACATCTCTTCACACGCCGGATTTACCCATTCGATCCGGCCGTGTTTATCCTGCAGGCAGATGCCATCGCGGGTCTGATCCAGAATGAGATCAGATATTAGCCGGGTCTCGCCCGGAATGTTGGCAAGAAGCGGCTTTTTGGCTTGGGATGTGCTTTCAGATGTCACGGGGGGCGGCCATTATCCGGTATTCGAGTTTGATGTATTCAGACCATGCCACCCGAGTGTTTAATTTTGCATATTCAAACGGCAGATTTCCCCCGGCAAAACGCTTAAAATTGTTATTGTTCCAAGGGCATAGGGACAGTCATTTGCGCAAATGCCCGCCTCTTTGCTTGACCTTGCCGATGCCATTGCCCAATGCTGCATGGCGATGAGATAGGAGAGCGCCATGCAACGCCTTACACCCCCGGCGCGGGCGGGGCAGGTGATTGGATTACTGGGGGGGTCGTTTGATCCGCCCCACGCGGGGCATGTGCATATCAGCCTTGAGGCGCTGAAACGCTTTCGGCTGGATCGGCTTTGGTGGCTGGTCAGCCCCGGCAATCCGCTCAAACGCAATGGCCCGGCACCGCTTGAGCAGCGGATGCAGGCGGCGCGCCAGATCATGCAGCACCCGCGTATTGAGATCAGCGATTTTGAGGCCCGTGCCGGGACGCGCTATACCGCCGAGACGCTGGCCGCGTTACAGGCGGCGTGCCCCGGGGTCAGGTTTGTGTGGTTGATGGGCGCGGATAATCTGGCGCAGTTTCACCGCTGGCAAAACTGGCGGCAGATCATCGAAAGCGTGCCCGTGGGCGTGCTGGCCCGCCCGGGTGACAGAATATCAGCGCGCACCTCACCGGCGGCTAAAATCTATCAACAGGCCCGCCTGCCGGGCCGCCAAAGCCGGCTGTTGGGCCGTGCCGATGCCCCGGCGTGGTGCTTTGTCAATGTGGCGATGAATGACATTTCGTCAACAATGCTGAGAAATCGCAAGGATTGTAGCGACTGGAGCACCGTTTCCAAATTGTGAACGCTTTGTCAGCGTTAACGCGGATTGTCGGGCCGCATTCCTATGGTTAACATATCCTTATGACGCCCCTATCGCGACGTATCTTTCTAAGCACGGCCCTTGCCGGGTTGGCCAGCCCTATTTGGGCCGCGGCCCCGGCTATATCCTTGCGACCAAAGCCGCGCCCGCAAGGGGCCGCCCAGCGCCCGCAAGGGGCACTGCCGCGCGTGGCCACCGGGGTTGAAGACCTGATCGCACAGGCCAATCTGGGCGGGCATGTGGGGGTCACGGTGATTGACGTGAAATCCGGGCTGATTTTGGAAGCGGTTGAGCCGGGTCTGGCGCAGCCTCCGGCCAGTGTCGCCAAATCTATCACCACGCTTTATGCGCTTGAAACGCTGGGGGCGGGATACCGCTTTCAAACCCGGTTGATGGCCACCGGGCCGGTTGTAAACGGCGTGATCAAAGGTGATCTGGTGCTGGTGGGCGGTGGCGATCCGACACTGGATACCGATGCGCTTGCGGATATGGCGGCGCGGCTCAAGGCCGCCGGGGTGCGTGCGGTGCGCGGCAAATTCCGGGTCTATGGCGGCGCGCTGCCTTATATCCGTGAGATAGCCCCGGATCAGCCGGATTTTGTCGGCTATAACCCGTCGGTTTCGGGGCTGAGCCTGAATTACAACCGGGTGTATTTTGAATGGAAACGCAGCGGCGGCGATTACCAGATTTTGATGGATGCGCGCTCGGATAAATACCGGCCCGATGTGCGGGTGGCGCGGATGAGCATATCTGAGCGCCAATCGCCGGTTTATACCTACCGCGATGGCGGTGATCATGACAAATGGACCGTGGCCAGAGCTGCGCTGGGCAATGGTGGCTCACGCTGGTTGCCAATGCGCAAGCCCGAGGCCTATGCCGGCGAGGTGTTTGCCACTTTCGCGCGCGCGCACGGGATCAAGCTGAGCAAGGCGAAAGTGATGCGCAAGGCCCCCAAGGGCACGGCGCTGGTGACACGGCAAAGCGCGTCGCTTAAGGTTATTCTGCGTCTGATGCTGAAATACTCCACCAACCTCACGGCCGAGATGGTGGGGCTGACGGCGACGGCGGCGCGCACGGGCAAGGCGGCCTCATTGGCGGCCTCGGCGCGCGAGATGTCGGACTGGGCCAAGACCGCGCTGGATATGCAGGATATCCGGCTGGTGGATCATTCCGGGCTGGGGGGCAAATCGCGCCTGTCGGCTGAGGCAATGGCCGGGGTGCTGGCCAAGGTCTATAAGCAAGACGCCCTGAAGCCGATATTGAAAAAAATTGTGATGCGCGATGCCAGTGGCAAGCCGATGAAGAACCATCCGATCAAGGTTGTGGCCAAAACCGGCACGCTTTATTTTGTCAGCGCGCTGGCGGGCTATATGACGGCCCCTGATGGCACTGAATTGGCCTTTGCCATATTTGCCGCCGATACCAAACGCCGTGATGCGCTTGATCCTTCGGCGGTGGGGCGTCCGGCGGGCACCCGCAGTTGGAACAAGCGGGCCAAGCAGATGCAGCAAAAGCTGATCGAACGGTGGGGCGCGGTTTACGGTAGCTGAGCCGGGGCTGACGGGCCGGGAACCCGCCCAAGTGTTTCAATCTGATCGCAACAGATCACGAAAGGTTTTACGTCTGTTAGGCGCTAAATCTTGTTATAAGCCCTGTCGGGCGCTACATGTCTGGCAAATGCCGTCCTGCCCGTCAGTCAAGGAAGCCCCTTATGTCCGCCCCTGAAACGGCCCCTCTATCGGTCATCATCCCGGCCCGCAATGAGGCCACCACGATCCGCAAGGTTGTAAAAACCCTGCTGGGGATGCCCGATATATCCGAGGTGGTGGTTGTGGATAACGGCTCGGACGATGACACTGCCCGGGTGGCCATGGACGCCGGGGCGCACACAGTTTTTGAGGCCCGCCCGGGGATGGGTCATGCGCTGAGGGCCGGGATCAAGGCGGCAAGCCATGATTGGGTGATGAAGGTGGATGCCGATCTGGATAAGTTCGACACCAAATTGTTTTCACGCCTGCCCAAGGCGCGCGGGCAGGAGGGCAGGCCGGGGAGCAGGCCGGGGAGCAGGCCGGGAATTGGCCTGATCAAAGGCGC
>CAZZKL010000125.1:0-1082 GCA_964655135.1 uncultured Roseovarius sp. | reverse complement strand
GCAGGCCGGGGAGCAGGCCGGGGAGCAGGCCGGGAATTGGCCTGATCAAAGGCGCGTGGCAGGACCCGGATGATGATATGCCGATGACGCGGCTTTTGGTGAAGCCCGCGATCAACCGGATGTTCAAGGGGCTGTCGCATCTCAACGCGCCCAATTCGGGGATTTACCTGTTTGACCGCAGGCTGATTGCGCATCAGCAGATTGTTGGCAGCTATGCGGCGGATCTTGATGTGATGCTTCGGGTTCATGCCGCAGGCGCACGGGTGACAGAGGTGGATATTGGCCGCATCCAACATGATAAGCGCTCGGTCCAGCATTATAACGGCATGGCCGAGACAATTTTGGCGTTTTTCCTTGATCTCAGTAAGGCGCACATAACCCGCGAAACCATCGTGCTGGCGCAAAATGCCCGGCAGGTGATTGCCCATTGCCTTGGCACATTGGCGGCGCGCTCGATCTCGGGTGGGGCGGTTTATGTCTACCTGGCCGAGGCCGAGGATGCCGCCGCCATGGCCCTGCGCAAGGCATTGGCCCCGTTCCCCACCGCGCGGGTTGCAGCGTTGGATTGCGCCGGGGACTATCGCCCGCATGGGCCTGCCTCGGGTTTGGATTTCATCGCCCCCTATCCGGTGGCCGGTGCCGATCACGCGACCCGGCAGGCGGTGCGGATGCTGCAAAGTGATTTGGGTGTGGATGCGGTCGGGCTGATGCTGATGCCGATTGAGCCGGAGCGCGGCGCGGTTGGCGGGTTTCACGCCGATATGGCGCTTGAGATTGGTAAGGGTGCCGCGATCAAGCAGGCCGCTTTGGACCGGCTGCCCGCCACTCAGAGCAAGGTTTTACCGCGTGAGATGTTTCAGAGCTTTCAATCCTTGCCAGATACCCTTGCCCATGCCCTTGGCCCGCAAAAACCGCACTCGGAAGCGGGTAATATGTAACCTGCCTTAGGCGGTGTCTTCATATACAGCACCGTACTGGCGCTTGCCAAAATTGCAGTCAGCGGGATGAATTTGAAGACACCGCCTAGACCCGGCGATACCTTTGCGGGCTCATGCCTGTCCAATTCCGGAAGGCGCGTGAAA
>CAZZKL010000124.1:0-9219 GCA_964655135.1 uncultured Roseovarius sp. | reverse complement strand
ATTAGGACGTGACGGCGAAATGCTATGGCGAGGATGCCACCCGCAAGAAGAAGCTACTGGAGAAGCAGAAGAAGGGGAAAAAGAAGATGCGCCAGTTTGGGAAAGTGGATATACCTCAGGAGGCGTTTATTAGCGCCTTAAAAATGGACAGCTAAGCTGTTTCTTTTTAAGGCGGGTGGGCGAAAGAGATTGGCTTTGCCAATCGCGTGCCCACACGGGTGAGATTATGCGGTTAGATTGGCGTTGAAGGTGGATGGGTGATGGGGAGAAGCACTGTATTTGTCGTCGGCGCAGGCGCGAGTTTTGAGTTCGGCCTCCCGATTGGCTCTGACTTGGCTCGCAGAATTTCCAAGTCGGCTAAAAGCGTGAAATTTGATGATTTCGGAAGGCAAACGGGAGGTGCTCGAGACTTTGGACCTGCGTTCGCGAAATTGTGTCTTGAGTTTCCGAGTATGAAGCTTGCGGAAGAGCTGAGAGTGATTGCATCGGGCGTTTTACTTTCACCCTCCATTGATAACTATCTCCACGCTCATAGAGAAAATGCAGCAAGGGTAAAACTAGGCAAACTGTTGATTGCATTCTCATTGCTTGATGCCGAAGCAAATTCAAAGTTGTTCTTTGACCCCCTGAATATTTACGAATCATTTGATTTTTCGAAAGTTTCTGAAACTTGGCTGGCAGTTCTTTTCCGAACACTGATGACAACAGGTAATCTAGAGGCTCTTGCAGAGAAAATGAACCTGCTCACGTTTGTATCATTTAATTATGATAGGATCATTGAAAGGTTTTTCTTTTTAGCGATCCGAACGGTATTCGACTTAAATCATATAAAAGCCATTGAGTTCTGTGAAGCAAACTTAGATATCTACTACCCCTATGGCTCTTTGGGCGAATTGCGCGCTACGGAACAAGGCTCAGGGTTTGGGCGAATTGGGGACGCAGATCAATTGGCTGCCTCATCGCGGAATCTGCGCCTATTCACTGAGGGGGCGAACAAGAATACTCAAAGTATAGTTCGGCAGAAGATATATGATTCGGAAGCCATCTTTTTTCTTGGATTTTCATATTTGAAGTTGAACATGGACTACTTGAATCCACACACTAAATCTTCTTTGCAAGTATTTGGGACGACATTCGGTCTGTCCGGATATAATGCTGGAATTGCCGAAGATAGGATTGCATCGTGGCTCACTAACGGACCGTCGGTCAGAAGGCAATTTAAACTAGAGTCATCGACTTGCTCGGAATTCCTTGGAGCATATTCTGGGTTTTTTGAATAGCAAGCTGTAGGGTGCGTGCCCGCACGCACCGCTCCTTCATCCGCCACCGTCGCAATGGTGCGTGAAATCACGCACCCTACATTCAAGATCGCCAACATACCCTATAAAGCACCGTCCCGCCCGGCGGTAACGTCGGGCCGCGCCTGATCCGCTGGCTGGCAGGGGATTGCATCGCAATCCATGAGATGCCTCCCCACGGGAGGGCGCGTCTGCAACGTTGCAAATATTACGAGTGGTTTTGATGGATTGATCCGTTTTGCCAAGAAGTACCGTAGCTGCGCCCACCCAGGGTCAGGCGCGGCCCTTTGTGTACTCAATAAACGGTAGGGCTTCCTGAACAGATGTAGGATGCCGGTGAGCGCCCGCGCCGTGTCGCAATCCGACTTGACGTGGGGCCGCGTGATCTTCATACCTGAACATGCAAGGTTCCCCGCCGGATGCAAAGCATTCTGGGGAATAATTGGGAATGAAGTGAGGGCCGACCCAAACAGGGAGCCAATTCTTCAGCCGCCCCCGCGACTGTAAGCGGTGAGCCCCTGCCACAACCCACTGGGCATACGACGCCCGGGAAGGAGGCAGCAAGGCTTTGACCCGCGAGCCAGGAGACCAGCCTTGGAACTTGAAACCAAACCTGTCGGGTGTGACAGGATAAGGAGATTTGAACCATGACGACATCTACCCAAACACTGTCCCGCGCGGATGTACAATCCGGGCTTCTTCCCATTATCGGCGCTGCCGCTCTGGGGGTGTTTTTGCTTTTCATAACCGGGTTTGCCGAGGCCTCGGTGCTGCATGATGCGGCCCATGATACGCGCCATTCTCTGGCCGTTCCCTGCCACTAAACCCATGACATCAAAATTGTTTACCAGCGCGTTGTTCGCTGGGCTGTTGGCAGGGCTGATTGCCGTCCTGCTGCAGTTTTTTCTGATGGAGCCGCTGGTTCTTGAGGGGGAAGAATACGAATCCGGTGCCAAGGTGCATTTTGGCGGTGTTGTCGTCGGGCATGACCATGCATCGCATGATCATGGCGCGCCGTCTGCCACCGATGAAGCTGTGCCGTCTGCTACCGAAGAAGCGGCACAGGCGCATGTGATGGGGGATGGCCATACCCACGCGCAAGCGGCGGGTGAGGGGGGCAATGCCGCCCGTTTCGCCAAGGCGTTTTTTGCCGATTTTGTCACTTGGGTTGGCTATGGGCTTGTGATGGTTGCCGGGTTTGCCGTTGCTGAAATGTTTGGCCAGAGGATTACCACTCAGGCGGGGCTTTTATGGGGCATTGCCGGGTTTGTCGCGTTTCAGTTGATGCCGGGGCTTGGGCTGTCGCCGGAATTGCCCGGCATACCTGCGGCGGATTTGCACGCGCGGCAAATCTGGTGGCTGGGCTGTGTTATTGCATCGGTGCTGGCGATGGTGGCGTTTGGCTATGGCCGCAGTCCGGTGTTTATCGCGGTTGGGGTTGGCTTGCTGATCGTGCCGCATTTGATCGGCGCGCCGCGTCTGGATGAATTCCTTGGGGCCGCCCCCCCCGGTCTGGCGGCCGAGTTTGTCACCCATTCGATGGTTGTCAGCATGGCGGCGTGGACGACCTTGGGGGTTTTGGCCGGGTATTTTTGGCACCGCCAAACTGCGGCGTCAATGTGATTTCGTAGGGTGGGTTTTACCCACCCTACGCGATACCTCAGGCCGGGACACGGCCAATCAGGCAATGGCGCAGGCGCCCCGCCGGGCGGGCATCTTCGATCCAGCCATCAGGGGATTTGGCATAGAGGGACGCGAATGCGATGACATCCTTAAGATCACCAACGGTATCCACATCGCCAAACAGATATGTAGCCTTGCCCGCCGCACTGAAAGCCACGCTTAGGGGCCGGGCGCAGTTTGACATGCAATCAAAATCGCGCACTTCGTATTTCAGATCAGTTGTGGCCAAGGCCGCGCGCAATTCCGCCGCAAAGCCTTTGCCATCCGCGCCTTCACAGGTAGAACAGACAATAATTCGGTGCGTCATTCCCGCATCCCCTAATCAGGACATTCCCCCATGCCCATAAAGATACCCGCCACTGTCGTCACTGGTTTTTTAGGCGCAGGCAAGACTACCCTGATCCGTCATATGCTGGAAAATGCCAATGGACGGCGGATTGCCCTGATCATCAACGAGTTTGGCGATCTGGGGGTGGATGGTGATATTCTCAAAGGCTGTGGCGATGCCACCTGCACGGCGGATGACATCATTGAGCTGTCAAACGGCTGCATCTGTTGCACCGTGGCCGAGGATTTCATCCCCACCATGGAAAAGCTGCTGGCGCGCGACACCCCGCCGGATCATATCGTGATTGAAACCAGCGGACTGGCGCTGCCACAGCCGCTGATCCGCGCCTTCAACTGGCCGCAGATTTCCACCCGCGTGACGGTGGACGGCGTGATCACCGTGGTTGATGGTAAGGCGGTGGTAGACGGGCAATTCGCCCATGACGTGGCGGCTGTGGATGCACAGCGGTCGCTCGATGACAACCTTGATCATGAAACGCCCCTGTCGGAGTTGTTTGAGGATCAGATTGCTTGCGCCGATATGATCGTGATCAACAAATCCGACCTGCTGAATTTTGACGAGGCGGATGCGCTGTTTGCCCGCCTGAAAAGTCAGGCCCGCGCGGGCGTACAGGTGGTCAAGGCCACCATGGGCGCGCTGCCGGTCGAGGTGCTTCTGGGGCAGGGCATTGGCGCTGAAGCGGATATTGAATCGCGCCATGAGCTGCATCATCACCACCACGGCGACGGGGATGGCGATCATCACGCGCACGATCACGACCATGACGAATTTGAAAGCTTCGTGGTGACCCGGCCCGAGATCATCGATCCGGTCAAGTTTGCCGCACAGGTGTCCGATGTGATCCGCGCGCATCATATTTTGCGCCTCAAGGGGTTTGCTGCTGTCGAAGGCAAACCCATGCGCC
Organism: uncultured Roseovarius sp.; assembly: GCA_964655135.1. Taxonomy (GTDB): domain Bacteria; phylum Pseudomonadota; class Alphaproteobacteria; order Rhodobacterales; family Rhodobacteraceae; genus Roseovarius. Next base: position 4,985 of record CAZZKL010000124.1, on the reverse strand, counting down.
TGACATTACAGGCGGTTGGTCCGCGTGTGGATACCTATTTTGATCAGCCGTTTGGGCAGGCCCCGCGCCAGACCCGGCTAGTGGTGATAGGTGAGGCGGGGCTGGACCGCGCGGCGATTGACGCCGCATTGTCATCCTGATGCTGGTGGTTGAACCCGGTGACCCGCGCGAGCCGAAGGCCAACGCTTTGCTACGCTCCAGCCATGCTTTGATGCAGGAATTATACCCGCCGGAAAGCAATTATTTTCTTTCGGTTGATGATCTTTGTGGCCCGGATATTCATTTCTTTGTTGCCCGCGAGGGCGCGGATATTCTGGGCACCGGCGCGCTGGTGAATTACCGCAAATACGGCGAGGTGAAATCCATGTTCATCAGCGATCAGGCGCGGGGCAAGGGCGTGGCCGCGGCTTTACTGCGCCAACTTGAAGACCACGCCCGCACCCTGAAATTGCCGGTACTGAAGCTTGAAACTGGCGATGAGCTGGCAGCGGCAGTGCGGCTATACATGCGTCATGGCTTCACTCGCTGCGGAATCTTTGGCGATTACCGCCCTAATCAGACCAGCGTTTATATGGAAAAAGCGCTATGAGCTTACGTTTCGGATTTCTTTGCGTTGGCAGATGCCTTCATGCGCGCCAGCAACGCGGCTTTGTTGTCGCGTTTGCCAAACGGGTTCTTGTCCGAGCCCGGCTCATTATGTTCCTGATGGCGCGGTGTGTTTTTGCCAAGCTTCGCGGCGCCGGATGCTTTGTAACTCATTTTAATGCCCTTTCGGCCCTGCGCCCGTATCTCAAAGGCGTTCCTGTGGCTCATGCCCTAAACCGTAGCATCATTCAAGACGGGCCAGCGTAATGCACCTATTGGCGGCTACCCCCGGCAGCATTGATAACGGCACCGAGCCGGTTGATCTGGGCCAAAGCCCGGCTGATATTGTGGTCATATCGGCGGCCGATACGGAGTTGGCGGCCATAAGTGCGGCACGCGGTGAAATGCCTGTGCCGCCCTCGCTGCGGCTGGCCAATCTCACGCATTTGCAGCACCCGATGTCGGTGGATCTGCATCTTGATAATTGCGCGGTAAAATCCCGTTTGGTGATCGCCCGTGTACTGGGCGGGGTTGGCTATTGGAAATACGGCGCCGAGCAATACGCGGCGCGGCTTTATGAGGCGGGCGTGCCTTTGGTGCTGCTGCCCGGCGATGATAAGCCCGACGCGGAATTGCGTGGGCTGTCGACCGTCGCAGATGAAGATTATGACGCGCTTTGGGCCTATCTGGTTGAGGGCGGGCCGGAGAACGCCGCAAATTTCCTCAGCTATGCGCAGGCGATGCTGGAGGGCAGTGAAAAACCTGCCTCGGCCAGTCCGCTTTTGCGCGCAGGGGTCTATTGGCCCGGCGCGGGGGTGGCAGATTTATCGGCGGCTAAAGCGGCGTGGGTTGAGGCGCAGCCGGTTGTGCCCTTGGTGTTTTACCGCGCATTGGTGCAGGGCGCGGGATTGCACCCGATTAACCGGCTGGTGAAGGCGCTCTTGCGGCAGGGGCTGAACCCGTTGCCGGTGTTTGTGGCGTCGCTGAAAGACCCGGTATCGGTGGCCACTTTGCAGCATCTGTTTGAGGCGGCCCCGCCATCGGTAATCCTGAATTGCACGTCCTTTGCCGTGGGCAGCCCGCACACGGGCGATACCGGCCCGGTTAATCCGCTGGTGATGACAGCGGCCAATGCCTCGCCGGTGTTTCAGGTGGTTCTGGCCGGGTCCAGCGAAGAGGCGTGGGAGGCGGGCCTCACTGGGTTGTCGGCGCGCGATATTGCGATGAATGTGGCCCTGCCCGAGGTTGATGGCCGGGTGCTGTCGCGCGCGGTCAGCTTCAAGGGCGAGGCGTATTTTGACGACGCAACTGAATGCGCCATTGCCACCTACCGGGCGCAGGGCGACCGGATTGAATTTGTGGCTGAGCTTGCGGCCAATTGGGCGACGCTGAGGCATAAACCTGCGGCGGACCGCCGGGTGGCGCTGATACTGGCGAATTATCCCAACAAAGACGGGCGGCTGGCCAATGGCGTGGGGCTGGATACACCCGCCGCCACGGTGCATGTGCTGAAGCTTTTGCAAGAGGCTGGATACCGGGTTACAGACCCCCCCGCCGACAGTGACGCGCTGATGCAAGCGATCATGGCCGGGCCAACCAACTGGCTAACCGACCGGGCGGCGCGCACAGGCGGCGTGACGCTTTCAATGGCCGATTATCAGATTGATTACGGGCAGTTGCCGCTGGAGCTGCGCATGGCGGTTGAAGACCGCTGGGGCAAGCCCGAGGCGGACCCGTTTTATACGCCGGGTGCGGTCGATTGCGGGCAGTTTGCCCTGTCGGTTTTGCACTTTGGCAATGTGGTTGTCGGCGTGCAACCGGCGCGGGGGTATAATATTAACCCGACCGAGACCTATCATTCCCCCGATCTGGTGCCGCCGCATCATTATCTGGCGTTTTATTTCTGGCTCCGGCATCAGCACCGCTCTGACGCCATCGTGCATATGGGCAAACACGGCAATCTGGAATGGTTGCCGGGCAAGGCGCTGGCGCTGAGCAAAACCTGCTGGCCTGAGGCGGTTTTGGGGCCAAGCCCACATATCTATCCGTTTATCGTCAATGATCCGGGTGAGGGCACGCAGGCCAAACGCCGGGCGCAGGCGGTGATCATTGATCACCTGACGCCGCCGATGACGCGGGCGGAAACCTACGGGCCTTTGCGCGACCTTGAGGCGCTAGTGGACGAGTATTACGAGGCAGCCGGGGTTGATCCGAGACGGATTGAGTATCTGCGCCGTGAAATTCTGAGCCTGTCCTCGGCCACCGGCCTTGATCAGGATGTGGGTATGGGTGGCGAGGATGAAGCGGGCGATCTGGCCAAGCTGGACGCCTATCTGTGTGAGTTGAAAGAAGCGCAAATCCGCGATGGGCTGCATATTTTCGGGCAGTCTCCGGAGGGTGACTTGGAGCGTGATCTGGCGGTTGCGCTTTTGCGGGTGCCAAGGGGGGATGGCCGGGGCACAAATGCCTCACTCATTCGGGCGCTGGCGCTTGATTGCGGGATTACGCCCGACATCATGGACCCGCTGGATTGTGACCTGAGCAAGGCCTATGACGGCCCCCGGCATAAGTTTTTGCACGCCTGCGGGGCCGAGACATGGCGCAGTTGCGGTGATACGGTGGAGCGGTTGGAAAAGCTGGCGGTTATGGCGCTAGCGTGGCGTGAAACGCCGAAGCATTTCAAACATACGGCCCCGGTGCTTGAGGTGTTGCACGGCGAAGTGCTGCCAGCGCTCAGGGCCTGTGGACCAAACGAGGGGGCGGGCCTCCTCACCGCCCTTTCAGGGCAATTCGTCAGCCCGGCGCCATCCGGCGCGCCGACGCGGGGACGTTTGGATACCCTCCCAACCGGGCGCAATTTCTATTCGGTGGATAGTCGCGCGGTGCCCACGCCCACCGCTTGGGCGCTGGGGTGGAAATCGGCGAACCTGCTGATTGAGAAGCATCTGCAAACCCATGGGGATTGGCCGCGCACCATGCTTTTGACCGCCTGGGGCACGGCTAATATGCGCACGGGCGGCGATGATATTGCGCAGTGCCTCGCGCTGATGGGGGTGAAGCCCACATGGGACAGCGCCAACCGTCGGGTGACCGGGTTTGAGGTGTTGCCGCAGGGTATTTTGGGCCGTCCGCGCGTGGATGTGACCCTGCGGATTTCAGGGTTTTTCAGGGATGCGTTTCCGCAGTTGATTGCGCTGGTGGATTCGGCGGCCCGGGCGGTGATGGCGTTGGATGAGCCGGAGGATCTGAACCCCGCCGCCGCACGGGCGGCGCGTGAGGGCAACCAAACAAGGGTTTATGGATCGAAACCCGGCGCTTACGGCGCGGGGCTTCAGGCGATGATTGATGAGCGGCTTTGGGCGGATAAATCAGACCTTGCCGAGGCCTATCTCACATGGGGCAGCTATGCTTATGGCGGCACGTCTGAGGGCGCGCCGGACCGGGCGGGGTTTGAGGCGCGGTTGCGTCAGACTGAGGCGATTGTGCAAAATCAGGACAACCGCGAGCATGATATTTTGGATTCGGACGATTATTATCAGTTTGAAGGCGGCGCGGCGGCGGCGGTGAGCAGTTTGCAGGGGCGTGATAGGCCAATTTATCACAATGATCATTCGCGGCCCGAACGGCCGGTGATACGCACCCTTGAAGATGAGATTGGCCGAGTTGTGCGCAGTCGCGTGGTCAATCCCAAATGGATCGAAGGGGTCAAGCGGCATGGCTATAAGGGCGCGTTTGAGATGGCCGCGACGGTGGATTATCTCTTTGCTTTTGCCGCCACCACCGGGGCGGTGAAGGGGCATCATTTTGATCTGGTTGAGGCGGCGTTTTTGGAAGATGACGCGACGCGGGAATTTATTGCCGAGCATAACGCGCCCGCCCTGCGTGAGATTGCCGAGCGCTTGGCTGAGGCCATCGACCGGGGGCTTTGGTTGCCCCGGTCAAATTCGGCGCGGGCGCGGGTTGCGGCTTTGGCTGAGGGGGGTGCTTTGCCCTGACCGCCCGCCCGCCTAGCGCAACGCCCACCCACCCTCCCCGTTGCGCCAGGCGGGCGGGACTTAAACCGGATCACATCTGAGATTGGCGTAGCCGTCTTGCACCTCGTCCAGCTCGCATTCATAGCTGCGCGATTGGGGTAGCGGCGCGGGAGTGCCACCGCAATTCAGTGAGGCCGTGGCCAAGGCCTGATCGCCTTTCAGCTTGCGCACTTTGCAGCCGCTGACCGCCTCAATCGCGGCAATCATACGGGGGGCAACGGCGGCGAGGCGCGGCGCCCATTCGGGGTTGAGGCGGATGATCTCGGCGCGGGTGCCGTCAACCCGCACGTCAAAGGTGCTTTTGCCGACCGAGATGCGCTGCGGCGTGATGCCACGGAATTTGAGGCCCGGCGTGTTGCAGGCGGT
>CAZZKL010000123.1:0-9227 GCA_964655135.1 uncultured Roseovarius sp. | reverse complement strand
CCTTGACCCGCTCGGCCTCGGCATAGATGCGGCGGAACTGCTTTTCGGTCAGATCGCCGTAATAGCCTTTCAGCTTTTGCTTGGCGCGCAACTGCAGGCCAAAGTCCGAAACTTTGCCCTTGCGGCGCTGACCATGCTGGCCGGGCGCGTAATCACGACGATTAACCGGGGATTTCGGACGACCCCAGATGTTTTCACCCATCCGGCGGTCAATTTTGTATTTGGCAGACGTGCGTTTGGTCACGGCTGTTCTCCTTCAGTTTTGTTTGCTCCGCAACTTGTCCGAAAACCGGTTCCCACTTTTCGGGTTGCGGACGCGCCTGCGCCCTTACCCGCCTCGTGCAAACCCGCCCCGAAGGTTGCGGATTGAAGGGCGTTGTCCTCTGGCCTTATCTTAACGACAGGGTCCCGACAGGCATCCCCTTGCGGGGGCCACCAACACCAATGAATGCGCGCTTATACAGCCGTTCGGGGCGGAGTCAACCGCTCAAACACCGGGCACTGCCGGGGGGCCTGTAAAACCTCCCGAAACCTTGGCGTAAAACCGAATTACCGCAACAGCAAAACCGGCGCGGGGCCTAAGGATACCGGCCCCAAAAAGATAAATCCCTGATCAAACCTGAGTGGTATATCCACCGCCTCAGGGTCCTCCGCCGATTGCGCCATCAGGCCCAGCGCCTGTTCCACCGCGCCTGCCATGCCTTCGCTCAGCGCCTTGGTTGAGACCGCAAGCGCAATCATATCGCGCCAGTTTCGCGCTTTGATGCTAATCTCGCCCGTCACAACCCCTGAGGTATCCACCGTCAGCGTCCCGCTTGCCAACAGGCGCAACCGGCCCCATTTGGCCGCAATTTCTGTAATCTCAATCTGGCGCGGCTGGGGCAGGGTGCCCGCAAGCGCCAAGCGGTCCCAGGGCCGGTCAAACCGCACCGTAATATCGGCGCTGATCTCACTCACTTGTTTGGGCAGGGTCCGCTTAGGATCAATCTGCGCCACCAACGCCGCCGCCGGAGTAATTCCATCCGCCTCAAGCCCCAACCGATACCCTGCTTTAGTGTCGGCCACATGCGCCACCGCGAGGGTCAGTTTTTCAACCGATGTCGGCTCAATTGTCTGCCGGGTTGGGGTGACCACCATTCGCGCCACCGTCATAATCGCCTCTTGCAGGCCCAACCGCGTGCTGGCCTCAAGTTTCAGGCTGGCGCGCATGTCCTCGCTGGTGATGTCAAAAATACCCTCAGGCGTTGTCAGTGTCTGACGGTCCGGCCAGACGGCAATCAGGTGATTGGGCTTGTAGCTTAGCGCAAGTATCTGGAAAAACGGCGCAGTCCACGCGAACCCCCGTCGTGGGTCGGCCAATGATATATCACTAAACCCGGCATCAAACCGGTTGGGAAAGCCCTGCAACGCAAAATCGGAATACTCCGCCGTCATGCCCCGGCCGCGCTGTTGCGCAAACCACGCCTCAAACCCGGCCCTTGAAGCGCGCGCGCCGACAAACCAATAGCCCGACCATGCCGCCGCCGCGATTAAAATAAACTTAAGCAGAAACTTCACGCTGCCCCCCTTTCATGCCTCACCGCGATAGTGTTTACAGGCGCAAATGGCGAAGGGACAGCAATAATGACAATGTGGGTTTTTGGCTATGGATCCCTGCTGTGGAATCCCGGTTTTGAGGTATGTGAGCGGGTGATTGCCACCTTGCCCGAGTACCACCGCAGCTTTTGTATGCGCTCAATCCATCATCGCGGCACCGAAGAAAATCCCGGCCTGGTTCTGGCGCTGGATGAGGCCCCGGGCGCGGGGTGCTGTGGCGTGGCCCTTGCCGTGGCCACCGATCAGCAGGACGCAACCCTTGAATACCTGCGCGAACGCGAGCTGATCTCAGCAGCCTATCTTGAGAAATGCCTGCCCATCACCCTTGCCGATGGCCGTCAGGTCACGGCCGTCACCTATGTGATCGACCCCGATCATGTGCAATATTGCGGCGGTCTGGCATTAGAGGAACAGGCGCAGATCATCGCAAAAGCGGTTGGCGGGCGCGGCCCCAACACCGAATATCTGTTCAATACTGCGGCCCATCTTTATGCGCTGGGCATTGACGATCCCGATCTGAACTGGCTGGCCCGGCGTGTGCGCCAGCTCACCGCATAAACCACCGCATAAACTACCGCATAAACCCTTGGCAACAACCGTAATACTGTCGTAGGATGCGCCAACTATCAATCAGTGTCAGGAGCGTCCATATGGGCAAGCCGGACCGCGAGGTCGAGCCGCAATTTTCCCACCCCTTCCGACAGATCGTCTTGATGCTGTTTGTATTGGGTATGGCAGGCATTGGTGCCTATCTGGCCTTGCCCAAGGTTTTGCCGGTGTTCGAATCCAATCCATGGCTTAATGGGTTTATCGGGTTTGTCTTTATCATCGGCGTGCTTGCCTGTTTTTGGCAAATGCTCACGCTGATTGGCTCAACCCGTTGGATCGCCGGGTTTGCCGCCCAGACACCCGGCCATGAGTTTGTCAAGGCGCCGCAATTACTGGCCCCGTTGGCCACCTTGTTGCGGGCGCGCGATACCCGGATGCAAATCGCCTCATCCTCGGCCCGCTCAATTCTGGATTCGGTGGCGCAGCGCATTGATGAAGCCCGTGAGATCACGCGCTATATCGTTAACCTGCTGATATTCCTCGGTCTTTTGGGCACATTCTATGGCCTTGCCACCACCGTTCCGGCGATGGTTGATACCATTCGCTCGCTGGCACCTCAGGAAGGCGAAAGCGGGCAGGCGGTTTTTGCCCGGCTGATGTCCGGGCTTGAATCACAGCTTGGCGGTATGGGCGTGGCCTTTGCCTCGTCGCTTCTGGGGCTGGCCGGCTCGTTAATCGTTGGCCTGCTCGAAATTTTCGCCGGGCACGGGCAAAACCGGTTCTACCGCGAGTTGGAAGAATGGATGTCAACCATCACCCGCCTTGGGCTGTCCAGCGATGGCGATGGCGATGGCGGCGGCGGTGATCAGGGCGCTCTGGCGCGGGTGCTGGATTACATGGCCGAGCAGATGGAAGCCATGCAGATGCAGATGGTCCTGTCACAAGATAATTCTGATGCCGATACCGAGGCCGAAACCGAAAACCGTGAAAAACTTGACGCGCTTTTGGTTTCGGTCAAAACCCTGACCGATAAAATGAGCGCGCCAAACCCGGTTGAGGCCCCGTTGATGCGGGTGGCGTTGGGGCAAGAGCAATTAATCGCTCAACTCAGCGAAACCGCCGGGGAACACTCCAGCGACGGCATGGATGCCGAAAGCCGGATGCGCCTGCGCTCGATCGACGTGCAGATGTTGCGCATCCTTGAAGAACTCAGTGCCGGCCGTCAGGAAACCGTGACCGAGTTGCGCGCGGATCTGGCCAATTTGACCAAGGCGATTGTGCAGGCGCGCACTCAGCTTGGCGGCCGTGCGGCCCCGGCTCCCAAAAAGCCGCCCACCCCGGGGAACGGTTAAGCCATGGCCCTGTCGCGGCGCACAGGGACACGGTTTCAGGCCTCGATCTGGCCTGGATTTGTTGATGCCATGACCGGGCTTTTGCTGGTGATGATGTTTTTGCTGACCATTTTCATGGTGATACAATTTGCCCTGCGCGATACCATCAGCGGTCAGGAAACCATATTGGACCAGCAGGCCAGTGAGCTTGACAGGCTGGCGGCGGATGTCTCGGCCCTGTCCGAGGCCTTGGGGCTTGAGCGCGACCGCAGTGCCGATCTTGATACGAAAGTTGGCGCACTTTCCGCCACCATTGATCAGGCCCGCGCCCGCGAGAATGAACAGGCACGGCTCATTGCCACCTTGCAATCGGCCCGCGCCGAGCAGGATCAGGCGCTTGATGCCGCCCGCACCCGCATTGCCAGCTTTGAAGAACAGGTCACCTCACTTTTGGCGGATCGTGACAATAATCTCGGCCAGATATCCGAGCTGGAAGGCGCCCGTGATACGCTCATATCCAAGCAAGAGGCCTTGCAACTGGCGCTTGCGGGCCTGCGCGATGAGGTCGACGCCCAAACCGAGGCCGCCCGCCTTTCTGCTGCCCGGCGTCAGGCGCTGGATGCGTTGGTGGCTGATCTGCAAGCCAAAAATGCCGAGGCCGCACAGGCTCAAACGGACCTGACCGAACAGGTTACCAATCTTGAATCCCGCCTGAGCGACGAGGAAAAAAACCGCCTGCTTGAGGCCGCCGCCGCCGAGGCGTTGCGCGACCGGTTGAAAAATGCCGATGCCGAGCTAACGGCGATGACGCTTTCATTAGAAGAGCAGCGCCGCAAAGCCGAGGAAACTCTGGCCATGCTGGCCGCGGCCCAGACCGCCAGCGAAGACCTTGATGTGCAACTGGCCGCCGCCTTGCTTGACCGCGATACCACCCGGCAGGCGCTGAATATAACGCAATCCGGTCTTGGGGAAAAAGATGCTGAGATTGCCCGCCTCAAGAAACAACTGGCCGCCGCATTGGCCGCGCAACAGGCGGCACAACAGGTTGCATCAACCGAGGCGCTGGATGCCGATCAGGTCCGCAAACAGCTGACGGCGGCGCTGGCGGCAAAACTGGCGGCCGAGCAATCCGCCACCGAGCAACTGAGCAAAGCTGAGGAGCGCGCCGCCCTTTTGGCGCAGACCCGCAATGAGCTGTCGGGTCAGGCCGAACTGGCCACCAAAGCGCAAAAACAGCAGGCGCTTTTAAATCAACAGATCGCGGCGCTGCGGCAGCAATTATCCGGCCTTCAAGGGTTGTTGGATGACGCTCAGGCCCGTGATGTGGCGGCGGATGTGCAACTGCAATCGCTGGGTAAAAATCTTAACATCGCTCTGGCGCGGGCGGCGGCGGAAGAGCGAAAGCGGCGTAAACTGGAAGAGGAAAAGAACGCGCTTCTTGAGGCGCAAACCGAAGATTTGCAGAAATACCGGTCCGAGTTTTTTGGCCGATTGCGCGATGTTCTGGGCACCCAAGAAGGGGTGCGGATTGTTGGCGACAGGTTTGTGTTCTCGTCCGAGGTTTTATTTGCGCCGGGGCGGGCAAGGCTTTCGGAAAATGGCAAGCAGGAGATTGCCAAAGTGGCCCGCATTCTGAGCAATGTTCTGGATGACATTCCCGACACTATTGACTGGGTCATCCGGGTGGATGGCCACACCGACAATGTGCCGATCAGCGGCGGGAAATTTGCCGATAACTGGGAGCTGAGCCAAGCCCGCGCGCTTTCAGTGGTGCGCTATATGATTGATCATCTGGGGATGCCGCCCGCCCGGCTTTCGGCCAATGGCTTTGGTGAGTTTCAGCCGATCAACTCCGCCGACACCCCCGAAGCCCGGGCGCAAAACCGGCGGATTGAGTTGAAATTTACCGAAAAATAAACCGTATAGGCGAAGGTCATCAGACCCAAAGCGCCTAAACTCTAATCCGCCGTCAGCAGCGGCGGTTTTTTCTTGCCCGAGATGCGCGGCTTTTGCGGCCCTTCCATCTCAAGATCAATCTTGCCGTCCCTGACACCAACCTTGACAATGCCGCCCTTGGCCAGCTCGCCAAACAGCAGTTCTTCGGCCAGTGGCTTTTTGATATACTCCTGAATCACCCGGCCCAGCGGGCGGGCGCCCATCTTGTCATCATAGCCCTTATTGGCAATCCATTCGGCGGCGTCCATGCTCAGCTCAATCGTGACATTGCGGTCCATCAGCTGGGCCTCAAGTTGCAGCACAAATTTCTCAACCACCTGCATGATCACGTCCTTGTGCAGCGGCGCAAAGGAAATTACCGCATCCAGCCGGTTGCGAAACTCTGGCGTGAACGTGCGCTCAATCGCGGCGGTATCTTCACCCTCGCGGCGATCCCGGCCAAAGCCGATGGCGGATTTGGCCATCTCGGACGCGCCGGCATTTGAGGTCATGATCAACACCACATTACGGAAATCCACATTGCGGCCATTGTGATCGGTCAGGCTGCCGTGATCCATCACCTGCAACAGAATATTAAACACATCCGGGTGGGCTTTTTCGATCTCATCCAGCAGCAGCACTGAGTGGGGGTGCTGATCCACGCCGTCCGTCAGAAGCCCGCCCTGATCAAACCCCACATAGCCGGGAGGCGCGCCGATCAGACGTGAAACCGCGTGTTTTTCCATATATTCCGACATATCAAACCTGAGCAGCTCAACCCCCAGATTATCCGCCAGTTGCTTTGCCACCTCGGTTTTGCCGACGCCCGTTGGCCCGGCAAACAGGTAATTCCCGATGGGTTTTTCCGGCTCGCGCAGCCCGGCGCGCGACAGTTTGATGGCCGAGCTAAGCGCCTCAATCGCCGGGTCTTGACCAAACACCACCCGTTTCAGCGATTTTTCCAGATCCTTGAGCACCTCAGCATCGTCTTTTGAGACATTTTTCGGCGGGATACGCGCGATCTTGGCGACCACCTCTTCAATCTCTTTGGTGCCAATATTTTTGAGCCGCTTTGCCGCCGCAACCAGATGTTGCGCCGCACCAGCCTCATCAATCACATCAATCGCCTTGTCGGGCAATTTGCGGTCATTGATATAGCGCGCACTCAGATCAACCGCGCTTTTGATGGCGTCATCGGTGTATTTTACTCCGTGATGTTCTTCAAAATAGAGCTTGATCCCTTTGAGGATTTTCACCGTATCTTCAACCGTCGGTTCCACCACATCAATCTTCTGGAACCGCCGTGACAGGGCGCGGTCCTTTTCAAAATGCTGGCGAAACTCCTTGAAAGTGGTCGACCCCATGCAACGCAGTTTGCCGCCCTGCAACGCCGGTTTAAGCAGATTGGACGCATCCATCGCCCCGCCCGAAGTGGCCCCGGCACCAATCACCGTATGAATTTCATCAATGAACAATACGGCGTCAGGATGGTTTTCCATCTCCGTCACAACCGCTTTCAGCCGTTCTTCAAAATCCCCGCGATAGCGGGTGCCAGCCAGAAGCGCGCCCATATCCAGCGAGAAAATCGTTGATTTAGACAGGATTTCCGGCGTCTCACCCTTAACGATTTTATGCGCCAGCCCCTCGGCAATGGCGGTTTTGCCAACGCCGGGATCGCCCACCAAAAGCGGGTTATTCTTACGCCGACGGCATAAAATCTGAATGCAGCGTTCCACCTCAGAATTGCGGCCAATCAGCGGATCAATATCGCCCGCGCGGGATTTTTCATTGAGATCAACGCAATATTTCGCCAGCGCCGATTCCCCGGCCTCAACCGCGTCCGATTGCTGCCCCTCATGCCCGTGATCCTCATCCGGGTCATGGGCGCCGGTTATCGGCCGCGATTCGCCAAATGTCGGGTTCTTGGCCACGCCGTGAGCGATGAAATTCACCGCGTCATAGCGGGTCATATCCTGTTCTTGCAGGAAATAGGCCGCATTTGATTCGCGCTCGGCAAAAATTGCCACCAGCACATTTGCGCCTGTGACCTCAGTCCGGCCCGACGATTGCACATGAATCGCCGCGCGCTGTATCACCCGCTGAAACGCCGCCGTTGGCACCGCTTCCGAGCCATCAATATCGGTGATCAAATTCGACAGATCATCGTCAATAAAATCAACCAGCGCGCTGCGCATATCCTCGGTATCCACCGAACACGCCTTCAATACCCGATGGGCATCAGGCTCATCCAGCAACGCCAGCAGCAGATGCTCCAGCGTTGCAAACTCATGTTGGCGGGCATTGGCAAGCGCCAACGCCGCGTGAATCGCCTGTTCCAGCGTGGTTGAAAATGAAGGCACGGGCTTGATGCTCCTTCTGCTGAGGGCCGTTATACAATCAGCATGGCCCCATAGTATTAAAGTTTGGTCGATATATCCGCCGCTTCAAGGGTTTTTTGTTAAAATCCCTAAATATTTCCCGCGCGTGATCAGAATGCATGGCTTTGATACCCGTCAAAACCGGTCTTTCCGACTGCGAATCTCGGCAAAAACAGCCGCCGGATCAGCGCCTGACATGCCCAGATTTGCCTGAATTCCCGCGTCGCCCGCGCGCAAAAACGGGTTGGTTTCCAGCTCCTCGCGCAGGGTCGAAGGCACCGTCGGAAGGCCCTTTGCGCGCGCCTCATCCACCGCCTTAGCCCTTGATATAAGGGCAGAATTCCCCGGATCAACCGTTAATGCAAATTTTGCATTCGCTTGGGTGTATTCATGGCCGGAACACACAACCGTCTCGGGTGGTAGCGCCGCAAGCTTACAAAGGCTCCCCCACATCTGCGCAAACGTGCCCTCAAACACCCGGCCACATCCCAGCGCCATCAGGCTGTCGCCGGTAAAAACAAATTTGCTCGCGGGAGCGTGAAAAGCGATATGCCCCACCGTATGGCCGGACACATCGATCACATGGCAATCCTCGCCACAGATGCGAAAGTGATCCCCCTCCGATAGGGCCAAATCCAGCGGCGGCAGGCGTTTGGCGTCGGCCTTGGCCCCCACCACCTGCGCCGGGGCGGCGGCAAGCAGCTTATCAAGCCCCTCAATATGATCCCAATGATGGTGCGTCAGCAGGATATGGCTGAGCGTCCAGCCCTTGGCTTCAAGGGCTTTGATCATCGGCCCGGCCTCGGGCACATCCACGGCGGCGGTCTCCCCCGAGACGGGATCATGCAGCAGATAGGCGTAGTTATCCGATAGGCAGGGAATGGTAAGAAGTTGCAAAGTCATGGTAATTTCCCGTTCGCCGGTTAAAGCGCTTCGTGTTCAATTTGGCTTGCTAATTGAACGCGAAACGCCCAAACCATATATTGGTTGCGCTACGTTTCGCCATGTTTCTAATTCAAAAACAAGGCGAAACGTTTTAATATCGCCTTAAGAGTGACCCAAGAAAGGCCCCACTGCAATGCATCTTGATGTGCAGGAGCTAAGAAATTTCTATTACCGCAGCGATCTTGGCCGCGCCGCGCAAAAAACTCTGCGCGCCGAGATTGCCAAAATCTGGCCCGAAGCCAAGGGGCAGACGGTGGTGGGTTTTGGCTTTGCGGTGCCATTTTTGCGGCCCTTTCTGGAGGAGGCCCGGCGGGTGATTGCCCTGATGCCGGGGCCGCAAGGGGTGATCCACTGGCCGTTGGATTTGCCAAATATATCTGTGCTATGCGAGGAAATCTATTGGCCGATTGAAACCGGCCATGTGGATAAATTGCTGGTGATGCACGGGCTTGAAGCCAGCGAACAACCCACCGCATTGCTGGAAGAATGCTGG
>CAZZKL010000122.1:0-9251 GCA_964655135.1 uncultured Roseovarius sp. | reverse complement strand
GCGTTCAGCGGATTGTCGGTTTTTTCGGTCAGGACCTGAATAATGCCATTCTCAACCATGATAAACTCGCTGTCGATAATGATGATCTTTGGCCGCAGGCGGCGGATCAGGTTTAACAGCCGGTAGTGTTCCATGATGTGATAAAAGATGCCAAACACCGCGACCACATCGAATTTTTCACCGCGTGCAGCCAAATCTTCGAGGGCCACAAATATATCATCACAGCGCAGGGTAACGCGCGATTTGATGGCCGCGTCGGGGAAATTGGCAAAGCTGTCGATCAGGTCTTGTCGTCCTTCAATTCCCAGCACCTGATCCGCGCCCGCCGCCGCAAATGCATAGGACCAGCGCCCGTCATGGCAGGCCAGATCCAGCACCCGAGCGCCCTTGATCTGGGGCAGGAATGGATCAATCAGCAGGCGGTGGCGGTTGTTGAGCCGCTGGATCGATGCTTTGTCCTCGCTATAGGGCGGGATAATGCGCAGGAAATCAAACGGGGCTGGCATTATTTGCTGGCCCCTTGCCTGAGGGCGTCTAGGATGCGGGCCCAACTGCGGATGCCTTTGTGAAAGCTTTCGACGTTGTATTTTTCATTCGGGCTGTGGATGGCGTCATCATCATTGGCAAAGCCGATCAGCATCGAATCCAGCCCGAGGATTTGTTTGAAAAACCCCGCGATGGGGATTGAGCCGCCCATGCCCACCAGCACCGCCTCGCGGCCCCATTCGTCCGATAGCGCCTTTCTGGCCTGTTCAAACGCCGGGTGGCTGGTATCCATCACCGCCGCTGGCGAGCCTTCAAGGTTTTGATCCCATGTGACGGACGAATCGGTGTGCAACTCGGCCTCGACATGGGCGCGCAGTTTATCGCGCAACTTATCGGGGTCCATGTCGCCCACCAAACGGCAGGTGATTTTGCAGTGCGCCTCAGACGGGATCACGGTTTTGGTGCCCGCCCCCTGATAGCCGCCCCAAAGGCCGTTGATTTCAAGGGTGGGGCGGGCCCATTGTTGCACCAAGGTGGAATAGCCTTTTTCGCCGTGGGGTTCGGTGTAGCCGACGGAATTGAGGTAGGTTTTCTCGTCAAAGCCGCAATTTTCCCATTGCTTGAGAAGGTCGGCGGGGACTTCGTGCACGCCCTCATAAAAGCCGTCAATCGTCACCCGGCCTTGATCATCGTGAAACGAGGCGATGATGCGGGCAATCTCGCGCAGGGGGTTGAGGCCGGGGCCGCCGTAATGGCCGGAATGCAGATCAACCTTGGGGCCGTGCAGGGTGAACTCATCCTTGAGCATACCGCGCAGTTGTGAGGCAATCGAGGGCACGCCGGGCGACACCATCGAGGTATCGCAGATCAGCGCCAGATCGGCGTTCAGCTCATCCGCGTTGTCGTGCAGGAAGGGAATCAGCGAGGGCGAACCTGATTCTTCCTCGCCCTCAAAGAAAAATGTGATGCGGCAGGGCAGGGTGCCGGTGACCGATTTATAGGCGCGGCAGGCCTCGACAAATGTCATGAGCTGGCCTTTGTCATCGGAGGCCCCCCGGCCCCGGATCACCGGGCCTGCGTCGGTTTCTTCGATCTGGGGTTTGAACGGGTCAGAGCGCCACAGCTCAATCGGATCGACCGGCTGCACGTCATAATGGCCGTAGAACAATACATGTGGCAGGCTGTCATCGCCGGAATCTTCCATATGTCCAACCACCATCGGATGGCCCGGTGTGGCGCGTTTTTGCGCTTTTATACCAATGCTTTGCAGGTCTGATACCAGCCAATCAGCGGCATCCTGACACGGCCCGCTAAAGGCCGGATCGGTTGAGATTGAGGGGATGCGCAGCAGCTCTTTCAGGCGGTCAATGGCGGCGGGAATTTCGGCGTCGATATGGCTGAGGACGGCGTTGAGGGGCATGTTGGGGCCTTATGATTGATGGGTTTGGGCAAATCTAGCAGGCCATGCGGGACTGTCCAGCGGCTTGATCAAGATCAAGGCATATGGCGCGGTATTTTCCTATGGTCACCGCATATTGGCTGTTTATGGCCGTTTTTATTCATCTGGCAATAACCATATGGCAGGGATAATGCGGCTCTGATACTGATCCGGGTAAGAAATGCCCGATCTGAATAACAAAGGGGACGCGCGTTGGATTATACCGCTAAGCTTGGTGAGGCAATCGCACGGTTGCATGACGAAGGCCGCTATCGCACCTTCATTGATATTGAACGTACCAATGGCCGGTTTCCCCATGCCATGTGGCGCCGCCCCGATGGCACCGAGCAGCCCATTACGGTGTGGTGTGGCAATGATTATCTGGGCATGGGACAGCATCCCGTGGTTTTGCAGGCGATGCATGAGGCGATAGACGCCGCCGGGGCCGGATCAGGTGGCACCCGCAATATCAGCGGCACGACGGTGTATCACAAGCGGCTTGAGGCCGAACTGGCGGATTTGCATGGCAAGGAAGCCGCCCTTTTGTTTACCAGCGCCTATATTGCCAATGACGCGACGCTCAGCACCCTGCCCAAGCTGTTTCCGGGGTTGATCATTTATTCCGATGCCTTGAACCATGCCAGCATGATTGAAGGCGTGCGCCGCAATGGCGGGGCCAAGCGGATTTTCCGGCATAATGATGTGGCGCATCTGCGTGAGTTGCTGGAGGCTGACGATAGCGCTGCGCCTAAGCTGATTGCGTTTGAATCGGTGTATTCGATGGATGGCGATTTTGGCCCGATTGAGGCAATTTGTGATCTGGCGGATGAATTTGGAGCCTTAACCTATATTGATGAGGTTCATGCGGTGGGCATGTATGGCCCGCGCGGCGCAGGTGTGGCCGAGCGCGACCGCCTGATGCACCGGCTGGATATTATCAACGGCACCCTCGCCAAGGCGTTTGGCGTATTGGGCGGCTATATCGCCACTTCGGCCAAGATGTGTGACGCTATCCGGTCTTATGCGCCGGGGTTTATTTTCACCTCGTCCTTGCCGCCCGCCGTGGCCGCAGGGGCCGCCGCAAGTGTGGCGCATCTTAAGCGTGACAACGATCTGCGCACGGCGCACCAGACGCAGGCGCGTATCCTCAAGGCCCGGCTTAAGGGCCTTGGCCTGCCGATCATTGATCATGGCAGCCATATCGTACCGGTGATGGTGGGTGACCCGGTTCACACCAAAACCCTGAGCGATATGCTGCTGGAAGGTCACGGCATTTATGTGCAGCCGATTAACTTTCCGACGGTGCCGCGCGGCACCGAGCGGCTGCGCTTTACCCCCTCGCCGGTGCATGGCCCCGATGAGATGGATCGGCTGGTGACGGCGATGGACGAATTATGGAGCCACTGTGCGCTTAATCGCGCCGAATTAACCGCGTAAATCACGCAAATGTGCAAAATGGTTTGCGATGTGGTAACTTACCTTTAAGAAAAGAAAAAATACGAATCGGTATCATCGTGTGGGGCGGTGCAGTCTTGAGGGACTAATTGCATGATACGGCGTCGGGAAGCGCGCAAAGCTAAGGTGGAAGAGGTCAAACCGCGCGGGTTTGACGATTTTGAACTGCGTCTTGGCGATCTGATGCGCGGCGAGCGCGCAACTCTTGGTAAATCCCTTCTTGATGTGGAACGCGAGCTGCGGATCAAGGCAGCCTATATTGCAGCCGTTGAAAATGCTGATCCGGATGTGTTTGACACGCCCGGCTTTATTCCCGGCTATGTGCGCTCTTATGCGCGCTATCTGAACATGGACCCGGACGAGGCTTTTGCCACGTTTTGCGCCGAAAGTGGGTTTTCGATTGCCCATGGCATGTCATCCGAGGCCTCATCGGTGCGCAAACAGGCGCGGCCCGTGGCCTGCAAGGCGCGCGGCACGGCTGATCCGCTGTTCAATACCAACGCGCCTTATGTACCGGTCTCTGAAAGCCTGATGTCGCGGATTGAGCCGGGGGCGTTTGGCTCGGCTTTTGTGCTGCTGGCCTTGATCGGGGCCATCGGGTTTGGCGGCTGGAAAGTTCTGAATGAGGTGCAGCGGGTGCAGTTTGCGCCGGTTGAAAACACCCCTGATGTGCTGTCGGATCTTGATCCGTTGACGGGGGCCTTGGGTTCGGGGGCCTTGGGTGGCGCGGGCGAAGATGTGTTACCCGGTGCACAAGATGTGGCCGCCGCCGATGTGCGGCTTGACCGGCTTTATCGCCCCGAGGCGTTGGATTTGCCGGTATTGATTGCGCGCGACGGGCCGATCTCAACCTTGAGCCCGGGTGAAGTAGGCACATTGGCCGGACTATCGCCGCAACGGGGCTTTGATGGGCCTGAGATTAATCTGGCGCTGGAAGAGGCCGCGCCTCAGGTTGTTGCTGATGCGGCCACCAAGGTGCAGATGATTGCGGTGCGGGCGTCATGGGTGCGGGTGCGCGCCGCCGATGGCAGTGTGATTTTTGAGGGCATCATGAATGCCGGTGATAGCTATGATGTGCCGTTGCTGGAAGAGCCGCCAACCCTGCGGGCCGGGGCCAGCGGATCAGTATATTTTTCTATTAACGGCCGGCATTACGGGCCTGCGGGCGATCAAGGAACGGTGATTTCAGGCCTGCCTTTGGCGGCGGACATGCTGCAGGATGCGTTTGATCTGGCCAATATTGAGCAGGATCAGGATTTGCAACGCTATGTGGCGGAGTTGCAAAATACCGATACCGTACAGGAATAAGCCGGAATAAAACTGTGCAAGCATTGCAGGCGCGCCGATTGCGCAGTATCTCAATATTCAGAATTAAATCATTGGGACATTTGAGATGTCACTGAACCCACTTCGTCCGTGGCGCAATATTTATCGCCGGACAAGCCGTCAGATTCATGTGGGCAATGTGCCCGTTGGGGGTGATGCGCCAATCAGCGTGCAGACCATGACCAACACCCTTACCACCGATGTGGCCGCCACTGTGGCACAGGTACAGGCGGCGGCCGAGGCGGGGGCGGATATTGTGCGGGTCTCGGTGCCCGATGAGGCCAGCGCAAAAGCCTTGAAAGAGATCGTTGCTGAGTCGCCTGTGCCGATTGTCGCCGACATTCATTTCCACTATAAACGCGGCATTGAAGCGGCCGAGGCGGGGGCGGCCTGTTTGCGCATTAACCCCGGCAATATCGGCAATCCGGCGCGGGTGCGCGATGTGATAGCGGCGGCGCGCGATCATGGCTGCTCGATGCGCATTGGGGTTAATGCCGGCTCACTGGAAAAGCATTTGTTGGATAAATACGGCGAGCCGTGCCCGGATGCGATGGTCGAGTCCGGGCTGGCGCATATGCGGCTGTTGCAGGACAATGATTTTCATGAGTTCAAGATCAGCGTTAAAGCCAGCGATATATTCATGGCAGCAGCTGCCTATCAACAACTGGCCGAAGCCACCGATGCGCCGATACATCTGGGCATTACCGAGGCGGGTGGGTTGATGCCCGGCACAATTAAGTCGGCCATCGGCATGGGCAATCTGTTGTGGATGGGCATTGGCGATACCATCCGGGTGAGCCTGAGTGCTGATCCGGTTGAGGAGGTCAAGGTGGGCTATGAGATGCTCAAATCTCTGGGCCTGCGCCATCGCGGGGTGAACATCATCAGTTGCCCGAGCTGCGCGCGGCAAGGCTTTGACGTGATCCGCGTGGTTGAGGCGCTGGAAAAACGGCTGGAGCATATCAAGACGCCGATGAGCCTGAGCATTATCGGTTGTGTGGTGAATGGCCCTGGTGAGGCGTTGATGACTGACGTGGGATTCACCGGTGGCGGCGCGGGCAGTGGCATGGTTTATCTGGCGGGCAAGCAAAGCCACAAGCTGAATAACGATCAGATGATCGGGCATATCGTTGAGCAGGTAGAGGCGCGCGCGGCTGTGATTGAGGCTGAGGCAGAAGCTGAGACCCGGGCGGCGGAATAGAGTTTGCCCGTAGGGTGGGTGCAACCCACCGCCGCCTTTGATCGACGTGCCGCTGCGTGGGTTTGCCCCTCCTGAATTTGGTGGTAAAACCGCCGATCCCCGAAGCGCCCGCCGAATTGGTGGCGGCCTCAGGTGCGGCTTGATTGCGGGCGGGGATGAGCCTTGAGCTTTGTTGTGGGTCCCCACACCCCCGCCCCAACCAGCGCGCGGTGTGATTTAACTTTCTTAAACCTTTGGGCGTCTGATGCGCATCAAGCGGGAAACCCCCGGGTTATGTGGCATTAGCAAGGAGCATCACAGGATGATTTTGGACTTCTTTCGGCAAAATGGAGCGGCGGCTAAGGCGCCCGGGAATTCTGTGCCTGAGCAAAAGGCCAGTGCCACGGGTGGGATCATGTCGTGGTATGGCTCGGGCCGGGTGGCGTGGAGCCCGCGCGACACCGTCACGCTGACGCGCACCGGGTTTAATGGCAATCCGGTTGGGTTTCGCTGTGTTAAGATGATTGCCGAGGCCGCCGCCGCGCTGCCTTTGGTGTTGCAAGATGATATGCAACGGTTTGCGGTGCATCCGCTGTTGGAGCTGATCAAGAACCCCAATCCGGCGCAAGGACGCGCGGAGTTGTTTGAGGCACTCTATGGCCAGATGTTGCTGACCGGGAATGCCTATCTGGAGGCCGTGGGGGCCGAGGAGGGCGTGCCGCTGGAGCTGCATGTGCTGCGCTCGGACCGGATGAGTGTTGTGCCGGGGCCGGATGGCTGGCCGATTGCGTATGAATATGCGGTGGGGGGCCGTAAGCATCGGTTTGATGTCAGTACCGGCGCGCCGATGGTGTTGCATTTGAAGAGCTTTCATCCGCAGGACGATCATTATGGGTTTTCGCCATTGCAGGCGGCGGCGCAGGCGGTGGATGTGCATAATTCCGCGAGCCGCTGGTCGAAGGCGCTGTTGGATAATGCGGCGCGGCCAAGTGGGGCGATTATTTATCGTGGGGCCGACGGGCAATCGGCGCTGAGTTCGGATCAGTATGACCGGTTGGTGAGTGAGATGGAAAGCCATCATCAGGGCGCGCGCAATGCGGGGCGGCCGATGCTGTTGGAAGGCGGGCTTGATTGGAAGCCGATGGGGTTCAGCCCAAGCGATATGGAATTTCAGAAGACCAAAGAGAGTGCGGCGCGCGAGATTGCGCTGGCCTTTGGGGTGCCGCCGATGTTGCTGGGCATTCCGGGTGATGCGACATTTGCCAATTATCAGGAGGCTAATCGCGCGTTTTACCGGCTGACAGTTTTGCCGCTGGCGACGCGGGTTGCGGCGGGTGTGGCGGGTTGGCTTTCGGGCTTTACCGGCGATGATCTGGATTTCAAGCCGGATCTGGATCAGGTGTCGGCGCTGTCATCTGAGCGCGATGCGCAGTGGAAGCGGGTGGCGGGGGCGGATTTCCTGACCCAGGCCGAGAAGCGCAATTTGCTGGGGTTGCCGGTTCTGGCGGATGAGGGTGTCAATGGATGAGCCGCGTGAGCCCGCGAGATACGGGTTTGAGGCATTTGATTGCGCGCCGGCGCTGAGGCTGGAGGCCAATGAGCGGGTCACGCATCTGCAGTTCAAGACGATGAATGAGCGGCTGGAGCGGATTGAGATGATGATGGAACGGCTGGAGAAACGCCTGTGGCTGGCGGTTTATGGCGTGGTGGCCGCGATTTTGGCGCAGACGTTTCAGCCATTGCTGGCGGCATTGCCGTGAGAATTTTGAAGGGTGGTGGGTTTTACCCACCCTACGGGAAAAAAGAAGGATGAGGCATATGGAAAGCGGTTTGGAACAGAAGTTTTGCAAGTTTGATGAGGAGCTGACCGTTACCGACGGGTTGAGCATCGAAGGCTATGCCAGCTTTTTCAATGATCCCGATAAGGGTGGTGATATTGTGGTCAAGGGGGCTTATGCGGCGTCTTTGAAGCGATTGGTTGATGAGGGTCGCCAGGTGAAAATGCTGTGGCAGCATGATCCGACAGAACCTATCGGCATCTGGGACGAGGTGCGTGAGGATGAGCGTGGATTGTTCGTCAAGGGCCGTCTGTTGGAAACCGTGGGGCGGGGGCGTGAGGCCGCTGCATTGATTGCGGCGGGTGCGATTGACGGGCTTTCTATCGGCTACCGCACGGTGCGGGCTGTGAAAAATGACAAGGGCCGCAGGCTCTTGCAGGAACTGGAGCTTTGGGAGGTGTCGCTGGTGACATTTCCGATGCTTCCCAGTGCGCGGGTCGGGGCCAAGGGGGATACTTTGGCCGATGACATGATGCGCGAGTTGGCGGCGGTCTTTGAGGGTGCCCGCCGGGAGATGGCGCGGATGAGATAGCGCGCCGCAGACCTTAACAAACAGGATCAAGAGATGAGCAAAACCGAGGAGAATTCTCGGACCGGGGAAGATGTGTCTCCGGTTGCCGAGGTGAAGACCGCTGTTGCGGGTTTCATGAGCGACTTCAAGGGCTTTCAGTCCGAGATGAGTAACCGACTTCAACAACAAGAAGAGAAAATAACCATGTATGAACGCAAAAACATAACCCCGGCCCGCCATATTCTGGCAACAAGTGCCGAGACCGAAGCCCCGCACCAAAAGGCGTTTAACGCCTATCTGCGCAGTGGCGATGATGATGGCCTGCGCGGGCTTGAGCTGGAAGGCAAAGCATTGTCCACAGCCGTGGCTGGTGATGGTGGTTATCTGGTGGATCCGCAGACGGCGGAAACCATCAAATCGACATTAAGTTCAACCGCGTCGATCCGGGCGATTGCCAATGTGGTGAGCGTTGAGGCCGTGAGCTTTGACGTGCTGATTGATTATACCGATGTCGGCCATGGCTGGGCCACGGAAACCGGCAGCATTGCAGAAAGTGCGACACCGGTGATTGACCGTATCAGCATCCCTCTGCATGAGCTGAGCGCGTTGCCGAAAGCCTCGCAGCGCCTTCTGGATGACAGTGCATTTGACGTGGAAAACTGGCTTGCGGGCCGGATTGCCGATAAGTTTGCCCGCGCCGAAGCGGCGGCGTTTATCAGCGGTGACGGCATTGATAAGCCGACCGGATTCTTGACCCATACCACGGTTGATGATGCCAGCTGGGCCTGGGGTAATCTGGGCTATGTGCCGACGGGTGTGGCTGGTGATTTTGCCGGTCCCGATGAGATTGTTGATCTGGTTTACGCGCTGGGTGCGCAGTATCGCGCCAATGGTAATTTTGTGATGAATTCCAAAACTGCCGGCACCGTGCGCAAGATGAAAGACGTTGATGGCCGGTTCCTGTGGTCCGATGGTCTTGCCGCTGGAGAGCCTGCGCGTCTGCTGGGCTATCCGGTG
>CAZZKL010000121.1:0-9254 GCA_964655135.1 uncultured Roseovarius sp. | reverse complement strand
ACCTTTCACATAAACAGTGGCTACTATCCCTCTGTTCATAGGCAATAAATGAGGAGTGAACTGAACCATTATCTCGCGGCCCGCCAGCCGGGAAAACTCCTGATCAAACTCCGCCAGATGCCGGTGTTTACCGCCCACTGCATAGGCATGTGCCCCCTCCGACAACTCTGCATGCAGCAGGTTTTCCTTCAGGCTGCGCCCGGCACCGCTAACCCCGGTTTTGAGGTCAATGATGATGTCATCAAGATCGATCACCGCGTCTGCGATCAATGGCCGCAGTGCATAAATCCCGGTCGCGGCGTTGCATCCGGTGCCCGCCACCAGCCGCGCGCGGCGTATTTCCTCGCGGTAAAATTCGGTCAGGCCATAAACCGCCTCGGCCTGACACTCCAACGCATCATGTTTGCCGCCATACCACTTGGCATAAACCTCCGGATCACGCAGCCGGAAATCGGCGCTCAGATCAACGATCTTCAACGTCTTGGGCAGGTCTTTGATCACCGCTTGCGAGGTGGCATGCGGCAGCGCACAAAAGCACAGATCAACCCCTGAGAAATCAATATCCTCAATCCTGACCAAATCCGGCAAATCAAGATGGCGCAGATGCGGGAACACCTCGGCCATGGCTTTGCCCGCCTTGGCATTGGCTGAAAGCGCCACAATTTCCATTCCGGGATGGGTGGCGATCAGGCGCACAAGCTCGGCCCCGGTATAGCCGCTTGCGCCGAGAATGGCGATTTTATGGGTCATGTCAGACCTCTTTTCTTCAATTTCAGATTGTCGTTTAAGCTAATGTCGGGGGTACCGCAATCTATGCCGCGTGAAACTCGATCTTTCGGCGTAAAAACTGCGTTGCCCGGTCGCTGACCCGCGCCGAATCGCCGGTGGTCAAAAACATCGACACCTCGCTTTGCCCGCGCATATCCGGGTGCCGCTCAAGATAATCCGCAAGGCTTTGTGCCACCAACTCCGCTTGCGAAAACACGGTGACTTCCGCGCCTAGGGCTGCCTGAAACACCTCCTGCATCAGCGGATAATGTGTACAGCCCAAAACTGCCGCCTGCGGCTTGGGCATCTTGCGTTTCAACGCCTCTATATGAGAGCGCACCAGCGCCTCGGCCAAAATCAAATCGCCGTCTTCGATGGCATCCACCACCCCGCCGCAGGCCTGCGCCTCAACATCCACACCAATGGCACGAAACGCCAGCTCGCGCTGAAACGCGCGGCTTGCCACGGTTGCCGGCGTGGCAAACAAGGCCACATGTTTCATATCCACTTCGCGGGGCGGCGAATTATCGCCCCATTGCCGTTCCGTCAGGGCCTCAATCAGCGGCACAAACACCCCCAAAACGCGCTTACCCTCAGGCAATCCCGCCTCCTGCATCCGCCTGAGCGCCGCCGCCGAGGCCGTGTTGCAGGCCAAAATCACCAGATCACAGCCCGCCTGCCACAACCGTTCAACCCCGGCGCGGGTCAGCTCAAGAATTTCATCCGCACCCCGCACGCCGTATGGCGCATGGGCATTATCCCCAAGATAAACCAGCGCCACATCCGGCAGGCGCTTATTAACCGCGTCCAGCACCGTCAGGCCGCCAATTCCACTGTCGAATATGCCAACTGCCATTTCACCGCCTCTTCCGGGTCGATTGCTTTGGGCAATTCATACGCAAGCCCCCGACAAAACGCGAGCGCTATTGCGCCGCCTGCCCCACAAGCTCCCCGCCCGCGCGAATAGTTGCCAACAGCTCCTCGCGCCGCTTGGATGCAACCGCTTCATTTTCCCGCTTCACCGGCCCAAAGCCCCGAATTTGCAGCGGCAATTCCGCCAGCGCGATAATCGCCGCACGGGTTTGATCTGTCAGCAGGGGCAGCACCTCGGCCATATCTTTTTCATATTGCCGGATCAGCCCCCGCTCCATCCGGCGCTCGGTCGTAAGCCCGAAAACATCCAAAGGCGTGCCGCGCAGCCGCTTCATTTTCGCCAGCATTTTCAACGGCGTTTCCAGCCACGGACCAAACGCGCGTTTCACCGGTCGCCCGTCTGCACCAGCCTTGGCCAACAGCGGCGGGGCAAGGTGGAAAGTCATGCGAAAATCATTGTCAAACTCGGTCTTTGCCTTATCGCGTGTCGACAATAACAGCCGCGCCACCTCATATTCATCCTTATAAGCCAATAGCTTATGATACCCCTTGGCCAATGCCAACCGCAGCGCCTCATCCCCGGCCCGCGCCAGCATTATATGGTACTTCTTGGCCAACCGCTTACCCTGATAGGCCACCAGATGATCGGTCCGAAACTCAATTTCCGCCTCAATGGTCTTTGGCATTTGAGCCACGTCAACAGGCAAAGCCCGCGCCGCATCTTGCGGGAATTCTGCCGCCCAGCGGCCTATTTCAAACGCCCTGAGATTGCGCTCTACCGCCGTGCCATTCAGCTCAATCGCCTGGCTCAGCGCGGCGTGGCTCAGAGGGATCAGCCCCCGCTGCCAGCTTGCCCCAAACACAATCATATTGGAAAAAATCGTGCTCCCCAACGTGGCCTGCGCCAAAGCGGTGGCGTCCAGCAACAACACTGCCTCGCCCATGCGCGCCTGTAACGCCAGTTCCAGCCGCTCGGCGGGTAGTTTAAAATCCGCGTCACGGGTAAAATCCGAGGTGGTTGTCGCGTGATTATTCACCACCGCGCCCGTGCGCCCGCGCCGACCCAGCCCAAGGGTTTTGGCCCCGGCACTGACCACCAAATCACCGCCGATTAGCGCGTCACATTCCCCGGTTGCCACCCGTATCGCATTAATATCACTTTGTTTTTCCGCCAGCCGGCAATGGATATGCACCGCACCGCCCTTTTGTGCCAGCCCCGACATTTCCATCATGCCCACGCCCTTGCCATCAATCTGCGCCGCCTGCGCCAGCACCGCGCCAAGGGTCACAACGCCAGTACCACCAACCCCGGCAATCACCACATTATGGGTGCGCTCAATCACGGGCAACACCGGCTCGGGCAGGTCCGGCAGATCAAGCTGCGCCGTTTCCTGCTTGCGGATGACCGCCCCTTTGAGGGTCACAAAGGACGGGCAAAACCCGTTGAGACAACTGAAATCCTTGTTGCAGCTTGATTGATCAATCGCCCGCTTGCGGCCCAGTTCCGTCTCAACCGGCACAATCGCCACACAATTGGATTGCACCCCGCAATCGCCGCAGCCCTCACAAATATCAGTGTTGATAAACACCCGCTTGTCCGGGTCGGGAAAAGTACCGCGCTTACGGCGGCGGCGCTTTTCGGCGGCGCAGGTCTGAACATAGACAATCGCCGAGACGCCCGGCTGTTCAGCACAGCGTTTCTGCACCGTCATCAAATCAGATCGTTCTTTTATTTCAATGCCTTTTGGAAATAAGTTAAAGTCAATATCTTCCTTCTCATCATAGACAACTGCCAGATGTTTCACCCCCATCGCCTTCAGCTCGGCCACAATGCGCGGCGCGTCCAGCCCGCCCTCATTGGGTTGCCCGCCGGTCATCGCCACCGCATCATTATAGAGGATTTTATAGGTAATATTCGTCCCCGCCGCCAAAGCCGCGCGGATCGCCTGCACACCGGAATGATTATAAGTGCCGTCACCGAGATTTTGAAAAACATGGGCGCGGGTGGAGAACGGCGCCTCACCAATCCAGTTGGCCCCCTCACCGCCCATATGGGTAAAGCCGGTGGTGGCGCGGTCCATCCATTGCACCATGTAATGACAGCCAATCCCGGCATAAGCGCGCGCGCCCTCGGGCAGTTTGGTGGATGAATTATGCGGGCATCCGGCGCAGAAATACGGCGTGCGCACGGCAATTTCCTCGGCGTTATCATTGCGCCGCGCCTCGGCCAGCCTCTCAAGCCCGGCTTTCACCGCCTCGGTGCCGCGCCCTTCCTCAATCAAAATTCCGCCCAGCTTTTCGGCAACCATAATCGGATCAAGCGCGCCGCGCGTCGGGAACAGTTCCTCGCCATGCATCGACCCGGCCCCGCCGCCCTTATGCCAGCCATAAACCCGCCGCCCCCGGCGATCGTCAAAGATGGCTTCTTTGATCTGCACCTCGATCAGCTTGCGCTTTTCCTCAACCACCACGATCAAATCCAGCCCCTCGGCCCAATCGTGAAACCCCTTCATATCCAGCGGAAAAGTCTGGCCAATCTTATAGGTGGTCAGGCCCAGCCGCTCGGCCTCTTCCGCATCAATCCCCAGCAAATCCAGCGCATGAACCAGATCAAGCCAGTTTTTCCCCGCCGCCACAAAGCCGATTTTTGCACCCGCCTTGCCCCAGTCGCGGCGGTCCATCTTATTGGCATGAGAAAACGCCTCGGCCGCAAAGCGTTTATAGTCAATCATCCGGGTTTCCTGCGCGTGCGGCGTATCCCCAAGGCGGATATTCAGCCCGCCCTCGGGCATCTCAAACTCCGGCGTCAGAAATTGCAGCCGGTCAAGGCGGGCATCCACAATCCCGGTGGCCTCAACCGTGTCTTTCATCGTCTTGAGGCCGACCCAAAGCCCGGAAAACCGTGATAAAGCAATGCCGTAGAGGCCGTAATCAATGATCTCCTGCACCCCCGCAGGGCTGACCACTGGCATATAGGCATCCACCATCGCCCATTCGCTTTGGTGCAAAACCGTGCTGCTTTCGCCGGTGTGATCATCGCCCATCGCCATCAGCACACCACCATGGGGCGACGTGCCCGCCATATTGGCGTGGCGCATCACATCACCGGTGCGATCCACCCCCGGCCCCTTGCCGTACCACAGGCCAAACACCCCGTCATAACGCCCCTCGCCGCGCAGCTCGGCCTGTTGCGTGCCCCAAAGCGCCGTTGCCGCCAGATCCTCGTTCAGCCCTTCGTTGAAAATGATATGCGCCGCCGACAGCTCTTTTTCGGCGCGCTTCATCTGAATATCCACCGCCCCAAGGGGCGAGCCGCGATAGCCGCTGACATAACCGCCGGTGTTCAGCCCCATTGCCCGATCCCGCGCTGCCTGCATCAGCATCAGCCGCACCAAAGCCTGTGTGCCGTTCAGCAGCACATTTGAAACCTCAAGATCAAACCGATCCCGCAAAGATACCTGATGCTTTGCCATGTCTCGCCTCCCATGACTGAAATATAGCCCAATAATAGGTCAAAAAAACTGACCTACCAAGTAATATTTATCGAATCCCGGCTGTATTTTCCCCGCTTCTTTGCTATTGCGTCAGGCAGGCGTATTTAGTTTGAAAGTTGCGGATATGGATTGGGATAAGCTTAGAATATTTCACGCGGTGGCGGATGCCGGCAGCCTGACCCACGCGGGGGATCAGTTGCACCTGTCGCAATCGGCGGTTTCGCGGCAGGTGCGCGCGCTGGAACAATCGCTGAATGCCATCCTTTTTCACCGCCACGCGCGCGGGCTGATTCTCACCGAGCAGGGCGAGCTGTTGTTTGACGCCACCCGGGCGATGATGAAACGGCTGGACGCCGCCACCGCCCGTATCCGCGACAGCGAAGAAGGCGTGTTTGGAGAGTTGCGCGTCACCACCACAATCGGTTTTGGCACGCTCTGGTTGGCCCCGCGCCTGCCCAAGCTTTATGCCAAATACCCCGATCTCAAGATTGATCTGATGCTGGAAGAGCGGGTACTTGACCTGCCCATGCGCGAGGCCGACATCGCCATCCGGATGAAAGAGCCAAGTCAGGCCGATCTGATCCGTAAACGCCTGATGAGCATCCATATGCGGCTCTATGCCTCAAAACAGTTGGTGGCCAAGGATGGCCTGCCCAAAACCCTTGCCGATCTTGGCCGCTATCGCCTGATCTGCCAAAATCCGCGCTCGGCGCAGGTGGGCGCCGGGGCAACGCTGGTCAGCGATCTGATGACCCATGATATATCGTCCCTGTTGACGGTTAATAATTATTACGGCGTGTTGCAGGGGGTGCTGAACAATCTTGGCATCGGCGTGCTGCCCGATTACCTGACCTATGACTTTCCTGAGCTGGTCCGCATTTTGCCGGAAGTGGAATCACGCGAAGTGCCGGTATTTTTGGCCTATCCCGAGGAGCTGCGCCACTCCAAGCGGATTTCCGCCTTTCGGGATTTCGTTCAGGAAGAAATAGTTCTCTACCGCAAGCACCTTAAAAAACAAGGAGTTACATGAACTCATTGGTGAGCTATGCAGATTTTGCATAGCGGGAATGTTGCGCACGCAGCATTGTTATGCTTGAACTGGCACTCCGGCCTCCCTAAATCAATCCGTGACGGTGACAGCCATATGGCGGGTCACTATCATACCTCCCTGTTGGACTTGGCCGAGCCTTTGTGCTCGGCCTTTTTTTGCCTCTGGGGCCGTTCGTCAGACCTTAGAGGCTGCTCGCTTTGTCACAAAACCCGCAGGTTTCGATCCGCCATGGGGGATAAAACTTCCGGGCCTGTTTCACGGATCACGATATTTTCCTCATGCACCATCATACGCCCGGCTGTCGTGGTCACCCCCGGCTCCAGCGTGATCACCATCTCGGCCTGCAAAACCGTCTGATCCCACGCCGTCAATGACAGCCCCTCGGTCAATTGCATCCCCAGCCCATGCCCCAGCCGCCCCGCCGTATCCCCGCCGCCAACAATATCCGCCATCGCCCGCCAGACATCACAGGCCCGTGCGCCCAATTTTGCAGCCGCCAACCCGGCCTCAGTGGCCTCAATCAGTTGGCGATGCGCGGTTTGGGCCGCATCCGAGGCCTGCCCAATGGCAAAATTCCGGTCAAAATCGCAAAAATACCCATCCCACACCGCGCCGGTATCCAGCATCATGATATCGCCCTCCTGCAACGGCGCATCGCTGGCCGGTGAGATCACATCCCTATACCCCTCCGGCCCGGCGCTCCCCGCCAGATACGGCACCCAATCCGCGCCCTCTTGCAACAGCAACCGCTGAAAATCGCGAAACACCTGGGCAAGCGCCACGCCCTTGCCCGCAATCTCAGGCACCCGGTCAAACGCCCGACCCGCAATGGCACAGATATGGCGGATTTTGCCAATCTCAGCCTCGGATTTCACCTGTCTGAGCCTCGCCACAATGCCGCCCTCAGGGGCAAATTCCAGCCCCGAGCCCCGCTTCACCCGGTCAAAATCCGCCAGCGGCATTCGCAGATAGCTCTCCCGACCTGAAGGCACCCCCACCACGCCGCCGCCTGCCAGTTCGCGCAATGTATCGGCCAGCAGCGTCACGCCATCGTCTTCCGGGTCCGGTGCCGCCCATGTGCGAATATCGCTGATCCAGCAGCTTTGCATAAGCGCCGCGCCAATCGACGGGATCACCGCCACCGGCGCACCGCTGGCCGGGATCACCAGAAACCACGGCCTGCTGGGGCTTTCCCAAAATCGCGTGAGGAACCCTGTGAAATACCGCAGATCCGGCTCGGCTGTCAGCAACAACGCCCCCAGCCCGGCCTTTGCCATATGCGCCTGAGCCGCCGCAACACGAGCGCGGTATTCCGCAACAGAAAACCCGCGCTTCACGGCTCCGGCTCTTCGCTGATGATACATAAAACCCGCGCATCTGGGCCTAAATCCATCGCCATAAGCGCTGCCAGCCCGGCCCCGCCCGAGGGTGTCGTTGCCGCATCCTGCGCCGCCAGCATCGGCAACACCGCCCCGGCTTCATCCTCGGTGATCGTCACAAACTCATCCGCATCCACCGCCAGCCCGCGCAGGGCAATCAAAGACGGCTCCTTGCAATCAAGCCGCCCCATGGCTGAGGCTGGCCCGTCCGCCACCACCGCCCGCCCGGCGCGGATACTGGCTTGCAGGGCCGGGGCAAATTCAGGCTCAACCACGATAATTTTCGGCGCATCACCCCAAACCTTGCGAAAATAGGCGGCACATGCCCCCGCAAGCCCGCCGACGCCTGCCTGCAAAAATATATGCGTCGGCCCCTCCGGGCATTGCCGCACCGCCTCGGCCGCCATCACCAGATACCCCTCCATCAAGCGGCGCGGAATTTCAAAATATCCGGGCCAAGAGCTGTCAGATAATAAGGCCCAGCCATTGATTTCAGCCGCCCGCTGCGCCGCTACCATACTGGCCGCATAATCCGCGCCCGCGCGCTCAACCTTTGCCCCATGGCTTCGCAACCGCTCGGCAAACCCCTCAGGCACCGCCTCGGCCAGATAGATCACCGCGTCCGCGCCGTATTTCCGCGCCCCCGCCGCAACCGAAAGCCCGTGATTGCCCGCACTTGCCGTCACATAAGTCTGCCCGCGCAAGGCCTGTGCCCCATCCCCGCCCCCAACCTTGGCCGCCGCGTGCGCGATGACATAAGCCGCCCCCAGCGCCTTGAAACTACCCAGCCCCATACGCGCCCGCTCATCCTTGGCCCAAACCTGCGCGCCAAAGCCCGTAATCCGGATCAACGGCGTCTCATCCGCATCCGGGGTCAGCCCCGGCAGAGCCTCAGCCGCCACCGCATCCACAGAAGGCAAAGGCGCGCCGGTCAGCACATCCGGCGACAGCCCCTTACCGCGCCACGGGTTGTTCAGAATATCCATGTCACCTCCGAAGTTTTTTGTCACAGTCGTGCAAGCCGCGTAATCGGTCAAGCTCCCCCTTTCCCCCCGCCCATTGATGCCCTAAAGAGACGCCAAACAGCCTTTTGGGGGATATTTTGATGTCTGATCCGGCAATCACACCCGACCTGATCGCGGCCCATGGCCTCAGTACGGATGAATATGCCAATATAATCCGCATCCTGAACCGCGAACCAAGTTATACCGAGCTTGGCATCTTCTCGGCCATGTGGAACGAGCATTGCTCTTATAAATCCTCCAAGAAATGGCTGCGCACCCTGCCCACCACCGGCCCACAGGTGATTTGCGGCCCCGGCGAAAATGCCGGTATTGTTGATATTGGCGATGGCCAATGCGTGGTGTTCAAAATGGAAAGCCACAACCACCCCAGCTATATTGAGCCGTATCAGGGTGCCGCCACCGGAGTGGGTGGCATCCTGCGCGATGTCTTCACCATGGGCGCGCGGCCCGTGGCGGCAATGAATTCGCTGTCCTTTGGCGAACCCGACCATCCCAAAACCCGGCAACTTGTGCACGGCGTGGTCGAGGGTGTGGGCGGTTATGGCAACTGCTTTGGCGTGCCGACGGTAGGCGGCGAAGTGCGGTTTGACCCGGCGTATAATGGCAATTGCCTGGTCAATGCGTTTGCGGCGGGCATCGCCGATACCGATAAAATATTCTATTC
>CAZZKL010000120.1:0-9268 GCA_964655135.1 uncultured Roseovarius sp. | reverse complement strand
AAATTCGTGGTCGATGCCGAGCAATGCGCCATGGCGTACCGCATGGCCGAAGGCATCCGTTGGGATGATTTTGACGCGGCGGTGGCGGCGGTGGCTGATGTTGGCCCCGGCGGGCATTACCTTGGCCATCCGCATACGCTGGAAAATTTTCAACAGGCGTTTTTCATGCCCGAGCTGCTCGACAATAACTCGTTCGAGCAATGGCAGGTTGAAGGCAGTATCGACACCAATGAACGCGCATTGAAATGTGTCCGCGATATGCTGAACGACTATGAAGAGCCTAAGCTGGATGCGGCTGTGAACGAGGCATTGCTGGATTATATCGCCCGGCGCGAGCGGGAAATTCCGGCGGCGGACGCGCTTAATCAGGAGTATTAAGCCGATGAGCAGCGCCTTGCCGTTTCTTGATCTCAGTGACCCGGGATTTTCCACTCGGGGGCCGGATGTGCGGGCGGCGCGGGCGGCGGGCTGGTGCGCCAAAACGCCTTATGGGCTGGCGGTTCTGCGTTACCGCGAGGTCGGGCAGATACTGCGCGACCGGCGGTTTCGTCAGGGCAGTCATAACTGGCCCGAGCTTATGGAATTCAAAGGTGAATTCGCCGATTTCTGGCGGAACTCGGTGATTGGTCGCGAAGGGGGCGCACATAAACGCCTGCGCGCATTGGCCGTGCCCGCGTTAAGCGAGGATTATGTCACCAGCCTGATCCCGCAGTTTCACAGCATTGCCACCGCCCTGTGCAAGGACATGCGCCAAACCGGGCGTTGCGATTTTATCTCGGGTTTTTGCGCGCCTTTCGCCGGGCAGGCAATGACAACCCTTCTGGGCATGGCGCGCGAGAATTGGCGGCAGGTGGCGCAGGATGCCTCGGATCTGGGCCTTGCCATGGGGGTTGAGGCCAAACGCCATGAAGCGCGCTTCAACGCCGCCTGCGCGCGGCTTTTTCAGTTGGCCGACAGGCTTGTGGCCCGTGTTCGGCAGGGTGCGGATGATGAAAGCTATGTCGCGCGGGTGGTGGCGCAGTATGACGCCAACGGCGATTGCAGCCATGAGGAATTGCTGAATACCATCGTAATCTCAATCTTTGGCGGGGTCGATACCACCCGTGCCCTGCTGGGCCTTGGCATGTCGCTGTTTGTCGAGCACCCGGCGCAGTGGCAGGCCCTGCGCCGTGATGCCTCCCTGATCCCGGCGGCGGTTGAGGAATTTATCCGCGCCCGCCCCACCGCCACATGGGCCACCCGCGAGGCGGTCGAGGACGTGGAAATAAGCGGTCGGGTGATTGCCAAGGGCACGCTTTTGCATCTTCTGGTCCATGCCTCGGCCCGCGACCCTGAGATATGTGACGACCCGGGTTTTGACATCACCGCAAAGCGACGGCAGCATTTCGGCTTTGGCGGCGGCGCGCATCATTGCATCGGTCATTTCGTCGCCCGCACTGATATTGCCGCCGCCCTTGCCGAATTGCGTAAAACATTCGCCACGGTTGCTTATGACGGCACGCCCGAATGGTTGCCCGACAGCGGCAATACCGGGGCTGTGCGCCTGCCCATCCGATATGAGGCCGAATAGATGGAAATTACCAACCTGCCGGTTGATCCCGGCCCGGCGGCGTGGAATTGCCTGTTGCCTGATCCCGCCCCGGCCAAGGTGCTGGACAGCAAAATTACCGCCGATTTTCTGATCATCGGCGGCGGCTTTGCCGGGTTGGCGGCGGCGCGGCGACTGGCGCAACTGCACCCACAGGCACGGATTGTGCTGCTTGAAGCGCGGCGTTTTGCCGAGGGGCCTGCCGGGCGCAATTCGGGCTTTATGATTGATTTGCCGCATGATTTGGCCTCGGATGGCTATGGCGGCACGATGGAACGTGACATTGCCACCACCCGCGCCAATCGGGCGGGCATTGGCTTTGCCGCTGAAATGGCGCGGGAATATGGCCTGAGCGATGAGGTATTTGCCCAATCCGGCAAAACCAATGCCGCCGCCGGGGCGAGGGGCCATCAGCTCAATCTCGATTTTGCCGCGCATCTTGCGCGTCTGGGCGAGGCGCATGAGATTTTGGATGCCACGCAAATGCGCGAGATGACCGGCACGGAGTATTATCGCAGCGGGCTTTATACCCCCGGTGCGGCGATGATACAGCCTGCGGGGTTTATCCGGGGGGTGGCCGAGGGGCTGCAATCAGGCGGTGTTTTACTGTTTGAAAACACGCCGGTTATTGAGCTTTGCCACAATCCCGACTGGACCGCCAACACACCCAAAGGCGCGGTGACAGCCCCCAAAGTTATCCTTGCGGTCAATGGACATGCCAACAGCTTTGGCCATTTCAAACGGCGTTTGCTGCATGTTTTCACCTATGCCTCGATGACCCGCGCGCTGAGTGCGGATGAATGCCGCTTGCTTGGCGGCACCCCCCGGTGGGGCGTGACGCCGGCTGATCCCATGGGCACCACGGTGCGGCGTATTTCCGGCATGGGCGGCGACCGGATTGTTATTCGCAACCGTTTCACCTGTGATCCCTCAATGCGGGTGAATGCCCGGCGTCTGGCCAATGTGGGCCGCGATCACGACAAGGCGTTTGCCGCGCGTTTTCCCATGCTGAAGGGCATTGAGATGGCCTATCGCTGGGGCGGGCGGCTGTGCCTGAGCCGCAATAACGTACCGGCATTTGGCGAGGTTGAGCCGGGGCTGTATGCGGCCTGCTGCCAAAACGGGCTGGGCACGGCCAAGGGCACGTTGCACGGGATGCTGGCGGCGGAACTGGCCTCGGGGGTGCAATCGGATTTGCTGACCGAGGTGCTGGCGCAGCCCGGCCCCAAGCGCCTGCCACCGCGCGCATTCACCTCAATCGGGGCCAATGCGGTGATGCGTTGGGGTGAGGTCAAGGCAGGCCGGGAAATGTAAGCCGCTCATCCGCCTGTCAGGGCGGATGAGCGGCCCGCCTACCCCGAGGCAAGATCGCGCAAGATCGGGCAATCGGGCCGGTGATCCCCGGCGCAGTTATCCACCAGATTGGTCAGGGTCTCTTGCATCGTCTTAAGCTGTTTGATCTTTGCCTCAATCTGGCACAGATGTTCCTGCGCCAGTTTTTTCACATCCGCACTGGCGCGGGTTTCA
This sequence comes from uncultured Roseovarius sp., assembly GCA_964655135.1. Classification (GTDB taxonomy): domain Bacteria; phylum Pseudomonadota; class Alphaproteobacteria; order Rhodobacterales; family Rhodobacteraceae; genus Roseovarius. The sequence goes on along the minus strand of CAZZKL010000120.1, from coordinate 6,153 downwards.
TCCTCATAAAGCGCCATCAGCTTGCGGCAGTCCTCGATTGAGAACCCAAGCGCCCGGGCGCGGCCCAAAAACGCCAGCTTGTGAAACCCCGGCTCGTCAAAAATGCGGTAGCCATTGGTGTCACGCAACGGGCGGATCAGGCCTATATCCTCGTAATAGCGGATGGTTTTTGCCGGCATCCCGGTGCGTTTGGCAATCTCTCCGATGTTCATCATGCCGCTCCTTTATCCATCACCGGCCGCACCCGTTTCAGGCGCAGCGCGTTGCTAAGCACAAACACCGATGACAGCGCCATCGCGCCCGCCGCCAGCATCGGCGATAGCATCATGCCCGTCAACGGATACAAAACCCCGGCGGCCACCGGGATAAGCGCCGCGTTATAGGCAAAGGCCCAAAACAGGTTTTGCCGGATGTTGCGCATGGTGCGCTGTGACAGATGCAGCGCATTCACCGCCCCCGCCAGATCGCCCGACATCAGCACAATATCAGCCGCTTCAATCGCCACATCGGTGCCGGTGCCCACTGCGAGGCCAATATCAGCCTCGGCCAGTGCCGGCGCGTCATTGATACCGTCGCCGACAAAAGCCACCGGGCCGTATTTTTCGCGCAGGTCTTTTATGGCTTGCGCCTTGCCCTCGGGCAGAACCTCGGCCTCAATATGGTCGATGCCCAGCTCTTTGGCGATGACATTGGCTGTGGCCTGCGTATCGCCGGTGATCATCGCAACGCTCAGGCCTTTGGCGTGCAGCGCGTCAATCACCTCCCGGCTTGAGGCTTTGACCGGATCGGAAACCGCCAAAACCATGACCAATTTGCCATCCACCGCAGCAAAAACCGGGGTTTGGCCCTTGTCGGCCAACTCGGCGATTGTGCTGGTGAATTCCTCGGTTGAGATACCTTCACGCACCATCAAACGTTCGGCCCCCACCAGCAGGGTTTTCCCCTGCACTTTGGCGCTTAAACCAAAGCCGGCAATGGCCTGAAAATCCGCAACCTCGGGCAGGGTCATGCCATCGGCCTTTGCCTCAATGGCACGGGCAATAGGGTGTTCGGATTTGGATTCAACCGCCGCCACCAAAGGCAGAACTTTGTCTTTCTCAAACCCATCCGCCAGCTTGATCAGCGTCACCGAAGGATGGCCCTCGGTCAGGGTGCCGGTCTTGTCAAACGCCACGATGCGGGCCTCAGACAATTGTTGCAGGGCCTCGCCCTTGCGAAACAAAACCCCCATTTCCGCCGCCCGGCCGGTGCCCACCATGATTGAGGTCGGCGTGGCCAGTCCCATGGCACAGGGGCAGGCGATAATCAGCACGGACACCCCGGCAATCAGCGCAAAAGTCAGCGCCGGATCAGGGCCGATAACCAGCCAGACAGCCACGCTAAGCAAGGCAACCGCAATCACCACCGGCACAAACATACGCACCACCTTGTCGGCCAGCGCCTGAATCGGCAGCTTGGCACCTTGTGCTTGTTCAACCATCGCAATAATCCGCGCCAAAACCGTGTCATGGCCCACACGCATCACCTTGAACGTCAGCGCGCCCTGACCGTTGACCGTGCCGCCAACCACCTCGGATCCAATGGTTTTCAGCACCGGAACCGGCTCGCCCGAGATCATGCTTTCGTCTACATATGACTGGCCGTCGGTGATTTCGCCGTCTACCGGAAACCGCTCGCCGGGGCGGATGACCACTTTGTCCCCCACCACAACCTCGTCAATCGGAAGGTCGATAACCTCACCATCGCGCTCAACCCGCGCGGTTTTGGGTTGCAGGCTGATGAGCTTTTGAATGGCGGCCCCGGTACGCCCCTTGGCGCGGGCCTCAAACCAGCGGCCCAGCAAAATGAGCGTCACGATAACCGCTGCCGCCTCAAAATAGACCGCCCCGGATCCTTCGGGCAACAAACCCGGAAAAAACAGCGATATGGTTGAGAATATCCAAGCCGCCGATGTGCCCATCGCCACCAGGCTGTTCATATCCGGCGCGCGTTTCAGCAAGGCCGGAAAGCCATGGGTGAAAAACGCCCGGCCCGGCCAGATCAGGACAATTGTTGTCAGGACAAATTGTATCATCCACGAGTTTTGCAAGCCGATTTCAGTATCAATAAACCCGCGCATTCCGGGGATCACATAGCTGCCCATCTCAAGAATTAACACCGGCAGGGTCAGGGCCGCCGCAATCAAGGTCATGCGCCGGGTTTTGTTGATCTCGCGCTCTCGGCGCATATTCACATCTTCGGTTTCCTCCCCCGATGGCTTGGCCGGATAGCCCGCTTCGGTCAGGGCGCGCGCCAGTTGCCCCGCATCGGTCACGCCGGCCAATATGCGGATTTGCGCGGTTTCATTGGCCAGATTGACCGAGGAGTCCAAGACCCCCGGAATTTGATCCAACACATCCTCGGCGCGGCCCACGCATGAGGCGCATGTCATATTGCCGACCGATAGCGTGACCTGCTCCTCTCGGGCCGGGTAACCCGCTGATTTCAAAGCGTCGGTGATCGGTGCGAAATTGGTGTTGGCATATTCCAACTGCCCGGTTCCGGCGGCAAAGTTTACCGCGATATTGCTGGCCCCCGGCACCTCTTTGAGGGCGTTCTCGGCCCGCCCGGCGCAGCTTGCGCAAGACATGCCGTCAATTTCAAATCTATAGGTTTGGGCGGCGGTCATGGTGTTTCCTTTCATGCCTTTCATGGCGTCTGATGTGCAGATAGGGGTTCCCGTGACTGGAAGGTCAAGACCTAATACCAATTATTTTTTGCGCCAAGCATTGGATCGCCTCCGAATGTCAGGCACAATGGGCAAAAGCGCAGATTATAAGGGCAGGCATGGCTGATCTGGAACAACATATAGCACAGGGGCGCGGCGATGAGCCGGCTGATCTGGTGCTGCGCGGCGGGCTGATTTTTGATCTGGTGACCGGGGACATGTTGCAGGGCGATGTGGCGATTTGTGGCGATACCATCGTGGGCATTTGCGCCGAATATGAGGCGCGGCGTGTAATCGACGTGACCGGCCTGATCCTTGTGCCCGGTTTCATCGACACGCATCTGCATATCGAAAGCTCGCTTGTCACTCCGTTTGAGTTTGACCGCTGCGTCACCCCGCGCGGCATTACCACGGCGATATGTGACCCCCATGAGATTGCCAATGTGGTGGGCGTTGAGGGCATCCGCTATTTCCAGCGCGCCAGTGAATTGACGGTGATGGACATAAAGGTGCAACTGTCGTCTTGTGTGCCCTCCACCGATATGGAGACCTCGGGCGCGCGGATTGAGGCCGATGATCTGGCGACATTGATGGGGCATCCTTCGGGCATCGGGCTGGCGGAGTTTATGAATTATCCCGGCGTGATCCACCGTGATCCGGCGGTGATGGCCAAGCTGAAACTATTTGAGGGCGGTCATGTGGACGGCCATTGTCCGCAACTTTCTGGCCGTGATCTCAATGCCTATATTGCCGCTGGTATCCGCACCGAGCATGAGGCAACCACCGCAGAGGAAGCCCGCGAAAAGCTGCAAAAGGGGATGCGGGTGCTGATCCGCGAGGGATCTGTCAGTAAGGATTTGCACGCGCTGCAGCCGCTGCTGGACGAGCGCACAGCACCCTATATGTGCCTGTGCACCGATGACCGCAATCCGCTGGACATCTCGGAACACGGCCATCTGGATTATATGATCCGCACGCTGATTGCGCTGGGCACGCCACCCTTGGCGGCGTATCGCGCGGCGTCTTTATCGGCGGCTGAGGCATTTGGCCTGAAGGATCGCGGCCTGATCGCGCCGGGCAAACGCGCCGATATTGTGGCGCTGGGATCGCTTGAGGATTGCGACGCGCGCCTGGTGCTGTGTGGCGGCGTGGTGGCGGATGAAGCCGCCTTTGCCGCGCGTGAAATGATAAAGCCGGTGGGGCGCGGCTCGGTTAGCGCTCCTGTGGTAACGGCGGCTGATTTTCGCAACACAGGCAACCGTGAGGATACCGATGTGATCGGCATCATCGAAGGTAAAATTATAACCGAGCACCTGCACGAGGATATTGCGATCATTGATGGTGATAAACGCCCGGATACGGTGCGTGATCTGGTGCGAATCTCGGTAATTGAACGGCACGGGATCAACGGCAATATCGCCACGGGTTTTGTGCGCGGCTTTGGCCTTGAGCGCGGCGCGATTGCCGGGACGGTGTGCCATGACCACCATAATATCGCCTGCGTTGGGGTGGATTACGCGGATATGGCGCTGGCGGCCAACCGGCTGAGCGCATTGGAAGGCGGCTTTGTGGTGGCGGCGGGGGGTAAGATATTGGCCGAGCTGGCGCTGCCGGTTGCGGGGTTAATGAGCCTTGAGAGCTTTGAGTTTGTGCGCGACCGGCTGGTTGATCTGCGCGCGGCGGCGCGGGGGCTGGGGGTGACGCTGGAAGAGCCGTTTTTGCAACTGGCATTTCTGGCGCTGCCGGTGATTCCCGCGCTCAAGATCACCGACCGGGGGCTGGTGGATGTGGTGAAGTTTGAGATCATAGCCTGAGCCGCGCATCCGGCCTTTACATGCCGGCCTCGCGAAACGCTTTAGGATATAGAAAGCGCCTTAATTCCCGCCTTAATTTCCATGGAAAAATAAATGCCTGATATTTCTTTTTGTATCTCTTGTGGTCTGATTAAATCTGTCATAGATGGTGTTCAACATTGTCGCGGGATGGAGCAGCCCGGTAGCTCGTCAGGCTCATAACCTGAAGGTCGTAGGTTCAAATCCTACTCCCGCAACCAAAATTACTAATTTATGTCAGTACGTTACAAGCCGCCTTCGGGTGGCTTATTTCGTTGCCGGGACGGTTGTGGAAGCACAGTAGAAGCACTGTGGAAGCAAGCGATTGCGTTTGAGCGCTGTGGTGGTTGAGGGAGCCAGACACGGGCGGCCGGCAATCTGATTGTAGTTTTCACCTTTGGAGTATGCTTCGGCAATCTGCTGCGCGCGCTAAGCCCCTCAGAGTCTGTTGGCGGCTTTGACCCTAGCTTTGCTCTTGGGAGTTCGGGTCACGATACGCGCCGATGCTTGCCGAGCGCAATGTGCTTAACAGGCGGGCGTTTTCCAAGGCAATCACGCTTTGGTTCGCAAACATCTGAGCAAGCCTTGTCGTAGTTTCATTGAATGGGCGGAGTTCCTGACGGTAGATCGTAAAGGCACCAACAAGCCTGTCCGCTGCCATCATCGGGATCGCCACAAAAGATCTTGCGCCGCCCAATACAGCAGTCGCATAGCGCAATGTATTGTCGGTATGATAAATCTCTTCGGCGCGGACATCGATGATGTTCACGACCTCGCGTGTCGTTTCCAACCGGCCAAGACCTGTCTCTGGGTTCACCGGAAACGTGCCCTCAGTGTTCAGCCATGTCTGGAACGCCTCCGGGATGCCAAGAGTGAAGCTGGCAGAGAATGTAGCGTCTTCGCGGTATTCGAACAAAATACCGAACTCGGCATCGCAAAGCTCAAGCGCATAGCCCAAAATCGACGGCATAACGGCATCAATATCGCCCAGCGATCCGCCAATAATCTTGAGAACCTCGTTCAATGCTTTTTCGCGGCTGATAGCCTCCTCAAGGTTCAACGCAAGTTCAGAGATGATCGCTGCCATATCCGTTTGATTGCGCTGTGTTGCTTTGGCTCCATCCAACCGTGCATGTAACTCCAGTTTGGAAGACACCTCAAGCTTGCGATAGATTGTGGACAAATGGGTGCGAACGGTTGATGGCGCTATACAGAATTGCTCTGCAATGGCGTGATATGTTGACCCACTTGCGTATTCTTTGGCGATTTGTAATTCTCTCGGGCTGAGACCGTGTTCGTGCGACACATGCGATCCTTTGTCTAAAATAGTTCTTGTCTTTCAGTGTCAAGATTGAGCGCCAAACCGGTAATCCTGCAGATGCGGTAGATTGAATACTGCACGCAGAGCGCCAATTTTACAGCATTTGCGTGATACCACGATGTGATAGCGCGCGCCAAGGTATCTCCATGGTGACCAATTAAGGTCAAGATAACATGGAGATCGATCCAATGACACAAGAACAAACCGCACGAGACTTCTTTGAGGCATGTGAAACAGGCAAGGGCTGGGACGGATGTAAAACCTGGTGCAAGGACGATGCAACATTCTCTTGT
>CAZZKL010000119.1:3079-9369 GCA_964655135.1 uncultured Roseovarius sp. | reverse complement strand
GCCTGCGTGTCAAGCTTCCACGCCGCGTGGCGCAGGAAGGTGCGGGCGGCTTGCAATTCGGTTTCCATATCGGCGAGGCGAAATTGCAAGGCCTGAAACTGATCTATCGGTTTGCCGAAAGCTTTGCGCTCGGACATATAGCCAAGGGTCAGGGTGAGGGCGGTTTGGGCCGCGCCCAATGAGCAGGACGAAATGTTGAGACGACCGCCATCAAGCCCGGCCATGGCGTAGGAAAACCCCTTGCCCTCTTCGCCCACCAGATTCTCAGAGGGGATGGCGCACTCATCGAATTGCACCTGCCGGGTGGGTTGACTGCGCCAGCCCATCTTGTCCTCAAGCCCGCCAAAGGACAGCCCATCGGTGTCCGCGTCCACATAGACGCATGATATGCCTTTTGGCCCGTCATCGCCGGTGCGGACCATGACAACGTAGGCGTCGGAATAGCCGCCGCCCGAGATGAAGGCCTTGGTGCCGTTGAGGATATAGCCCTCATTATTGCGGGTGGCGCGGGTTTTGAGTGCTGCGGCGTCCGAGCCGGAGCCGGGTTCAGTGAGGCAATAGGACAGCACGGTTTGCATGCTCATCACGCCGGGCATGAGGCGGGATTTCATCGCGTCGCTGGCAAATGTATCGAGCATTTTGGCGCACATGTTATGGATCGACAGGAAGGCCGCGACCGAGGGGCAAGCCATTGAAAGGGCTTCAAAAACCAGCGTGGCGTCCAACCGGGTCAGGCCGGAACCGCCGCTTTCCTCAGAGACATAAAGCCCGCCAAATCCCAGTTCGGCAATCCGTGGCCAGAGGTCTTTGGGGATGCAGCCCTCGCGCTCCCATTCGCGGGCATGAGGCGCGATATGCTCTTGCCCAAAGGCATAGGCCATATCAAAGATGGCAACCTGTTCTTCGCTAAGTGCAAAATCCATCCGGGGCCTCCGCAGGCGTTGAATTGAACGTTTGTTTAAATACCAACTTTTGCAGGATTATTGCAAGGTGGCCCATTTAAAGATCGGCGTGATATTCCTCGATCAGGTGCCGGACGACGGCCTGAAGCGCGTGGTCATTGTCGTATCCCGCCTCAATAGCCTCCGCATAGGTCTGACGCTGGCGGTCGGCGCTGGTGCCGGATTTGAGGATGTCGCGCACCGCCTCGACTTCAGGCGTTGAGCCGAAAAATGCGGCGTCTTCTTCGGTGAGGGCGATCAGGTCATCCATCAGCGCGTCAAAGCCCACCACCATTTGCTGCCCGAAATCTATTAACCCTTCGCTGATCCCGTAACGCTGTGCCCGCCAGCGGTTTTCGCCAATCAGGAAGCTGTCATAAATCCGCCAGCGTTGGTTACTGGTCGAGAGCCGCCACAGCATCCGGGTCAGGGCCTGGGTGATGGCCGCAAGGGTGAGCGCGTGTTCCAGCCGGGGCTGCACATCGCAGATCCGCGATTCAAGGGTGGGGAATTTCGACGAGGGCCGCAGATCCCACCAGATTTTTGAGCTGTCCTCGATGATGCCCAGATCAACCAGCGCCTGAACCGCGCGTTCAAATTCTCCGAAACTTTGCATTCGGGGCGGCAGGCCGGTGCGGGGCAGGTTGTCAAACACTGTCAAACGGTAGCTGCTGAGGCCGGTATCATGCCCCTGCCAATAGGGGGAGGAGGCGCTGAGCGCCAAAAGATGCGGCAGGAAATAGGACAGCTGGTTCATCAGGTCTATGCGGCGGTCGGGCGGGTTGACGCCCACATGCACATGCATACCGCAGATCAGCATCCGCCGGACAACACCAGCCAGGTCTTTTGACAGGTGGTTATAGCGGGTTTTGTTGGTATGGCGCTGCTGTCGCCAATCCGAGAACGGATGGCACGAGGCGGCAATCGGCGCGAGGTTGAAATTGGCGGCGTGTTTGGCAACGCTTGAGCGCAGGCGTTTGAGATCCTCGCGGGCCTCGGCCATGTTGGCGCAGACCCGTGTGCCGATCTCGATCTGACAGTTAAGGAATTCCGGGCTGACCTGATCTTGCAGGTCGTTCTGGCAGGCCTGCATCAATTCCGGCGGGGCGTCGCTGAGGGCGAGGCTGTCGCGGTCGACCAGAAGGTATTCTTCTTCGATGCCGATGGTGAAATCTGGAATGATTTGGGCCAAAGGTGCCGCTCCCGTTATCTGCTGCCTTTATGGGGACAGTTCAGCACGGATTGCGGCTTTGGTCAAAGAAAACGCCCGGCAGGGGTCTGTGCCGGGCGTTGAAATTTAATTTAGTCGATGGATTTGAAGTGGAATTCTCCGCCTTCTTTCATCCCCGAAGGCCAGCGGGTGGTGACGGTTTTCGTGCGGCTGTAGAAGCGAAACGAATCCGGGCCGTGCTGATTGAGATCACCAAAGGCCGATTTTTTCCAGCCACCAAAAGTGTGATAGGCCAGCGGTACGGGAATCGGCACGTTGATGCCAACCATGCCAACATTGACCCGGCTGGCAAAATCGCGGGCGGTGTCGCCGTCGCGGGTAAAGATCGAGGTGCCATTGCCGTATTCATTGTCCATGGTCAGTTTCAGCGCCTCTTCATAGCTTTCCGCGCGCACGGTCGACAGGACCGGACCAAAGATTTCGGTTTTATAGATGTCCATATCCGGGGTCACGTTATCAAACAAATGCGGGCCGACGAAAAAGCCGTTTTCATAGCCCTGAAGTTTGAAATCACGGTTGTCGACCACCAAAGTGGCGCCTTGATCAACGCCGGATTGGATCAGGCCCAAAATGCGCTCTTTTGCGGCGGCGGTGATGACCGGGCCAAAATCGACGTCATCGCCATCGGTATAGGGGGCGACGCGCAGTTTCTCAATCCGGGGGACCAGTTTTTCAATCAGGTTATCGGCGGTTTCCTTGCCCACGGGCACGGCCACGGAAATGGCCATGCAGCGCTCGCCTGCTGCGCCAAATCCGGCCCCGATCAGGGCGTCTGCGGCCATATCAAGATCGGCGTCGGGCATCACGATCATGTGGTTTTTAGCCCCGCCAAAGCATTGCGCACGCTTACCGTTGGCGGTGGCACGGGCGTAGATATATTGTGCGATTGGGGTGGAACCGACGAAAGACACGCCCTGAATGATCTCGTGATCCAAAAGGGCATCGACCGTTTCTTTGTCGCCGTTGATGACCTGAAACACACCTTCGGGCAGACCGGCCTCGATGAACAATTCGCACAGCGCCAGCGGCAAGGAAGGGTCACGCTCGGACGGTTTTAAAATCACCGAGTTGCCACAGGCCAGCGCCGGGCCGACATGCCAAAGCGGCATCATCGCCGGGAAATTGAAGGGCATGATTGCGGCGACAACACCCAAGGGCTGACGCATGGAATGCATGTCAATGCCGGTGCCGGCACTGTCGGTGAAATCGCCTTTCAGCAGCTCGGGCGCGCCGATGCAATATTCGATCACCTCAAGGCCACGGGTGACATCGCCTTTGGCGTCGGGGATGGTTTTGCCGTGCTCACGGCTGAGAATTTCGGCCAGACGGTCCATGTCGCGATTAAGCAGCGCCACATATTTCATCATCACCCGGGCACGTTTTTGCGGGTTCATCGCGCCCCAGCCGACCTGCGCCTTGGCGGCAATATCAAGGGCGGCGTCCACCTCGGCCGGGCTGGCGAGCGGGCATTGCGCCTGCACTTCGCCGGTGGCGGGGTTGAAGACGTCCGAAAAACGCCCGGATGTGCCTTTGACATGCTTGCCGTTCACGAAATGAGTCAGTTCTTGCATTTTATCCTCCATCAAAATCCTTGCGCAAAGTAGCATTGCAATTTTAGCTGGAAAAGAGGCAATATCTCAAAAAGCACATGCAAAAATGCAAAGGCTGTCCGTATGAGTATGCAATGGGACGATCTGAAGATATTTCTGGCGGTGGCGCGGCGGCAAAGCCTGTCTGCGGCGGGGCGGGCTTTGAAAATTGATCCGGCAACTGTAGGCCGGCGGATTGCCCGGCTTGAGGAAAGCTATGGCGCGCCGTTATTTGCCAAATCCCCCACCGGTTATGCGCTGACGGACGCGGGGCAGCGGCTGATGACGCACGCGGTGCATGCCGAGCAGGCGGTTGAGGACGCGACCGAGGAGATGGCGGGCAAATCCGGTGGCTTATCCGGGCAGATCAGGATCGGCGCGCCGGATGGATCGGCGAATTATCTGTTGCCGCAGGTCTGTGATGCGATTGGCCGCGATAATCCTGATCTGGAGGTGCAGATCGTGGCCCTGCCGAGGGTGTTCAACCTGTCGCGGCGCGAGGCGGATATGGTGGTGGCCGTGAGCCGCCCCACGGCGGGCCGCCTGACGGTGCAGAAGATCACCGATTACAAATTGCACCTTGCGGCCTCTGACGAGTATCTGCGCCAACACCCGGTGATTACTACGCTGGAGGACATCAAAAGCCACCGGATGATCGGCTATATTCAGGATATGATTTTTGTCAAAGAGCTGGATTATCTGGCTGAGGCGGGGGTTGAGCATGTCAATCTGGCGTCCAATTCGGTGTCGGTGCAGATCAACTGGGTGCGGCAGGGCTGTGGCCTTGGGATTGTGCATGATTTTGCGATTCCGGCGGTCGGGGGGCTGGTGAAGGTGCTGCCGGATCAGATCAGCCTGACGCGCAGTTTTTATCTGGTGCGCCACGCCGATGACCGGCGGCTTGACCGGCTCAATCGTTTTGCGGCGGCGCTGAGCGATGGTTTGCGGCGGGAAGTGGCGCGGCTGGAAGCCCAAACCTGAAAGTGGCCAGACTTGACAGAAAGTTGATCATGCGTGAGGCTGGGGGCACTGCAACCCCAATTATTTCGGAGGCCGCACCAATGCTTGTTCAACAAATCCTTAAATCCAAGGCTCATGAAGGCGTTTTTACCATCAAACCCGGCACGCTGACATCGGATGCCGCGAAACTTCTGGCAGAAAAAAGAATTGGCGGGCTGGTGGTGTCGCGTGATGGCAAATCGGTGGATGGAATATTATCCGAGCGCGATATTGTCCGCACTCTGGCTGCGCGCGGGGGCACTTGCCTGTCGGAAACCATTGACGGGATGATGACCAAAAACCCGGTCTGTTGTGCCCGTAGTGACCGCTCGGATGCGGTGCTGGCGCGCATGACCGAAGGCCGGTTCCGGCATATGCCGGTGGTAGAAGACGGCGTGCTGGTGGGCATTGTCACCATCGGGGATGTGGTCAAGGCGCGGCTGCAGGAATTGTCGATGGAGAAAGATGCGCTGCAAGGGATGATCATGGGGCATTAAGCGCTTGATTTTTTTGGCGCTCTATTGTTGCCTGAGGCCGAAATGCAATAACAAGGATTTCGCCCATGCGCATTGGCCTTTATCCCGGCACGTTTGACCCAATCACTTTGGGGCATATTGATATTATCCAACGGGCGGCGGCGCTGGTGGATCGGCTGGTGATCGGCGTGGCGATCAACCGCGATAAGGGGCCATTGTTCACTTTGGGTGAACGGGTGGCGATGATCGAAGCGGAATGTGCCAAATTATCGGATCAGATGCAGACCGAGATTGTCGTACACCCGTTTGAGAACCTGCTGATCAACTGCGCCCATGATGTGGGAGCACAGATCATCATTCGCGGGCTGCGGGCAGTGGCGGATTTTGAATATGAATTTCAGATGGTCGGCATGAACCGGGCGATGGATGCCAGCGTCGAGACGGTGTTTTTGATGGCCGAGGCGCGGCATCAGGCGATTGCCTCAAAACTGGTCAAAGAGATCGCCCGGCTGGGCGGGGATGTGGCCAAGTTTGTGACGCCTGAGGTGAATAGCGCATTGCTTGATAAATTTTCGTAGACTGAATTAAATCAAATAACATCAATCATTTGGGGGATGTTATGATTAAACGGAATAGTTTTCCAAAGCTGATAATCACAGCATTTCTTATGCTGTTCCCAACCCTGTCAAAAGCCTGTCCCGATGCGGCGGTTCTGGCCTCTGTTGGGGCAGAACCGGCATCGGCGGATTGTCTGCTGCTGGCGCAGTTTGATATTGAGACCGGGCGCGGCATTGTGCAGGGATCAATTTATGGCGCACCCGAGACGGATTTGGCGCTGGTCCGGGCGGCGGAAGAGGCATTGACTCGCTCGGGCGTTGTCTTGCGCGGTTTGGCGGGGTTGGGATCAGGCCCGGTCGCGCTTTATATGTCGCCCTCGGGTTATAGTTTGGGGGCGGATGGCGATGACACTTTGGCGGCGGCGCAGCCCGCGCGGGGGGCGGCGCTGGACGGGGCGCTGGACGGGGCGCTGGACGGGGCGCGCCCCTGTATTATT
>CAZZKL010000119.1:0-2979 GCA_964655135.1 uncultured Roseovarius sp. | reverse complement strand
GGCGCTGGACGGGGCGCTGGACGGGGCGCTGGACGGGGCGCGCCCCTGTATTATTGCGGCGTTTCCGACACTGGCGTTGGCGGAATATAAATACACCATTTCGCATGAGTTTTTCCATTGTGTGCAGTTCAGCGATTTTTACCAGGGCTATGTGCAATCGGGGTCTGCGTGGTGGATCGAAGGCTCGGCTGAATGGTTTGCCAGCTTGACCTATCCGGGAAGTTCCTTGTCGGATGAGTGGGTGGCGGAGTTTGATGATGTGTCCGCGACCACGCCGGTGACCGGGATGGAATATGCCTCGGTGGTGTTTTTCTGGTGGCTGAATCAGAATTATGGCAAGGGCCGCGTGCTTGGCCTGCTGAATGCGATGAATGGCGGTAGTGGGTCGCAGGAGGATGCGCTGGCCAGTGTTATTTCCCAGACTGATTTCCTGCAATTCGTGACCGATTATCTGGAGCAGAATATCACCCAACCCGGTGGGCGGGCGGCGGCCTCGACCCCGCTGCATGATGAGATAATTGAGATTGATGGCGACCGCGATATAAGCCTTGAGGCGCGGCGGTTTGTGGCCTATCGCGCGTTCCTGAAATTCGCTTGCGGCGGCTGGGATATTATCGAACACGCGCGCAAGGGGACCTATAAGGCGATGCGTATGCCGCGCAGCGAATGGCAGGAATTGCCGGCGGAATTTCGCTCGAATTCGGAGGGCAAGATTGAATTTATACTGGCCGGCGCGGCCACCGATGCGGACGGGTTCAGCCTGTCTTTCAAGGCGGTAAAACAGCTTTGCGTGCCTTGTCAGTTGCCCGATTACAGCGCCGGGCCAGAGGCATGTCTAATCGGGGAATGGCATCTGGTCAGCGGCGGCATGGGGGCCATGATTGGTGAGATGCTGGGCGATGTGCCGGAACTTTCCGGGGTGGATTACCCGGATCTGGACGGATTGCTGATCTTGCGCCGTGATGGGTCATTCACCTTACGGGCGGATGATGACGGCTCAATGCAGACCACCACCCCGAGCGGCGGGATGTTCAGCGCGGATATTTCAATCTCGATGGAGAAAGAGGGGACATGGTCAGTCAATGGCGATAAGCTTGTGCAATGTTACAGGCCTATAAAATCCATCAATATTGATGAAACCATTACTGACCCGGATGGGGAAACCACCCGGATCACTGAGGATCAGTATCTTGGGCCAAAGCTGTCTTATACGGAAAAGCGGCAGTTTACCTGCGAGAGTGGACGGCTGGAAATAATCCAACGGGCGCTGTTTGCGCCGACGCTTCAGTGGGTCTATGAAAAATAACCAATGCCGTTTTCAGGTGAGCTTTGCCATGGCGGCGGCGGTGTCGACCATACGGTTGGCAAAACCCCATTCGTTGTCATACCAGCTTAGCACCCGGCACATCGAGCCATGCATCACCCGGGTCTGATCGGTGGCAAAGATTGAGCTGGCGGGGTTGTGGTTGTAATCCGACGACACCAGTGGCCGGTCGCAATATTCCAAAATCCCTTTGAGTGGCCCGTTGGCGGCGGTTTTTATGGCCGCGTTAATCTCATCCACCGTGGTGTCGCGGCTGGCCTCAAACGTCAGGTCAATCACACTGACATTGGGCGAGGGCACGCGGATGGCGGTGCCGTCAAGCCGCCCGTCAAGCTCGGGCAGGACAAGGCCTACGGCGCGGGCGGCGCCGGTGGTGGTGGGGATGATATTGGCCGCCGCCGCGCGGGCGCGGTAGAGGTCTTTGTGCATGGTATCAAGGGTGGGCTGATCGCCGGTATAGCTGTGGATGGTGGTCATGAATCCCCGGGTGATACCCATGGCGTCATTGAGCACCTTGGCCACCGGCGCGAGGCAATTTGTGGTGCAGGACGCATTGGAGATAATTTTATCGTCCGCCGTCAGCAACCCGTGATTGACGCCGTAAACAATCGTGCGGTCGGCCCCGGTTGAGGGCGCCGAAACCAGCACCCGTTTGGCCCCGTTTTCAAGATGTTTTGCGGCCTTGTCGCGGGCGGTGAACACGCCGGTGCATTCCATCACGATGTCAACATCATGCCATGGCAGTTTTGTGGGATCTGGCTCGGCTGTGACGGTCATCGTTTGAGTGCCGGCGGTGATGGTATCACCTTCTACGGTGACTTTTTGCGCCAGACGGCCATGCACGGTGTCAAACTCTAGCAGGTGGGCGTTAAAATCCACCGGGCCAAGATCATTGATGGCGATGATTTCAATGTCATCGCGGCCAGATTCCAGAACCGCGCGCACGATATTGCGCCCGATGCGGCCAAAGCCATTGATGGCGATTTTTACTGTCATGACCTGTCTCCTTGATAAGTTAGCGCTAACATCGCAATTTACCCGAAAATGTCAAGGTATTTTCCCGATGGATCATGGTAGAAAATTCACCGCCAGAAGGCCATCCATTCGATCAGTTGGGCCATTTTACGGGCCAAAAACAACGCGCCACTCCAGTCATTATAGATATAATCAAGGCCCAAGGCCCCGAGGATCAGTAGCACCAGAAATATTGCGATCGAATTGGTCATTATTGGGCCACTCAAAATGGGTTGGTCGCCTCAGGTATGCCCGAGAGGGTTTGCCAATTCAAGTATGCGGTGTTTTTAGGCCAGTTGCCCCATGGCCACGGCAACATCGGCCATGCGGCACGAAAAGCCCCATTCATTGTCATACCACGCCAGCACCCGCACCAGACGCTTGCCGGTGACACGGGTTTGATCCGGGGCAAAAATGGCGCTTTCTTCGGTGTGGTTGAAATCAACGCTGACCTTGGGTTCGGGATCATAGCCCAGCACGCCCTGCATCGGGCCATTGGCGGCCTCTTGCATCACCGCGTTCACATCCGCGACGCTGACGTCTTTGGCGGCAAGGAAGGTCAGTTCCACCGCTGAGACATTGGGGGTGGGCACGCGCATGGCCGAGCCGTCAAGCTTGCCTTTGAGGGCGGGCAGGACCTC
>CAZZKL010000118.1:0-9383 GCA_964655135.1 uncultured Roseovarius sp. | reverse complement strand
GCAATCTGATAAATCGTATCGCCGCGCGCGACCTGCCCCATGGCGCGTTTGCACAATATGATCCCGGCATAGGGCGACCTCACCGGATCCGCCTCAAGCCACGGCGCATCGGGGTGATGGATGCGGCCCACAACCTCATTCATCGCCACCTCATCGGCAATATCCTTGAACGGCTCAAACACCCCGGCGTGATAGGCGTAAACCATCCCGCATGAGGTTAATTCGCGGGTGCCGCGCGCTGCATCCGGCTGATAGCCCGGCAGCATTCCCAAGCTGTGCAATATCCGCCGCAAGCCCCGCTCGGCCCGCTGCAAGGCGTCCGGCGTCACCGCCCCGCCGCCGCCCAACTCGGCCAGAACTGAAATAACCCCCTTGCGATTGGCCGCCGCCATCGCCGTGCGCCCGGTTGATGTGCGCCCGGCATTGTCGGTGAACACCCACGCATAAGGCAGATCAAACGCCGCTTGCAGGGTTTTGAGCGCCGCCGTTTCAGGCTCAGAATTCCCCTGCCCGCGCAGCAATGTGGGCGGATAATACAGCGACGAACCCCCCGAATGCAGATCAATCATATAATCACATTTGGGTAGCAAAACCTCTTCGATATAATGCGCCATCATCTCGGTTGGTGTACCGCGCGCATTGCCGGGAAACGCCCGGTTAAGATTGCCCGCATCAATCGGCGAGGTCCGCGTACCCGCCTCAGCCGCCGGAAAATTGGCCATCGGAAGAAGGATAATGCGGCCTTGAATATCCTCGGGCGTCAGCTCATATGCCAGTTTGCTCAGGGCAATCTGTCCTTCATATTCATCACCGTGATTGCCCGCCATCAGCAAAATCACCGGCCCGTCACCGTTTGCCAACGTCACAACCGGGATGGGAATAAAGCCATAAGCCGAGCGATGCACCGAATGGGGCAGGCGCAAAAATCCGGCCTGTTTGCCGGGGGCCGCAAAATCGACCTCCGATGTGATCAGACTATCCGCCATATCCCCGCCTCGCAGTCAGCTACATCCCCCGCCACAAGAGGCCGCATCCACCGCCGCGTCAACATCTGATATAACCCCATGAGTCCAGCAATCATCGGCCCCGGCGGCTTCTCGCATCGTAAGGGCAAAAACATAGGCAATTTCAGCATCACTTGCCCCCGCTGCCGTGGCCCCTTTGAAATGTTTGTTCACACACGGGGCCGAGCGGGCTTTGATCGACAAGGCAAAGCGCAGCAGCTCATCGGTTTTCTTGTCAAACGGACGTTGCTGTTCAAGGACTGCATCCACCTGCGCCAACGCGGCGGTGAACGGATCAATATTATCGCTCAGAAATCCCATTTGGGTAGCTCCTGTGATAAGTTTTATATTATTCGGTAATTGCCGAATTAACGAATCCGTAAACTTCTGGCATGACCTTGTCAAGATTCGACATTTCGGGTATTGCCGAAATATGGATCAAGAAAAAGCAATCGAGGCCTTCGCCGCCCTAGCGCAACCTTCGCGCATGTCAATTTTCCGGCTTCTGATACGTCAGCAACCGGATGGGATGCAGGTTGGCGAAATATCGAAAAAACTTGGCATCGTGGCGTCCACGCTTTCGGGGCATCTTGCGGTTTTGCGCCGGGCCGGGCTATTGGTATCCACCCGCAATCAGCGCCAAATAAACTATGCCGCCAATCTGTCGACAGTGAATGATCTGATCCGGTTTCTGCTGTCGGATTGTTGCAATGGTCAGGTGGCAAATTGCGGTGAAATTCTATCCTTGTTGCAAGACGGGTAAACCTGCCCATTTGTTTCGCAGATGTTGTACAAAGCTCACGCCAAATTGTACAATTTATACAAGATTAAGATGCCGCCAACCGCCGGATTTTCAGCTCAGTGATCCGGTTATCGCTGACTTTGACCACCTCAAACCGGAAGCCATGAAAAATAAACACCTGACCTTCCTCCGGGATGATCCGCGCCTCATGAATGACCAGCCCGGCGATGGTGTTGGCCTCTTCATCCGGCAGCGCCCAATCGGTGGCGCGATTAAGGTCGCGGATGGTCATGGCCCCGTCAACAAGGTATTGATTACCCTCAGATTTTATGATCCCCGGCTCATCCTCAAGGTCAAACTCATCGGTGATCTCGCCAACGATTTCCTCTAAAATATCCTCAAGCGTGATCAGCCCCTGAAGATCGCCATATTCATCCACCACCAGCGCGAAATGGCTGCGTTTATGCAGGAATTCGCGCATCTGATCATCCAGCGTGGTGGTTTCCGGCACAAAATACGGCTTCCGGGCAAAATCGCATATCTTAAATGATTTCAAGGCTTTATCGGATGGCTCATTCCCAACAGCCATGGCATGAACCGCGCGCAGCAGGTCTTTGGCGTGGATCACACCAATCACATTATCCGGGTCATCGCGGTAAATTGGCAGCCGTGTGTGATTGCTTTCCATGCATTGATCCAAAATCAGTGCGGGCTCGGCCTCGGCGTCAACCATCTCAATGCCCGAGCGGTGCAGCATGATCTCTTCCACCACCCTGTCGCCCAGATCAAGCGCCCCCAAAATCCGGTCGCGGTCTTCTTTCTCGACCACGCCTTCGGATTGGCCAATAAACAGCGCCCCGGCGATTTCCTCGCGCACCGCAAGGATATGGCTATCGGGGTCAATTTTTACCCCAAACAGCCGCAAAACACCGCGCACAAACCAGCGGATCGCCGTCACGATTGGGGAAAATAGCTTGATGATCAATAGGATAACAGGTGACGCGCGCGCGGCTGCAACCTCGGCATTGGTGATCGCATAGGTCTTGGGCAGCACCTCGGCAAAGACCAAAACCAGCAGCGTCATCACCAACGTCGCCAGCGCCACGCCGCTGTCGCCAAAGAGGCGCGTAAACAAAGCTGTGGCCAATGAGGCCGCCAGAATATTCACCAGATTGTTGCCCAGCAAGACCGAGCCGATGAGTTGCTCACGGTCTTCGGTAATCGCCAGCGCCCGCTTGGCCCCCTTTGATCCCTTCTCGGCCTGCGCCCGCAATTTCCCGCGTGAGGCCGCCGTCAGCGCGGTCTCAGAGCCGGAAAAAAACGCCGACAGGATCAGCAATGCCACGATGGCCGCGATGGTGATCCAAAACGCAGTGTCCAGGGTAATTGATGAAGCTTCCATTTCGTCCTTTGTCCTTTTAATTATAAGGGTTATGGGCTTTGAGGGCCGCGCAATCAAGGGATCAAACCACATGAAACATCATGACCTGGGTCCATTTAATGACCCGCTGATGCTGTTTGGCGGGCCGTATTCCAACCTGCAGGCGACCCAAGCGTTGACCCAAGAGGCACGCACGCGCGGGGTTGCGCCCGAGCATATGATCTGCACTGGTGATCTGGTGGCCTATTGCGGGCAACCTATTGAAACTGTTTCGGAAATCCGACGGTTGAAAGGCCCGGTTGTGGCCGGAAATTGTGAGGTACAACTGGCCGCAGGGCACTCCGATTGCGGCTGTGGGTTTGAAGAGGGCACCGCCTGTGATCTGCTCTCGGCGGGGTGGTTTGCCCATGTGGATCAATCCATCGGCGATGACACCCGCGATTGGATGCGGGGCCTGCCCGATATGATCACCTTTATCCATCACGGGCGGCGTTACGCGGTGATCCATGGCGGGGCCAGTGACAACAGCCGTTTCATATGGCAGACCAGCCCCAAGGCTGTTTTTACTAAGGAAATCAAGCAAATTCAAACCCTTGTGGGTAAGGTGGACCGAATCATCGCTGGCCATTGCGGCATTGCTTTCCAACGGGATGTCGCCGGAATCACATGGATCAATGCGGGTGTGATTGGAATGCCGCCCAATGATGGCCGCCCGGAAACGCAATATGTGATGCTGCAAAACGGACGGGTTGAGATTTGCGAATTAAGCTATGATCACGCCGCCGCACAGGCCGCCATGCGGGCGGCGGGGCTGACCCAAGGCTATGACCGGGCGCTTGGCTCGGGCTATTGGCCGTCCGAGGATGTGCTGCCGCCGGGTTTGCGCCGCGCGGCGCTGGCCAATGGGTGATGCTCTTGCACCAGATGCTTCAGGCGGTCCTCAAGCACATGGGTATAAATCTCGGTGGTGGCGATGTCGGCATGACCCAGCAAGGTTTGAATAACCCGCAGATCGGCGCCATTGGCCAACAAATGCGTGGCAAAAGCATGGCGCAGGGTGTGCGGCGTCACTTTTTCCGGCGAGACCCCGGCATTCACCGCTAACTCTTTGATCAGCATATAAAATCTGTGGCGAGTCAAATGGCCAGATTTGCCGGTTGATGGAAACAGAAATGCCGATACGGGCCGCCCGTTGGCCTTGGCTTTTTCCTCAGCGGCATCGCGTAGGGCCAGCCATGCCGCCAACGCCTTGCGCGCGGGCGGTGACAGCGGAACCATGCGTTCCTTGCCGCCTTTGCCCTTGACCAACAGCATCTGAGGATTGCCCCGCGCCGCCGCAACCGGCAGCGATACCAACTCAGTCACCCGCATTCCGGTGGCATATAAGAGCGCCATCAGGCAGGTATTGCGGCACCGGTCCGCCTTGCTACGACCGGTTGTTTGCGCGGCATTCAGCAGGCGGTTTACCTCGTCCTCGTTCAGGGTCTGCGGCAATTTGCGCGCCCGTCCGGGGCCTTTTATCCGGATGGCCGGGTTATCCGCACGCAGACGCTCATCCACCGCAAAGCGGTACAGTTGTTTGATCGCCGAAAGCCGCCGCGCACGGGTGGATTTGGCAAGGCCCCGCGCGTCGCAATGCACCAGATAATTTTCCACATCGCTTTGATGGACCGCATCCAGCGGGCCGGGCAGCCAATCTTTGAAATCGGTCAGATCACGGGCATAGGCCGCAAGGGTGTTTTCCGAGGCCCCCAGCTCGGCCGCCTGAGCCTCTAAAAACAGCGCAATGGAAATTGCCCCGCTCAATGGTAACGCTCCAAAATAAGCAACTGCAACGCCGCCCGGCGCGCGGTATTTTCAAGCCCGACCGCGCGCAAGGTGGCCAGCGCTTGGGTTGTGCCCTCAAGATTGCCCGACGACGCCCGATCAAGCCCGATGGCGGCACTCAGGATGGCCTCGCCAATTTTGCCGTCCTGCAACAGCATCTTGTGATTTCGCGCCGGGCCTGTGGCGGCAAAAGCCAGGGCAATCGCAGTTTGCAAATCCGTGTGGGCAAGCCGCAGATCAGGCGCGCCCCGGGCCAGTTCAAGCATGAATTTCTCATCCCCGTCATCCCCGTCTGCGGCTTGATAATTTTGGGTTTCAGATTTGTAATCGGTTGATAACAAACCAATTCGCAAGGCCAGCGGGCGGGTCTTGGGCGGCAGATCAATCGCCTGAAGCGGGCCTGAAAACAACTGCGCAAACGCCACTTCAAGGCCCTGACTGCGCATCGCATCCCACGCTTTGGGCAGGGTTTTCGCCACCGTATCAACGTTGCCCGAAACCAGTGCATTATCAAACCGCTGCACCGCTGAAACCCGGTCCCAGACCCCGCCCGAGGCCGCCGGTTTTCGGCTGGTATAAAGCCCGATCAAGCGGTTGGGGGCCATCGCCCCGGCGCGGGTCAGCCGCTCGGCCGCTTCTATTTCGGCTTTCCATCCGCTGGCGCCGCGCAGGTCGGCCATGGCATAGGCGCGCGGCAGGCTTTGGGTGGGCAACGGCGCGCCCGCCGCCTCATAAAGCCGGAAAATCAGCGGCGTCATCGGATAGGGCGGCGTCGGCAGGGCCGACATATCAATCGTCTCGGGATCAAGAAACTGCGCCAGCAATTCCGCCTCGTCTTTGGTTAACAGGCCAAGGGCGTTGGCGCTGTCATATGTCAGCGCGGCAGTGGGCCAATCCCCGGTAAGGGCCGTGCAATAGATCCGCGCCGGATAGCTGTCACTCAGCTCAGGCTGATCGCGCAAAACCGTGCAGACCTTATGCTCATCACCGCTCAGCAATGCCAGATCAAACCATTGATCAAACAGGGATTTGGTTTCCGGCCCGGCACGATTGAGCAGTGCAAAAGCCGGTTCAACCGCGCCAAAATCCACCAGTGCCCTGATCCGCGCCTTGAGGAATACCGCCTCGGGGCCGGAATTAATTGGCGCCTCCGCCTCGGCCAGAAGCAGGCTGTAATAAAGCGTCTGAATCGCGGGCAAAGCATCGGGCGGAATACGCGCCAACAGCGCCGTGAGGTCGGATATGCTGCTGGCTTGCCAAAGGGTTTCGGGCAGGGAGGTAACGGATGAGGGCAACAGGCCCACGGCGTCCGGCTTGGCATCCCCAAGCGGCTGCACCAGAATTGTCCCGGCCCCGTCTTGGGTGGCAGAGCTGCCGTCAAAATACGGATTTGGCTGCACGGCGGGCAATGTCACCACATCATTGAGCCAGTCAATGGCCGATAAAGGTTGCTCTGCCAGACCCGCAGAGCCGACGCAAATCAGCGACAGACAGATGCTAATCGGTTTCAAGAATGATTTCCTGGCGTATTTCTTTTTGCGGCGGTGAGAAATCAGCCCCGAAAAACGGGCCGATATAGGCATAGGCAATCAAGGCAATAAATGCCAAAACTGCAAGATAAAACAACCACTTGATGAGACGCATCATGTTATATAGGCCTGTATTCGTTTTGTTTGAAGCGTTTTGGATTTAACCTAAAATAGGGAAAGTCCGAAACGCCGCATGACGATTATTTGTTTCACACGTTTCGCGATAAACCCCTGCTTTCGGTTCGTCGCGAAACACTTTTACATAACATATAACTGGCCTTTTGCCTAAGATCACGTCATTCAGTGAGAAATTCGTAAATAAGGCAGGGGAGCGCCGAGGCGTGACCGCATCCAAGAGCTGGAATTTGAAAAAAACCGTGGTGCTTGTGGGCATGATGGGGGCGGGCAAAACCGCCATTGGCCGGGCATTGGCCGAGCGCCTGAGCGTGCCATTTCTGGATTCCGATTGCGAAATTGAAAAAGCCGCAAACATGTCAATCGCCGAGATATTTGAACGCGACGGCGAGGCGTTTTTCCGCGACCGTGAATCAGAGGTGATTGACCGCCTGCTGGAATGCAAATGCGGCATTCTTTCCACCGGAGGCGGCGCGTTTTTGGCCAAACGAAACCGGGAATTGATCAGCGAAAAAGGCGTGTCTTTGTGGCTGGATGTGGATTTTGCGATTCTGTGGAATCGGGTAAAACACAAAGATACCAGACCCTTATTGCGCACCACCAACCCCAAGGCGACGCTGCGTGCGCTCTTTGATCAACGGGTGCCGGTCTATCGGTTGGCGGATTTATGCGTCACGGCCAAACCTGAATATTCAATAGAAGACATGACCGGGCATGTGGTGCAGGCGCTCTTGACCCGCAACGATGTTTTGGAGGCTATGGAATGACTGAGCGTGTGCATGTGGGCCTTGGGGCCCGCGCCTATGATATTGAAATTGGCCCGGGATTGTTGGCGCAGGCCGGGGGGCTGATTGCGCCCTTGCTCAAGCGGCCACATGTGGCGGTGATCACCGATGAAAACGTGGCCGGGCTGCATCTTGAGGCATTGCGCAAGGGGCTGGCGGCAAAGGGTATTACGCTTGTGTCTTTGACATTGCCCGCCGGTGAGACAACCAAATCCTGGCCGCATTTTGAGCGCGCGGTTGAGTGGCTTTTGGATGAAAAGATTGAGCGGAGTGACGTGTTAATCGCCTTTGGTGGCGGTGTAATCGGCGATCTCGCCGGGTTCGCGGCAGCGGTTCTCAGGCGGGGCATTCGCTTTGTTCAAATCCCCACAAGCCTGTTGGCGCAGGTCGATAGCTCGGTTGGCGGCAAGACCGGGATCAATGCGCCGCAGGGCAAAAACCTGATCGGCGCGTTTCATCAGCCAAGCCTTGTTTTGGCCGATACCGATGTGCTGGGCACTCTGACAAAGCGCGATTATCTGGCTGGATATGGCGAGGTTGTGAAATATGGCCTGCTGGGGGATTCTGAGTTTTTTCAATGGCTTGAGGTTAATGCCACCCACGCGGCGGCGGGTGATATGGCGGCGCGGATTAAGATTGTGAAACGCTCGGTTGAGATGAAGGCCGAGATTGTCGAGCGCGATGAAAAAGAGCAGGGCGACCGGGCGTTGCTCAATCTGGGCCATACATTTTGCCATGCGTTAGAGGCGGCGACGGGCTATTCTGATCGCCTGCTGCACGGTGAAGGCGTGGCCATTGGTTGCGCGCTGGCGTTTGAATTGTCGGCGCGGATGGGGTTGTGTTCTCAGGAAGAGCCAAGCCGGGTTCGGGCGCATTTGCGCGACATGGGGATGATGGTTGATCTAAGCGATATTGCTGGCGATTTGCCCGATGCCGAGGCACTGATGCAGATCATGGCGCAGGATAAAAAGATGATGGGCGGGGTGCTGAGTTATGTGCTTGTGCGCGGCATCGGCGAGGCATTTGTGACCTCGGATGTGGACCCCGCTAAGGTGCGCAAAGTCTTGCAGGACGCACTAAACACCAAGGGCTAAACCGGCCAGCCGTCAGCCCGAGAGTTTTACCAACGCATGGCGTTTTTTCCCGGCGCTGAGTTTAATCGGGCGGGCCAAAGCAGCGGCGTCAATCATCAACCCGGCATCGGTCAAAGGCGCGTCATCAAGGCGGGCGCCGTTTTCCGCGATCAGGCGCTTGGCCTCTTTGCCGGATTTGGCAAGGCCGGATTTGACGATCAGTTGCACAATCGAAATACCTGTTCCGATGTCATCAGCCGTCAGTGTGAGCGTCGGCAGATCATCCCCAACACCGCCTTTTTCAAACACCTCGCGGGCGGTGGCCTCGGCGGCTTTTGCCGCATCCGCCCCGTGCAGCAAGGTGGTCACCTCATTGGCAAGGATAATCTTCGCCGCATTAATCTCGGACCCCTGCAAGGCACCCAAACGCGCGCATTCATCCACCGGCAGCTCGGTATAGAGCTTCAAAAACCGCCCGGTATCGGCATCAGTAGTATTGCGCCAAAACTGCCAAAAGGCATAGGGCGCGCACATGTCAGCGTTGAGCCAGATGGCCCCCGCAAGCGATTTGCCCATCTTTTTGCCGTCGGATGTGGTCAGCAGCGGCGAGGTCAGGCCGTAAATTTCGTGGTCCAGAACCCGGCGGGTCAGGTCAATCCCATTCACGATATTGCCCCATTGATCGGATCCACCCATTTGCAGAATACAGCCATAGCGGCGGTTTAGCTCAAGAAAATCATAGGCTTGCAGGATCATATAGTTGAATTCTAGGAACGACAGCGATTGCTCACGGTCCAGCCGGGATTTCACCGATTCAAACGCCAGCATCCGGTTGACCGAAAAATGCCGGCCAATATCGCGCAGAAAATCAAGGTAATTCAACCCGTCCAGCCATTCGGCGTTATTG
>CAZZKL010000117.1:2342-9489 GCA_964655135.1 uncultured Roseovarius sp. | reverse complement strand
AAAACCGCGAAGACAAGCGCCCGCAACTGTCAGACTTGCGCGAATCCGGGTCGATTGAGCAAGACGCCGATGTGGTGATGTTTGTCTACCGCGAGGAATATTATGCCGAGCGCGAAAAACCCTCGGATGACAAGCTTGAGGAAATGGCCGCCTGGCAGGACCGCATGGAGCGCCTGCATGGGCGTGCCGAAATTGTCATCGGCAAACAGCGCCACGGCCCCATCGGCACCATCGAGATGAGCTTTGAAGGCAAATTCACCCGCTTTGGCAATCTGGTAAAGCCGTGGCAACAGGGCAGCGATGACACGGAATTCTGACAGATCATCAATCAAACGCCGCACGTTTCTGGCCACCGGAGCCGCCACCGCCAGCACCTTGATGCTGCCGCAAAGCGCTAGGGCCAACCGGCCCGTATCCGTTCCGCCCGAAGACGCCCCGCATCAGGCCACCCTGATGATGTGGCCCGCCAGCAATAAGGTCTATCCCAACCCGGCATTTCGCAGCCTGCTACAGCACACCATCGCCCGCATCGCCAACACCATCGCCGCGTTTGAGCCGGTGATCCTTCTGGCCCATCCCGATGATCACCCCCGCGCCAAACAGCT
Source organism: uncultured Roseovarius sp. (assembly GCA_964655135.1). Taxonomy (GTDB): domain Bacteria; phylum Pseudomonadota; class Alphaproteobacteria; order Rhodobacterales; family Rhodobacteraceae; genus Roseovarius. The sequence continues at coordinate 8,884 of CAZZKL010000117.1, read as the reverse complement.
ACTCTCGGGGCGGGTCACCCTATGGGACATCCCCACCGAAGATCTCTGGGCGCGCGACGCCGGGCCGGTCTTTGCCAAAACCCCCGGCGGCCCCCTGCGCCACAGCCATATCGAATTCAACGGCTGGGGAAATAAACAGGTTCACCGCCGCGACGCCCGCGTGGCCTTGGCGATTACCAACCGTCTCGGCCTTGAAACCATTGAAACCGGCCTGAAAGGCGAGGCTGGCGGGGTCGAGCATGACGGCCACGGCCTGTTAATGGCCCATGAAAGCAGTTGGGTGATCAATAACCGCAACCCCGGCCTCTCACGGGATGAAATTGAGGCGCGCCTGCTCACCGCGTATGGCGCGAAGCGGATGATCTGGGCCAAAGGCCTCAAACGCTATGACATCACCGATTACCATATTGACAGTCTGGCACGTTTCACCGGCCCCGGACGGGTGCTGATCAACCTGCCGCAAAAACCTGACCCCTCTGATCCCTTCCATATGGCCGCCCTGAACACCCACGCGACATTGCTGGCCCAGGGGCTTGAGGTTGATGTGATCCCCGAGCCAGCCATCCGCCGGGTATCCTCACCTGATTTTGTGGCATCCTACGTCAATTACTACGTCTGCAACGGTGCGGTGATTGCCCCAACCTTTGGCGACCCAAAGACCGACCCGCAAGCCGTGCAGGCCCTGCGCCGCCACTACCCAAACCGCGAAATCATCGCCCTCAACACCGATCCCCTAGGCGAGGTCGGCGGCGGCATCCACTGCGCCACCCACGAGTTGCCCGCCACCTGATCTTTTATTTTTGATCTGTCACAGAAGGCCCCTCAACGCGATTTGCCTTTGGACCTGAGCTTCACAACCGCAAATATGCCTGCAATGACAACGACTATTATAATGACAGATATGATAGCTATCACAGCCAAATCATCGCCATAGCCATAGCCAGCAGTTGCTTCAGCATAGGCCAGACAGGGCAATAAACTTAAAATAAACGCCAAATGAAATTTCACAATGCACACTCCATAAATCAGATTTGCGCAAACATCTTAGTTTCACACTTGGCTGTCAATGTCTGTGTACCCCCCAAGGCCCCATTGGCGTGTGGGGGGGGGGGGGGGGAACACGTCAATGGGGCCTTGCACAGCCATTTCCCCCTTGACCCCACTGGCCATCGTGTCAAAACCCTACCCATGGCATCCGCGACCTTAACAATTGACCTTAATGCGATCATCGCCAACTGGCGCGCGCTCGACGCCCTCAGCGCCGGGGGCACGGGGGCCGTGGTCAAGGCCGATGCTTACGGGCTTGGGGCCACCCGCGTGGCCCGCGCTCTGGCGCTTGTCGGGGTCCGCCACTTCTTTGTTGCCAGCGCCGAGGAAGGCGCTGATCTGCGCCACGCCCTTGGCCCCGGACTTGAGATCAACATCTTTAGCGGCCACATGGCGGGCGACACCGACATGATCAATGATATGGCCCTCACCCCGATGATCAACTCACTCGATCAAATGGTCCGCCATATGGAAGCCCTGCCGGGGCACGGTTTTGGCCTTCAGCTTGACACCGGCATGAACCGCCTTGGCATGGAACCCGCCGAATGGGCCGCCCTGCGCGACATCGCTCTGGCGCAAAACCCCACATTGATCATGAGCCACCTCGCCTGCGCCGATGAGCCGGATCATGCGATGAACGCGGCCCAGTTCAACCGCTTTGTTGAGATGACCCATGACATCGCCGCGCCGCGCTCATTGTCAAACACCGGCGGCGTCCTGCTTGGCCCCGCCTATCACTTTGACCTCACCCGCCCCGGCATCGGCCTTTATGGCGGCTTGCCCTTCACCGAGGCCCAGCCGGTCGCCAGCCTCACCCTGCCGGTGATCCAGTGCCGCGACCTTGAGGCGAATGAAACCGTGGGCTACGGCAACAGCTTCACTACAACCCGCCCGGCCCGCATCGCCACACTCAGCGCAGGCTATGCCGACGGTCTGATCCGCGCCATGGGGCCAAATCTTCAGGCCTACGCCGAAGATACCCCCTGCCCCCTCGCGGGCCGCATTTCAATGGATATGATCGGCGTCGACATCACCGATCTGGGCCATGATCCAAAATCCATGGACATCCTCTGCCCGCATCAGGGGATTGAGGCGCTGGCCAGCGCCGCAGGCACCATCGGCTATGAAATCCTCACCTCCCTCGGCACGCGCTACACCAGAAGGTACACCGGCGGATGAATGTGATCCCCGCCTTCCTCGCCGCCATCGGGCGCACCGTGCTGGCGCTGCTTGCCGCCACCGGGCGGCTGTCGCAATTCGCCTGGCAAACCCTCAGCCACATGATCCGCCCGCCGTTTTACCTGCGCGAGGTGGCCAACAGCCTGCTCAATATCGGCTATTTCAGCCTGCCAGTCGTCGGCCTGACCGCGTTCTTCACCGGCGGCGCTTTAGCCTTGCAAATCTATTCCGGCGGTGCGCGCTTTAATGCCGAGGCGGTGGTGCCACAGATCGTCGCCATCGGCATGGTGCGCGAGCTTGGCCCGGTCCTTGTCGGCCTGATGATCGCCGCCCGGGTCACCAGCTCGATCGCGGCTGAGATTGCCACCATGAAAGTGACCGAGCAAATTGACGCGCTTGTTACGCTCTCTACCAACCCAATGAAATACCTCACCGCGCCGCGTGTACTTGCGGGGCTGGTGATGGTGCCGCTTCTGGTTGGTCTTGGTGACATCATCGGCATTTTCGGCGGCTATATCATCGGCATCAACAGCCTTGGCTTCAACTCGGCCACCTACCTGCACAACACCGTCAATTTCATCGAGGCGCGCGACATCGTCTCAAGCCTCGTCAAAGGGGCGGCGTTTGGCTTCATCGCCACGCTTCTGGGCTGCTACTACGGCATGAACACCGGGCGCGGTGCCGCGGGCGTCGGGCGCGCCACCAAAGGCGCGGTTGAAACCGCCGCCATCCTGATCCTCGCCGCCAATTTCCTTCTCACCAACCTGTTTTTCTCACTATGATCGAGCTTCACAATGTCCATAAAGCTTTCGGGTCCAACAAGGTGCTTCAAGGCGTCAACCTGACGATTGACAGCGGCACCTCAATGGTGATCATCGGCGGCTCTGGCACCGGCAAATCCGTGGCGCTTAAATGCATCCTCGGCCTGATCAAACCCGATAGCGGCACCATCACCCTTGACGGTCAGGACGTCACCAAAGGCGACCGCGATGCGTTTCTCGCCCGCTTCGGAATGCTGTTCCAAGGTGGTGCGCTATTCGACAGCCTGCCGGTCTGGCAAAACGTCGCCTTCCGCCTTTTGCGCGGATCGTTGAAGCGCCCCAAAGAAGAAGCCCGCGAGATCGCCATAGAAAAACTCCGCCGCGTCGGCCTCAAACCCGACACCGCCGATCTATATCCGTCCGAGCTGTCCGGCGGCATGCAAAAGCGCGTCGGCCTCGCCCGCGCCATCGCCGCCGAGCCTGAGATCATCTTCTTTGACGAACCAACAACCGGCCTTGACCCGATCATGGCGGGCGTGATCAACGAGCTGATCCGCGAGATTGTGACTGAGATGGGTGCCACCGCCATGACCATCACCCATGATATGACAAGCGTGCGCGCCATCGCCGACAACGTGGCGATGCTGCATGACGGCGTGATCAAATGGACCGGCCCGGTGGAGGAGATGGACAACTCGAATGATCCGTACTTGGATCAGTTTATTCATGGCCGGGCTGAAGGGCCTATCGAAGCGGTGCGGTAAATTGTAGGGTGGGTGCAACCCACCCACCACCACTTGTCAATCTGGGAGGGTGGGTTGCACCCACCCTACGGGAATAACATGCTCAAATACGCCAACCTCACCCTTTTGATCCTCTTCCCCGTTGCATGGTTCGCGCCGATCATGCGGGCGGGGCTTGGCCTGCCGCTCTTTGGCCTTTCAGAAATCAGCGTCATCTCGGGCCTGCAATCGCTGTGGGAGAGCGACATCTTCCTTGCCCTTCTGGTCACCTTCTTTGCGCTTTTTGCGCCCTATATGAAAACCATCGGTCTGGCGCTAATCCATTTCAAACTGCTCCGGCGCAAAGCCCTGCCCGCGCTGCATATCTTAGGCAAACTCGCGATGGCCGACATCTTTCTCATCGCGCTCTATATTACCGTCTCCAAAGGCATCGGCATCGGCAAGGTTGAAACAGCTTGGGGGCTATACTTCTTCACCGGCTGCATCCTGGCCTCGCTCGTGATCGGCTTTCTCACCGAAAAACCCAGACAAGGGGTTTGACGCCCGCGCCCGCATCGGGCATCACCAAGTAATGGCCAAATCATCCACCTTCACCTGCACCTCCTGCGGCACCATTCACAGCAAATGGTCGGGCCGCTGCGACGGCTGCGGTGAATGGAATTCGATCGTCGAAGAGGCCCCGCTCAGCACCGGCCCCGGCAAAAAATCCATCGGGGCCAAACGCGGCGATGCTATCACGCTCACTGACCTCGACACAAAAGAAACCCCACCCAAACGCACCCTGTCCGGCATTGCCGAGCTTGACCGCGCCTTGGGCGGTGGCCTTGTGGCCTCCAGCGCCATCCTTGTCGGCGGAGATCCCGGCATCGGCAAATCGACGCTCTTACTGCAAGCGGCGGCGAAATTCGCCCAATCGGGCCTCAAAACCATCTACATCTCGGGCGAGGAGGCCAGCGCCCAAATCCGAATGCGCGCCCGCCGTTTGGGCCTTGCCGACGCGCCGGTTAAACTGGCCGCCGCCACCAGCCTGCGCGACATCCTGACCACGATGAAAACGCAAAAACCCGATCTGGTAATCATCGATTCCATCCAAACCATCTGGGCCGACACGGTTGAAAGCGCGCCCGGTTCGGTATCTCAGGTCCGCACCTGCGCCCATGAGCTGACCCGCTTTGCCAAAACCAATGGCACCTCCGTCATCCTTGTGGGCCATGTCACCAAAGACGGCCAGATCGCCGGCCCCCGCGTGGTTGAACACATGGTCGACACCGTGCTTTATTTCGAGGGCGAGCGCGGCCATCAGTTTCGCATCCTGCGGGCGGTGAAAAACCGCTTTGGCCCGGCGGATGAAATAGGCGTGTTTGAAATGACCGGCCGGGGGTTGGCCGAGGTCACCAACCCATCCGAGCTGTTCCTGTCAGATCGCGGCAAATCCGCCCCCGGCTCGGTTGTGTTTGCCGGCATTGAAGGCACCCGCCCGCTTTTGGTGGAACTTCAGGCGCTGGTATCGCCCACGCCGCACGCGCAACCGCGCCGGGCGGTGGTCGGCTGGGATGGGGCCCGCCTTGCGATGGTGCTGGCGGTGCTGGAAGCGCGCTGTGGCATCCCGTTTTCCGGGCTTGATGTCTATCTAAATGTCGCCGGTGGCCTGAAAATATCCGAGCCCGCCGCCGATCTGGCGGTGGCCGCCGCCCTGTTAAGTGCCCGCGAGGATACGCGATTACCCGCCGATACGGTGGTTTTTGGCGAAATAAGCCTTTCTGGGGCCCTCAGACCGGCCTCTCAGACCGAAAACAGGTTGAAAGAGGCGCAAAAACTTGGTTTTACATCAGCAATTATACCGTCGGGTGGTAAATCCGGTGGAAATAGTGGAATGATACTCACGCAGATGGGTGATTTGACCACGTTTACAGGTGACATATTCGGCGCTGGCTAAACGGCGCTTTAGGGACAGAGGGAAAGACAATATGGAAGGTTTCACCATCATTGACGGCGTTGTCGCGCTGGTCATCATCTTGTCGGCGCTTCTGGCTTATTCACGCGGCTTTGTGCGCGAATCTCTGGCCATCGCTGGCTGGGTCGCTGCCGGTGTCCTTGCCTTCATGTTCGCGCCACAGCTTGAACCGATGATCCGCGAAGTGCCAATAGTCGGTGATTTCATCGCCGACAGTTGCGAGTTGTCGATGATCGGGGCCTTTGCGGCGGTGTTTGCCGTGGCTTTGATCGTGGCCTCATTGATCACCCCGTTGTTTTCGTCACTGGTGCAACGCTCAATCCTGGGCGGGTTTGATCAGGGGCTTGGCTTTATCTTTGGCGTGGCGCGCGGCATCCTTTTGGTGGCGATTGCCTATTTCGTCTATGAAACCGCCCTGACCTCGCAAAGCATCCAGATGGTTGATGACAGCCGCTCGGCGCGGGTGTTCTCGCAACTGACGCAACGGGTGGAAGCCGGCAATCCTGAGCGCGCTCTGGGCTGGATCACCGGCAAATACGAGGCTTTGATTGGCCAATGCAGCAAACCCGATACACCGCTTCCGGTGATTGAACAGCCCGATGTGGTGACCGAACAGCCCGAAGCCACAAACGAACAGCCCAGCGAATAACACTGACATCAGGCAAAACGTATAAGGGCTTGTGCGATACCTTCGCAAAGGCCTGATTGATTATGTGCAATATATTAACACAGTGTTGCCCAGCATAAGTCTTTAATTTTTGATTAAAACCTAATACGTTAACAGAAACGCAGTGACTGCGCCGTACTCTGCCAAAATTACTCTGCCAAAATTCGGTGATAAGATGCATAAATGAACGA
>CAZZKL010000117.1:0-2242 GCA_964655135.1 uncultured Roseovarius sp. | reverse complement strand
TACTCTGCCAAAATTACTCTGCCAAAATTCGGTGATAAGATGCATAAATGAACGAACAACGGGTGCAAGCAAATGGTTTTACGAACTTTCGTCGCCTTCGACAATGCAAATTTTGTTGACCAAACCACTGGCAATGGGATTATCAACAACTCTGACACACCAAACGGCACGCAATTTGTTTACACTGCCGGCAGTGGCACAAATATAACTCTGGATGATACCTCTGGCGGCAGTACTGTTTTCAACGATGATCAAACCGGCGGCCACCAGATAACAGATGGCGGCGGCCTTGTTACCAACGGCCAGGTTGTTGAATCGGAATCTCATATATTTGTGCGCGCGCTTGATGCCTTTGGCAATCAAACCGGCCCGGAAATCGACATCACAGTATTTTCTCAAGGCGGCGTTACCCAAAACGTCTGGGGCTTCGCGCCAAATATACCGCTGCAAGATGGCGTTACTTACGTCAAGACCAGCGGCTCCAATCAGGGCGATTCAAACTATACCGATTTCATCACCTGCTTTGGCCCCGATACGCAGATCGAAACCGCTGAAGGCCCCAGAAATGTAACCGACATCAAGCCCGGCGATCAGGTCTGGACCCTCAATAACGGGTTGCAACCGGTGCAATGGGTTGGCCATACATCCGTGCCCGGCACCGGCGCTTTTGCCCCGGTTGTGTTTGCCCCCGGGGCCATTGGCAATGATGCTGAACTGGTTGTCTCGCAACAGCACCGCATCTTGCTTGAAACAGCAGCCGCCGAGCTATTGTTTGGCGAAAAGCAGGTTCTGGTCGCCGCCAAACATCTATGCGGCATGAAAGGCGTGGCCCTGCGCCCGCAAGCCGACATTGATTATACCCACCTGATGTTTGACCAGCACCAAATCATCCGCTCCAACGGCAGCCTGACAGAAAGCTTCTTTCTGACGGAAAACTCGGCCAATGCGGTTGATCTTGAGCAAAAAACCGAACTTGAGGCGCTGTTTCCGACCCTTAAGAATGGCATTGATAACTTTGGCTCCACCGAAGCGCTGGTTCTAAAAGCCAACGAGGCCTCCACCCTGCGCGCCTATTTGAACTGAAACGCCCCATGCCCCGGCCTCCATGCCCCGGCCTCCATGCCCCGGCCTCCATGCCCCGGCCGCATCTCTATTTGCCGCATCTCTATTTCCGGTGCCGGGACCTCTGGCTTGACGTTAAGTAGATCAATCACGAATACCCGTATCAATGAGTGACACCGGCCATCAGACCCCTTATGACAGGGTCATATCATATCCACGGGATTCGGAGCTGCAAAGCCTTGTCCAATCAGATGCCCCCCGCCCACCCCTTTGACGATGACAAACTGCGCGAAGAATGCGGCATCTTTGGCGTCATCGGCGTCTCGGAGGCGGCCAATTTCGTGGCCCTTGGCCTGCACGCCCTGCAACATCGCGGACAAGAGGCCGGCGGCATCGTCAGCCACCACCCCGATCACGGCTTCAACTCGGTGCGCCGGTTTGGCTATGTGCGCGATAATTTCACCCGGCAATCCCTGATGGAAACCCTGCCGGGGCCTTTGTCCATTGGCCATGTGCGCTATTCCACCGCCGGCTCCAAAGGTGCCGCAATCCGCGACGTGCAGCCGTTTTTTGGTGAATTTTCCATGGGCGGCGCGGCGATTGCCCATAACGGCAACATCACCAACGCCGACGCCCTGCGCCGCGAATTGATCGAGCGGGGCAGCATTTTCCAATCCAGTTCCGACACCGAATGCATCATCCACCTGATGGCGCGCTCGATGCAGCGCAACATCCCCGAACGCATGGAAGATGCCCTGCGCCGGGTCGAAGGCGCTTTCAGCATCGTCGCCATGACCCAGACCGAGCTGATTGGCGTGCGCGATCCCCTCGGCGTGCGGCCTTTGGTTCTGGGCAAGGTGGCCGAAGGCTGGGTGCTCAGTTCTGAGACCTGCGCGCTCGACATCATCGGCGCTGAATATGTCCGCGAGGTGAAGCCCGGCGAAATGGTGGTGATCACCGACGAAGGCGTCGAAAGCCACTTCCCCTTCCGCCCGGTCAGTCCGCGCTTTTGCATTTTTGAGCATGTCTATTTCTCGCGCCCTGACAGCATCATCGGCGACCGCTCGGTTTACGAGACCCGCCGCCAAATTGGCGTGGAATTAGCGATTGAAAGCCCGGTTGATGCCGATCTGGTCTGCCCGGTGCCCGACAGCGGCACCCCGGCGGCGATCGGCTTTTC
>CAZZKL010000116.1:0-9637 GCA_964655135.1 uncultured Roseovarius sp. | reverse complement strand
GAGCAGTGGACTGAAAATCCTCGTGTCGGTGGTTCAAATCCGCCCCCGGGCACCAAAGGCTTTTCGCGCAGCGAAATGCCTGGCGGCAGGCGTTTTGCAAAAACGGCGAGAGCCACGTAATTTATCTCACGCCCCAAAGGGGCTCCGATGGGGCGGCCTGACCGGCCGACGCATGGTCATGCGTTTGGGCATTGGGAAAAGTTCTGAGCACAGCTAACAATATCTGCCTCAAAGGGCGGCATTCCATTCACTCCCATGGCGGGATATAGAATGAGGCCTTGATCCGGTCCATCACTACGGTCGTCTTGAAGCCTTTGATATCGGGATTGTCATAGAGAAATTTACGGGTGAATTGCTCGTATTCATCCATATCACGGGCGCTGATGATCAGGATAAAATCGGTCTCGCCGGTGACATAATAGGCGCTCATCACCACCGGCTCGGCGCGCACGGATTTCTTGAATTTATCAATGATGTCCGCGCGTTCGCGCTCAAGTGTGACATCAATCATCATCGTCAAAGGCCGCCCGACAGCCGCATTTGACACAATCGCCACATCGCCCTCGATCACCTTGTCGCGCCTGAGCCGGTTCAGCCGCCGCTGGGTTGAGGTCGGCGACAGGCCAATCCGCTCTGACACCTGCGCCGAGGTGAGTTGATTGTTCAACTGCACCTCATGAAGTATTTTCCTGTCAAGGTCGTCTAATAGGCTCATTTGGGTCAAAATTCCCGTTAGTTTGCATTATTTAAGCGATTTGCCAAAAATTACGCATTATTTCTACAGGTGTATTTGCTACACTATCTTGCCCGACAACGCAAAAATATTGGATTGCGCCATGACCCCGACAAACCTGCCCTTTACTTTGGATGAATATGCCGCCCGTCTGGCCAAGGTGCGTGAGGCGATGGCGGATTTGGGCTGTGAGGTTCTGGTCGTCACCGACCCGGCCAATATGGCATGGCTCACGGGCTATGAGGGCTGGTCGTTTTATGTGCATCAAGCGGTCATAATTGGCCCTGAGGGCGCGCCGCTTTGGTGGGGGCGGGGGATGGATGCGCTGGGGGCCAAGCGCACGGTTTACATGGGGCCTGACGATATTTTTGGCTATGAAGACAGCTATGTGCAGAACCCCGACAAGCACCCGATGGAAGATCTGGCCGGGTTGATTAAGGCGCGCGGTTGGGCCGGGAAACGCATTGGCCTTGAGATGGATAATTATTATTTCACCGCCGCCGCTTATATGTCGCTGGTACAGGAATTGCCCAAGGCCAAATGGGTCAACGCCAATGTGCTGGTCAACTGGCAGCGGGCGGTCAAATCTGAGGCCGAGATCACCTTCATGCGCCGCGCCGCCCGGATTGTTGAGCATATGCACGCCACTATTTTAGAGCGCGCCGAGCCGGGGATGAAGAAAAACGCTTTGGTGGCTGAAATTGCCCATGCGGGCATCACCGGCGCGGATGGCCATTGGGGCGATTATCCGGCGATTGTGCCGCTGGCGCCTTCGGGCGAGGATGCCACCGCGCCGCATCTGACATGGGATGACAGCCCGCTAAAGCCCGGAGAAAGCACGTTTTTTGAGATTGCAGGCGTTTACCGCCGCTATCACGCGCCGCAGTCGCGCACGCTGTTTCTGGGCGAGCCACCCGCGAAATACCGCCGCGCCGAGGCCGCCGTGCTTGAGGCGGTCGAGGCCGGTATGGCGCAGGCCAAGCCGGGCAATGAGGCGCAAGATATTGCCAACGCCTTTAACGCCACGCTGAACCGGCTGGGCTTTGAGAAAGACAGCCGCTGTGGCTATCCCATTGGCCTCGCTTACCCGCCTGACTGGGGTGAGCATACGTTTTCGCTGCGCCGCGGGGACGCAACCGTGCTGCAGCCCGGTATGAGTTTTCATTTCATGCCAGCGCTGTGGCTGGATGATGGCGGCATTGAAATAACCGAGCCGGTGCTGATCACCAAAACCGGCGCTGAATATCTTTGCACCACCCCGCGCGGGCTGGTGGTTAAATCCTGAAGGAAATAAAATGCTGACCAATGATAAACTTGCCCTGTGGGATCGTGAAAATCTTTTCCACCCCTCCACCCATCTGGCGCAGCACGCGCGCGGCGACACCCCCACGCGGGTGATCAAAACCGGTGAGGGCGTCTATATCACCGACCGCGATGGGCGCAAAATGCTCGATGCTTTTGCCGGGCTTTATTGCGTGAATGTGGGGTACGGGCGATCCGAGATTGCCGATGCGATTGCCGCGCAGGCGCATGAGCTGGCCTATTATCATTCCTATGTGGGGCACGGCACTGAGGCTTCGATCACGCTGGCCAAAATGATTCTTGATCGCGCGCCTGATAACATGTCGAAGGTCTATTTTGGCCAATCCGGATCAGACGCCAATGAGACCAATATCAAGCTGGTCTGGTATTATAACAACATCCTTGGCCGGCCTGAGAAGAAAAAGATCATCTCGCGCTGGCGTGGCTATCACGGCTCGGGGTTGATGACCGGGTCATTGACCGGGCTGGAACTCTTTCACAACAAGTTTGATCTGCCGCTGAGCCAAGTGATTCATACTCAAGCGCCGTATTACCTGCGTGAGGCCGCGCCGGGCATGTCTGAGGAAGAATTTTCCACCGATTGCGCCGCCAAACTTGAGGCTTTGATCCAATCAGAAGGCCCCGACACCATCGCCGCTTTCATTGGCGAGCCGGTCTTGGGCACTGGTGGCATCGTGCCGCCGCCCGCCGGATATTGGCCAGCGATTCAGGCGGTGCTGCGCAAATACGACATCCTGCTAATCGCCGATGAGGTGGTCACCGGGTTTGGCCGCCTTGGCACCATGATGGGCTGCGCGCATTACGGGCTTGAGGCGGATATTATCACCATCGCCAAGGGGTTGACCTCGGCCTATGCGCCTTTGTCCGGCTCGATTGTGTCCGATAAGATGTGGAAAATTCTGGAACAGGGGACGGATGAATATGGGGCTATCGGCCATGGCTGGACCTATTCGGCGCATCCCATTGGTGCTGCGGCGGGCGTGGCCAACCTCAAGCTGATTGATCAGATGGGGCTGGTGAAAAACGCTGGCAAAACCGGCGCTTATTTGCTGGAGCAACTGAGCAAAGCTTTCGCAGATCACCCGAATGTGGCGCAGGTGCGCGGCGCGGGCCTGATGTGCGCGGTGGAGTTTGCGCAAAGCGCGTCACCGCTCAGCTTGTTTGACCCGGCCAAAAAGATCGGCCCAGCCATTTCGGGTGCCATGGCCAAACGCGACGTCATCGCCCGTGCCATGCCGCAAGGCGATATCATCGGCTTTGCCCCGCCTTTGTGCATCACGCCTGCGGAAGTGGATGAGGTTGTCTCGGCTGCCAAAGAAGCCGTGGCCGAAGTTCTGGGCTAATCACGCCTTCAGCCGATACCCGGTGGCAAACATCCTCCAGGCGACGCTGGCAACCGCCAGCGTCACCGCGCTCACCACCGCAAAAGCCAGCCAATGGGCGCTGTCGGACACGCCAATCACGCCGTAGCGCATCCCGTCAATCAGATAGAAAACCGGATTGAGCCGGGCCACCATCTGCAACCCCGGCGGCAGCGCCGTGATCGAATAAAACGTGCCTGACAAAAATGCCAGCGGTGTCACCAGAAAGTTGGTGATTGCCGCCATCTGATCAAACTTGTTGGCAAATATCCCGGCCACAAGGCCCATGGCCCCCATCAACGCCGATCCAAGCAGTACAAAAACCAGCGCCCATATGGGATGCGCCACCGTGATGCCCAAAAACAACCACAGGCCAAGCCCGATCACCAACCCCACCACCAGGCCCCGGCCAATACCCCCCGCCAGATGCCCAAGCACCAGTTCAACCGACGACAGCGGCGGCATTAATGTATCCACGATATTGCCTTGAATTTTAGACACCACAATCGAGGATGAGGTATTGGCAAAGGCGTTCTGTATCACCGTCATCATCAAAATCCCCGGGGCAAGGAATGTTGTGAAGCTCACCCCCATCACATCACCGCGCCCCGGCCCGATGGCAATGGTAAAGATCATCAAAAATAGCCCCGCCGTCACCAAAGGCGCCAGCAAAGTCTGGGTCCAGACCGTCAAAAACCGCTGTATCTCACGGCCCGCCAGCGTCCGCAGCCCGCACCAATTTACCCGGCCAAAGCGGCGCGCGCCCATTTCTGTGCTGATTGTCATGATATTACTCCGCCATTGAGTGATTCGATGTCTTGTAACTCAGGCCCCAGTGTTTAGAATAGACCCTTGACCGATTTTATAGACGGCAAGTGCAGAACGCGCCGTTTTTTTGAGACAAGGATGCTGCGAGATGTCGTGGAGCGAAGACCGCGTTGAGACGCTGAAAAAAATGTGGGGCGAAGGCCAGTCCGCCAGCCAGATCGCCAAAGAGCTGGGCGGCGTGACCCGTAACGCTGTTATTGGCAAGGTGCATCGCCTGGGCCTGTCAAACCGCAACACCGGCTCGGATAAAACCGGTGCCAAGGCCAAGGCGAAACCCGCCGCCACCAAATCCGCCAAACCCAAGGCGGCCCCCAAGGCAGCCGACAAACCCGCCGCCAGACCCAATACGGTGCCGGTGCCGGTTGTCACCCGCATCAAGCCGATCATCCCTGCCGGTCAACCCCTGCCGCCACAGCCGTCAGCCAATGAGATCGATCCCGAGGCGCTGGCCAAGGTAACCGAGGTGGAAAAGAAGGCGAAAAAAATTACCCTGATGGAGCTGACCGAGCGCACATGTAAGTGGCCCATTGGCGATCCGGCCACCCCGGATTTCTGGTTTTGCGGCCTGCCTGCCCAATCCGGCAAGCCCTATTGCGAGGCCCATGTTGGCGTTGCCTTCCAACCTATGAGCGCGCGGCGCGACCGGCGGCGATAGGGTGCGCGGGTCGGGGCCTGCTTGCCCCGGTGGTGAGGGGTGCAACGCGAAAATTTACGGGGCATTTACGGGGCTTTGCGGCGGATCAGGCCGCCTGCCATGGCTGTGAATTACTGTGAATTACTGTGAGTTATTGTGAGTTATTGTGAATTACTGTGGATATATTTTGAGTGTCCCATTGCAATTTCTGGCTTTCCACTTTCCGGTTCCGGCGGCTAAATTCCCCTGAAATTCAACACGATCACGCGGGCTTTTTGCGGTGAATGCAAAGCTGCCATCACCCGCAACCGCGCCTTTGATCTGGTGCCTTCCCGTGCCGCCTGAATAGCTTCCGCTGAATTCACCGTCCTTTATGATAACAGTGATCGGGGATTTTGGCCGACAGCCGTTTCCAGTGCGCGTGACAGTCCAGGGGCCATCATTATTTTGGGCAAAAGCGGGCACCGGCACCAACATCACAATCAAACTTATGATTTTGATAAAGCGCCGTGAAAGCAAAAGAAATCCACTGGTCATGACTTACCTCTGTTGTCAATTCTCGGGGTATTTGCGCCGCGCCCGTGCCGTTGCCAGCTTGGTTTTGCCTTGGCGGGCGATGGCGGTCCATTCATAGGTGTGAACGCCGCCGGGCGGGCAGGGGCTTTTGTATTTGAAGCTGCCGAACGGGATGGTGCCATCGCCGCTTACGGCAACCTTGCCGCCGCCGTGATTGTAGCGCATGAAATTTTTGTCTTTGAGCCTGAACTGCACCGATGTTGTGCCCGCCGGCACGTCTTTGAGAACAAAGGCCGGGCTACCAATGGTATTGGCAAGGCCAGAGCGACAGTTTGGAATATCTCCCCATTCAAAGGTGAATGAGAATTCCGCGGATGCGGTTGTGGCGGACATGCTGAGCGCCGCAAGTAAAATCATCAAACGATACATTCTGTACCTCCGGTGGCGTTGAGGTTTCGCGTAGGGTAACAGCCAAAAGCCCCCATGGCAAAACCAATCAGGCGCGGGCACCAAAGATGGCACTGCCAACGCGCACATGCGTGGCCCCAAGCGCCACGGCGCTTTCAAAATCACCGCTCATGCCCATGGAAAGCCCGCAAAGGCCGTTGCGCGCGGCTATTTTGCCCAACAGCGCGAAATGCAGGCTTGGTTCCTCATCCGTGGGCGGGATGCACATCAGCCCCTGAATTGTCAGATCAAGCGCGCGGCATTCAGCGATAAAGCCATCGGCCGCCTCGGGCATGACCCCGGCTTTTTGCGGCTCCTGCCCGGTGTTGACCTGAATGAAAAGCTGTGGGCAATGGCCCGTCTCTTGGGCCAGGCGGGCGAATGTCTTGGCCAGTTTGGGCCGGTCAAGGGTATGAATTGACTGAAAAAGGTCAAACGCCTGACGGGCTTTGTTGGTTTGCAAGGGGCCGATGAGATGCAGATCAATACCGTCGTAATCCGCGCGATAATCCGGCCATTTGCCTGCCGCCTCCTGCACCCGGTTTTCGCCAAATATCCGCTGGCCCTGATCCAGCACAGCCGTCACCCGCGCATTGGGTTGTAGCTTGGAGACGGCAATCAGGGTGACGGAATCAGGGGCGCGCCCGGCGGCAGCGCAGGCTTTGGCAAGGCGGGTTTTAATCTCGTTGAGGCTCATGGGGTATCTCCTGCAGCTTTTTTCAAGGGATGGCATGACCATAGGCCCTTATGCAATGTTGATTCTGCACGCCTGATATAAGCGTGCCAAACCGCTTGCCCCACCGCCTTGCGTTGGATAGTAGAGAGGGGAAAACAGTTTCGGATAGTAATATGATCAACCGCCCTATGAAAAATATCAGCCTTGTACTGGCCTGTCTTGTGCTGCTCTCTTCCTGTAGCGTTTTCAGGAATGGGAAGGTTGATCCGACTGCACAGGACGTAACATCTGGCGCGGGCGCTTCGGCTAAATCCAAAGCCAAAGCCAGTGGCGGTTCAATTCTTGATGCCTATCGCAACAAGGGCAAAGCCGATATTCGGGTGAACCGGTTCTTGTGGACCGCATCTTTGGATGTGCTGAGCTTTCTACCGGTGGAAACGGCGGATCCGTTCACCGGGGTTATTTCCACCGGCTATGGCCGCCCGCCGGGCGGTGGCACGGCGTATCGCGCCACGATTTTGATCAGTGATCCCGCACTTGATGCGCGCTCGTTGAATGTGGCGCTGCAAACCCAGCGTGGGCCGGTCAGTGCCAGCACCCAACGCGCGGTCGAAGATGCCATTCTGGCCCGGGCCCGGCAGCTACGAATCAGCGCTGGCAAGTTCTGATCTGACATCTGTCACGGGCACCAAACTAAGGACTTCAATCCGGCATGAAGTGTCAAAAAGTTTCGCCATTTTTGCGTGCGCTGAGCGGTTAATTTTATGAGCATGAACATTAATAGCGCACAGATTTTGCGTTTATAGATAGATAGGTCTGCTCTTAATGAGCAGACATTCCGAAAATCATGCTCAACAGGCGGCTCTGTGGACAAAGCCGCCATCCGGTATCCGCTTGATCTTGATCATTACGCGCCTTCCTCCTGCGGGATAGTGTTATGTTATCAACTAAAGCGTTTCGTCATATTGTTGCAACCCAACAAAAGTCGAAACGCTTTAGGAAATCCCTGCCATTTTCGAGGGATTATTTTGAAGGAAACCAACATGCATATCGAAGTTAGTACAGACAACAATATCGACGGGAGTGAAGCCTTCACAAACCAGATAAAGGGGTTGATTCAGAGCGAATTGGCCCATTTCGACGAACATATCACAAGAATTGAAGTCCACCTCAGTGACGCCAGCATCGGCAAAACCGGCCCAGAGGATATGCATTGCATGTTGGAAGCACGTCTCAAAGGGCGCCAACCTATGGCCGTTAAGGATGCGGCCATGACTTTGGAGCAGGCAACCAAGGGCGCGGCCATCAAACTGAAAAGCGCGTTGGAGAGCATTCTCGGGAAACTATCGGACCGTCACTAAAGTATTTGGCAAAAGCTTCCTTAGCTGTGATCTATTGCTGCTTTGGGAAGACATCAATTAACTCTACGAGAAAGGATATTGAAGGTGTCAGATGAAGATGATCTTTGGGCCCTTGAAGAACGATTTTGGACGGAAGGTGCCGACAGTGCGCGGGATATGACAGCAAAAGATGCCGTCTTTGTTTTCCCGTATCCAGCGGGAATTCTTCAGGGCGATTCTCTTTGGCGGGAAAGCAGCGTCGCGCAACGATGGCGGTCTGTGGTGATGACAGAGCGCTACTTCAAGCAAGAAAAGGATGTCGCTGTACTGGCTTATCACGTCTCAGCAGAACGAAGTGACATACCGCTCTATGAAGCTCTATGTACATCATCCTACATAAAGGATGATGGTAAATGGTCACGAATATCGCACCAGCAAACCCCGCTAACCTAGCATGCCAGCCCCCAACTAACTGCGGTCAGATTGGGGCAAATTTCCCGGTATCCGCATTATATTGCTCAAGCCCGCCTTCACCGATGTCATGCCAAAGCCCGTGCAATGTCAGGTGGCCGCTTTCAATAGCGGCGGTGATGAAGGGAAAACTCATCATGTTTTCCAGCGAGATAAGCACCGCCTCTTGCTCTAATGCGCGGGTGCGCGCGTCGGGGTCTGCAATATCCTTCACCCGCTCATAGCCCGGGCGCAGGATGTCCATCCACCGACCGGTAAAGGAAGACACCTCATTCAGCTCGGGCGCGGCCCCTGAGCACATGTCATAACAGCCCTGCACCCCGCCACAATTGGAATGGCCCAGCACAATCAGATGTGCCACCTTGAGCGCGGTCACGGCATATTCCAGCGCCGCCGAGGTGCCGTGGTGATTGCCGTCATTGGCATAAGGCGGCACCAGATTGGCAATGTTGCGGTGCAGGAAAAATTCGCCCTGATCCGCGCCGAAAATGGAAGTTACATGCACCCGGCTGTCACAGCACGAGATCACCATCGCGCGCGGGTGTTGCCCGCCTTCGGCCAGATGGCGATACCAGGCCTGATTGTCGGCATAGGTGGTGGCCTTCCAGCCATGAAACCGTTTGACCAGATAGCCGGGTAAGGGGCGGGCGTGCTGCATCTTGTCCCTCATATGTTTGCATTAAGGTAAGTATCCATAATTCTCTGAGAATTCGAGCGATATTTCACTTTGCCGGAAACCTTTTGCAAATCTCTTTGCGTCATAAACAGGTCCAGCCTTGGGGGCTATATGAGTTTGAGGGTGAGACATTGGAACAAGTGACGTTACTAAAGCAAAATGAGGTGGTTGGGCTTGATGCCGACCGGCTGGAAGAGCTTTACAGCCAGTTGGGCGAGGCGGGTGCCGAAAATGTGGTGTGCCGCGCGTTGGAAGAGCTGGCAGCCCGGCTGTCCCATACGGAGCGGTGTTATCGTGAGATACGGATCACCGATATGCGCAAATCCGCGCGCTCTTTGATTGCCATAGCTGAGCAGATCGGCATGTTGAAACTGGCGCAGGTGGCCGGCGATGTGACCCGCTGCATTGATGAAGCGGACCGTGTGGCGCTGGCGGCGACGCTGGCGCGGTTGCTCAGGATCGGAGAAAGATCGCTGAGCGAGATATGGGATTTGCAGGATCTTTCCATTTGAAGGCTTGCGGCGCGCGCCGGGAAGGCTAGGTTGAGGGGAATATAGCCTCAATGAAAGCCCCCTGCTTATGCGTTTGAAATTTGCCCCGGATACTGTTGATGCAACGCCCCTGCATGTGAT
>CAZZKL010000115.1:0-9864 GCA_964655135.1 uncultured Roseovarius sp. | reverse complement strand
ATGCCACAATACTGATTATTCAGGGAGGATCAAATGACTAAAACTACACCAACCGAGCAGAACAATCAACCTCAAGAAGAAACATACAATACCAACCAAACCCAACAAGAAATGAGAGAGATTGTATCACAAGCTTACGAAAAAGCGCCGGAGTATATGGGCGACTTTCGCGAAACGTTAAAGGCTTTTACAAGCTGAGGTCCACATTTCATCCCCACGCGACGGTTGGGCGATTCCGCTTAGGGCTGGGAGCGGTCGTTTACCAATCGTAACTCCAACGACAGTAATGGGCCGGAAAGCCCCCACTGGAATAATCCAAATACGCTCCCCCAATCAAACATCAAACGTCGCAAAAACCGGCGCGTGGTCTGAGGGTTTTTCCCAGCCGCGTGCGGCGCGGTGGATGCGAGACGAATGCGCCGCGTTCGAGATGTCGGACGTGGCCCAGACGTGATCAAGGCGGCGGCCTTTGTTGGCCACATCCCAGTCGCGGGCGCGGTAGCTCCACCAGCTATAAAGCGGCCCGGAGGGGATGTCGGCGCGGGTGACGTCAATCCAGTCGCCGGCGTCTTGGGTTTGGCTCAGGTGTTCGACCTCGATGGGGGTGTGAGAGACGACTTTGAGCAGTTGTTTGTGGCTCCAGACGTCATCTTCGCGGGGCGCGATGTTGAGGTCACCGACGAGGATGGATTTTTGCGGGCGGTCCGCATGGAACCAGTCGCGCATCTCGGTCAGGTAGTCGAGTTTTTGGCCGAATTTATCGTTTCGAGTGCGGTCGGGGATGTCGCCCCCGGCGGGGACGTAGAAATTGTGGATGGTGACGCCGTTTTCCAGCCGGCCAGAGATGTGGCGGGCGTGGTTCAGGCCTGCGAAATCCTGTGCGCTGGTCTCAACGATGGGCAGGCGCGACAGGATGGCGACGCCGTTATAGCCCTTTTGGCCGCGGGCGAGCATGTATTTATAACCGAGCGCGGCGAAATCCTCGGTTGGGATTTTATCGACCGGGCTTTTGCATTCCTGCAGGCACAGCACATCGGGGCCTTCTTCGGCCAGTAATTTGCAGACCAGAGGCTCGCGCAGGCGCACGGAGTTGATATTCCAGGTGGCAAGGGTGAAGGGCATTGGCGGGGATCCTTTTTAATCGTGCCCATGACCCTAGGCGCGACAGATTGCCGGCTCAACCGCTGATTTGGGTTTTGTTTGTGCTGCTTCGATTTTTATGTAGGATTACCGGACATATAGCTGTTTTTACCGGCAGAGATATTATTTTTAACAGGGCCGCATTGCGTTATTTTTTGGCTCGGACCATTTTTAAACAACCCCCTAGGGAGGGATTATTATGAAAAACCTTTTAATAAGTCTGGCGTTGGTGATTTTGGCACCGATTGCTGCATTTGCCGAAGAAGGCGGGGTGCTGACGCTGGAGATTGAGGGGGCGGCTTATGAGTTTCCGCTTAATGCTGAGCAAAGCGATTGGGGCGGGACGCAGGCTTATGGCTCGGTCAATATCTATTCGCGGCCAACGGATGAGGCGACATGGGCTTTGTTCAAACAGCTGACGCTTGGGTTTACGCTGCAACAGACGGCGGCGGATGCGCCAGAGATCAGCCTTAACCGGATGGTCGGGGATGAGATGGAGAAGCTTTTTGGCAGTGTGGAAACCGGGGCCGAAGTGACGCTGGACGAGGTGATAACCGATGGGGATTTCCTGACCATATCTGGCAGTTTCAAGGGTGATCTGGGCACCAGCCGCAATTATGGCGGTGATATTGATCTGTCTGAACCGGTGCCCATCAGCGGGACATTTGTGGTGACGCTTTTGTCGATCAACGCCGAATAGCCGGTCACCGGTGACTTGATCCTTTGGCCTTAAGAGGGCAAGAGGAGGGGATCTGACCGGGGGGATGTAATGGGAAATCAGCCAGAGTTTATTCAGCAAGCGTATGAGATGGCGCTTGCGGGGTGGGAGATGGCCCGTGAATGGCTGTTGAGCCCGGCGGCGTGGTCGCAGTTTGGCTTGCTGGTGCTGGCGTATCTGGCGGCGCTGGTGCTGAGCCGGAAGCTGAGGCCGGTGATAACACGGTTTTTGACGCCGCCTGAGGGGCAGGCGCATATCATCGCCCGGGGGCGGCGGTTTGTGTTGTTGTTTTTGCCGCTTTTGCTGCCGGTGCTGGCTTATGCGTTGACGGGGGTTGGCGAGGGGGTGACGCGGTCGGTTTTTGGCTCGGGCGCGGTGATTGCCTTTGGCAAGCGGGTGTTTTTGTTTTTGGCGGTGCGCATATTAGTGCGCGATATTATCAAAGACCCGTTTTTGCAGCTGCTTGGGAAATATGTGCTGGTGCCGGTGGCGCTGGTCTATGCCGTGGGTCTGCTGGATGTGGTGATGGCGCGGCTGGCGGCGATTACCGTGCCGCTGGGCAATATGTCGTTTGATCTGCTGTGGCTGATCAAGGGGGTTGTGGCGGGCGGCATTGTGTTCTGGATCGGGCGTTGGTCGAATGATCAGTCGTCGAGCTATATCGAACAGCAAAAAGAGATGCGCCCGGCGACAAGGCAACTGGCGGTTAAGGCGGTTGAGATTGCCATATTTGGCGCGGCGTTTTTGGTTTTGATGAATTTTCTCGGCATCAGCCTGACAAGTCTTGCGGTGCTGGGTGGGGCGATTGGTGTGGGGCTTGGCTTTGGTCTGCAAAAGATCGCGGCTAATTTCATCTCAGGCGTGATTTTGTTGCTGGAGGGGCAGGCGACGGTTGGCGATTATGTTGAGCTGGATGGCGGCGAGGCCGGGACCATCATCAAGACCACCGCGCGGGCGATGATATTGGAGACGTTTGATGGCCGCTGGATTGTGGTGCCGAATGAGGATTTCATCACCACGCGGGTGGTGAATTATTCCGATGCGGGCAGTGCCAACCGCTATGAGACGCCATTTTCAGTGTCGTATGATGTGGATATTAATCTGGTGCCGGGGATCGTGGAAAAGGCGGTGGCCAAGCACAAGGCGGTGCTGAAAAAGCCCTATCCGCCAGATTGTGAGCTGCGGGCATTTGGCGACAGCGGCGTGGAATTTGCCGTGGAGTTTTGGGTCAATGGGCTGGATGATGGCAAGAATAAATTCACCTCGGATGTGCTGTTTTTAATCTGGAATGCGCTGAAAGAGCACGGCATTGAAATTCCCTATCCGCAGCGGGTTGTGCATCATAAAGGGCTGCCACAAGGGACATCGACAGCGGGATGACAAAGGCGCTTATCATAGGGGCCGGACCGGCGGGTTTGATGGCGGCAGAGGCGCTGGCTGAGGCCGGAATTGGCGTGTTGGTGGCCGAGGCGAAACCCTCGGTCGGGCGCAAGTTATTGATGGCGGGCAAATCCGGCCTGAACCTGACATGCGCGCAGGAGTTTGAGGATTTTCTGGCGGCTTATGGCGCGGATGCGGGGGCGCTGAGGCCGATGCTTGAGGCGTTTGGGCCGGAACAGGTGAAAGACTGGGCCGAGGGGCTGGGGCAGGATTTGTTCACCGGCTCAACCGGGCGGGTATTTCCCAAGGCGATGAAGGCGTCGCCGCTCCTTAGGGCGTGGTTGACGCGACTGAATGGGATGGGGGTTGAGGTTGCGACCCGCTGGCGCTGGCAGGGATGGCAGGAGGGTGATTTTGTCTTTGACACGCCTGAGGGGCGGCAGGTGGTGCGGCCAGATGTGGCGGTGCTGGCGTGCGGCGGGGCAAGCTGGGCAAGGCTGGGATCAACCGGGGAATGGGCGCAATATCTGAGCGATTATGTTGCGCCGTTTCAGCCGGCGAATATGGGCTTTATGGTGCCGTGGTCCGAGCATATGAAACGGCATTTTGGCAGTCCGGTGAAGGGCGTTGAATTGCGCGCGGGCGACAGTGTTTCGCGCGGCGAATTTGTGATTTCGCGCGCGGGGATTGAGGGCGGCGGGATTTATGCGGTGTCGCGAGCGATGCGTGAGGGCGCAGCACTTGAGATTGATTTGATGCCGGATGTGGATGCGCAGGGGCTGAGGGCGCGGCTGGCGCGGCCCCGGGGCAAGATGAGTTTGGGGAATTATCTGCGTAAAACCCTGAAACTGGACCCTGTGAAGCTGGCGCTGTTGCAAGAGTTTGGCCGCCCGTTGCCGGAGGGTTTAACGCAAATTATCAAGGCGTTACCTGTTAGGCATGGCGGGCCACAGGCGATGGATCGGGCGATTTCAACCGCAGGGGGCCTCGGGTTTGAGGCGCTGGATGCGGGGCTGATGCTCAAGGATCATCCAGGGGTGTTTGCCGCCGGCGAGATGCTGGATTGGGAGGCGCCGACGGGGGGTTATTTGATCACCGCCTGTCTGGCCACCGGACGCTGGGCCGGGCGGGCGGCGGCGCAATTTCAGGGCAAATCGGCGGCGCGCTGAAGGGCTGGACGCTCCTGCATCCGGGCCATGTAGGCCGATAATTTTTCATCGGGCGCGGGAAAGCCGAATATCGCGGCCCAGCGCAGGCAATGGCAGAGCAGGATGTCGGGAATGGTCATCTTGTCGCCCATGATGAACGGGCCGGAAAAGGCGGTTGAAAGCCGCGTCAGATTGCGGGCGTATTCCCACATTAATGAGGGTTTTATTTCGGCCACGCGGTGTTCTTTTGGCAGGACAAATGTGTGGCGGCCGGCCATCCACAGGAGGGCGTCTATATCGTCGAGGATTTGCAGGGTCATGGCGTCTTGTTGGGCGCGCTCAAAGCTGCCGGGCGGGGTGGTGAAGGCCCCATGTTTATCGGTGAGATAGGTCATGATCGCCACTGAATCGGTCAAAACCGTATCATCCACCAGCAGCGCCGGGATTTTGCCCGAGGGGTTGAGCGCGCGGATGTCATCGCTGCCGGGGGCGGCGGGGATATGCGCGTAAGGCTCGCCAAGTTCTTCAAGCAGCCAAAGGACGCGGAATGCGCGGCTGGCGCGGGTGCCGATGAGTTTATACATGGGGTGTCCTTGTTTGGTGAGTTTTGTCATCATGTGATATAAACCCGGTGCAATTCAACTGTCAGGAACTGACAGGGGTCTGTTCTATTCTACACATAAATTGAGAGGAACCAAGAGATGTCAAAAACCGGATCATGCCTGTGCGGCGCGGTGAAATATCGCGTGAAATCAGAGATTTCCGAGGTCGGGGCCTGCCATTGCGGGATGTGCCGGAAATGGACGGGCGGGGTAAATCTGGCGTTTCAGGTGGCGGCGAATGACATGGAAATTACGGGTGGGGATCATATCACCTATTATCCCTCATCCGACTGGGCCGAGCGCGGGTTTTGCCAGAAATGCGGTAGCAGCCTGTTTTATCGGGTGACAGCCGAAGGACCGCAAAAGGGGGAGTATCATGTGGGCATGGGGACGCTGGAGGATACCGCTGGCGTGACCTTGACGAGTGAGATTTTCACCGATGAAAAGCCGGATGGTTATGGCTTTGCCGGGGATTTGCCGGGCATGACCGGGGCAGAGGTGTTTGCCATGTACGCGCCGGATATTGAACAGAAATAGCAGACGATTACATCTGGCGCGTAAGGAATTGCAGGATGATCTGCTGTACGCGCAGGTCTTTTGACAGCCAGTGTTTGTTGCGAAGGGGACTGGGTTTGCGAAAGACATAAGAGCGGTCATTGCCATCCATGAAAGCGCCGCAATCGCCTTTGAGGGAGGGCCGTTGAAACCATGGATCGTCGGCTCCAACCAATGACAGGACCGGCTCGCGCAGGGGCGCGTTGAGGCCGTGATATTCCAGCCATCCGGCGTGGCAGGTCCAGCCTTCGATCACCCGCGTGGTCACCGGCAGGCCGCGATAGGTGGCCACGGTGATGCCACCTTCGGAATGGCCGATGAGGGCGATGGGGGCGTATGCGAGGCCGGGCAAGGCGCGCAGGCGGGTGAGGGCGTTGGATATTTCGGCTTGTCGCCATGACAGAACCGCGCGGTGCAGACCGCCTTGATGCAGGGCGGGGCGGCAACTGACGGGCTTGTCGCGCCGGGCAAAGCTGTCGGGGGCGACGAAGATAAAGCCATTTGCGGCATAGAATTTTCCGGCGGCGCGGCCAATATCGACAATGCCGCTACAGCCATGGGCGTAGAGCACCAGTTTTGGGTTTTCAGCGCGTTGCACAAAACGCGGCAGATCAGCGGTGGTGATCCGGCGGGCCTTGCCGGGGCTTGAAGGGACATAGACCACCGCTTTTTGCCAAGTGCGCAGCAGCTCAGCGGGGTCATTGCCGGTGTCGGCAAGGGCGCGCAGGGGCAGGGTTAACAGGGCAATGATGAGAAGGCGGCGGATCATCGTCCGGCCATCATCGAAAGGCGAATGAGAGTGCGTTCAACCAGCGCCATGGCGGGGGCGTTTTGTGCCGCTGAGCGCAGGTGCAGATCGGTGTCGGTGAGCAGGGAAAGCGCCTGTTCAAGGCGCGGCGTGCTCCAGTTTTGCACCTGTCGCAGCATCCTGTCGCGGCGTGGGCCAAACACCGGTGGGCGCATCCGCGAAAGGCCCTGAGCGGCCCCGCCGGGATCACTGGCGGCGGTGTAAAGCGTGCGAAAATGCCGGGTCGCACCGATGCACAGGCTGACGGGGGTCACGCCCTGCGCCTTGAGTTTGCGCATCACCGGGCCAATGTCGCCCGAGCGGGCCTCGGCCACAATATTAAGCACATCGTCAAGCGCCGCCTCGGTCGAGGCGGGGGCGCAGGCGGCTATGTCTGCCGGGGTGACGGGGGTGTCATCGCTGAGCTTATAAAGTGCCAGTTTTTCAAGGGTTTGGTGGAAATCACCGGGGTCGAGATCAGACGCGAGGGCGGTGAGATCAGCCATGGCGGTGTTGTCGATATTGCCAAGCCCGGCCTTGGAAAGCGTTGATTCAATTTCGGCCCGCGTCGGCGGATCGGCATAGATCGCGGCGGCGTAGGCGTTTTTGTGGGTCTCGAAAAGTTTGCGCAGTTTTGAGGCGGGTTTGAGCGCGCCTGCGGTGATGATAAGCTGTGCGTCGCCCGCCTGCCAATCCTCAAGGGCGGCGGTGATGGTGGGGGTTATGGCGTCGGTTGCGTCTTCGACAAAGGCCACGCGCGGGCCGGGGAAAAAGCCCTGCGCCTTGAGCGCGTCAAGCAGCAAGGCCGGGTCTTTGCGCAGGTCGGCGGCGGGCAGGCGGGTGAGGCGCATCTCGTCTTCACCCATGGGGCCAATCAGGGCTTGGATCACCTCTTGACGGCGCAGCGCCACGCGCATGGTATCGGGGCCGTAAATCAGCAATCCGGTGCGCGCGGGATCAGGTTTGGCAAAATATCCCGGCGCGTCACGACCCGAGAGTTTCATGCCGGCAGGCCGGGCGCGGCGGCAATCAGGCGGGTGATGATTTGATCGGAAAGGATGCTCATCAACCGGGTGCGGGCGTCACGTTCGCCCGATTGAGTGGCCACGGTTGTGCCCGAGGCGGAATAGCTGGTGAAGCTGTTGACCTTGCCGGTGGTCACCACCGCGCCGGTTTGCAAATCGCGCAGGGCATAGGTGATCGAGCCTTCAAGATTAAACCGGTTGGTGACGTTGGCGGCGGTGATGGCGATGGCGTTGTCGCGGGTGGTGATGGCGTAGGAAAGGCCATAGCGCGGATTAGAGGCGCGGCCCAAACGGTCTTCGATATTTTGCGTCAGAAGATAGGCATCACGGGTTTTTGGCTCGTCCACCAGAATGGCGTTTTGCAGGCGGGTGGCGGCACCCGAGGGGCCATAGGCGGGGGTAAAGCCACAGCCGGTGAGGGCGGTGGCCGAGCTTGCCAGCAGGAAGAAGCGGCGATTAAATGACGACATTTACGATCCGTCCGGGGACAACGATAACTTTTTTGGGCTGGGCCCCATCCAGCGCCTTGATCACAGCATCCACTGCCAGCGCGGTTTTTTCAACCTCGGATTTGCTCATATCGGCTGGTACGCTGATTTCAGCCCGGCGTTTGCCGTTGATCTGGATCGGCAGCGTTATCGTCTCGTCCACCAGCATGGCTTCATCGGCCTCGGGCCACGGCGCGGCGGTGATCAGGCCCTCGTGGCCCAGCATCTGCCACAGCTCTTCCGAAAGATGCGGCGTCATCGGCGACATCAGTTGCGCCAGAGTTTTGGCGGCCTCGCGTTTGGCGCGCGTTCCGGCTTTGGATTTCGTCAGGGTGTTGGTGAAGGCGTAAAGCCGGGCGATGGCGGCGTTGAAGCCAAATGATTCCACGCCGACGGTGACGTCGTGGATGGTTTTGTGCATCTCGCGCAGGAGGGCCTCGTCAGCCTCTGGCGTGGCGGCCTCGGCATCGTCCGCGATGATTTGCGAGGTCAGGCGGTGGACCCGTGACAGGTGTTTAAAAGCGGCGTCGGCCCCGGCGGCTGTCCATTCGACATCGCGCTCAGGCGGGCTATCAGACAGCACAAACCAGCGGGCGGTGTCGGCGCCGTAGGCCGAGATAATGCTGACCGGATCAACCACGTTTTTCTTGGATTTGGACATTTTGGCGGAGGGGATAATTTCGACCGGGGTGCCGTCGGTGAGTTTGCCGTCTGTGACGTCTTCGGGCAGGTGATAGACGGGGCGGTTTTTGGCGTCGCGGGTAAGGTAAATCTCATGGGTGACCATGCCTTGGGTGAAAAGCGCGTCAAACGGCTCAATCGCCGATGCGGGCAGGTGCCCGGTGAGGTGCATGGCGCGGGCGAAGAAGCGGCTGTAAAGCAGGTGCAAAATGGCGTGCTCGATGCCGCCGATATACTGGTCGACATTCATCCAGTAATCGGCCTCGGCCATATCGGTTGGGGTGTCGGCGCGCGGTGCTGTGAAGCGGGCGTAGTACCATGAGCTGTCGACAAAGGTGTCCATGGTATCGGTTTCGCGCAGGGCCGGGTCACCGCATTCGGGGCAGGTGCAATTGCGCCATGTGGGGTGGCGGTCCAACGGGTTTCCGGGCTGATCAAAGGTGACGTCATAGGGCAGCTCAATGGGCAGGTTTTCTTTGCGCTCGGGCACCACGCCGCAGCTATCGCAATGCACCACGGGGATGGGGCAGCCCCAATAACGTTGCCTAGAGAGGCCCCAATCGCGCAGGCGGTATTGCACGCGGCCTTGGCCCAGTTTATTTTTCTCAAACCAGTCAATTGTGGTGTTGATGCCCTCTGCGCCCGTGGCCGTGTTGATGCCTGCAAAGTGATCAATATAGGCGACGGTTTCGGTTTTTGGCGGCACCAGGGCGGTGTTTGCAACTTCGGTTTCGTCGCCGGGCAGATAAAACGCATTGATCACTGGCAGATCGTATTTGCGGGCAAAATCCAGATCGCGCTGATCATGGGCCGGGCAGCCGAAAACCGCGCCGGTGCCATAGTCCATCAGCACGAAATTCCCCACCCAGATTGGCAGGTCACGGTCGGGATAGATCGGATGCGCAACCGTAAGCCCGGTGTCAAAGCCGCGCTTTTCGGCCTTTTCCATCGCTTCTTCGGTGGTGCCCATCTTGCGGCAGTCGGCATTGAAGGCGGCCAGATCGGGGGTTTCCGCCTCAAGCTGTTTTGACAGGGGATGGTCGGGCGATATGGCGATAAAGCTGGCCCCGCGCATGGTGTCGGGGCGGGTGGAATAGCAGGTGATATCATCGCCGCCATCGCGACGTTTGAAATGGATGTCGATGCCGCGTGATTTGCCGATCCAGTTTTCCTGCATCAAACGGACCTTGGCGGGCCAGTTCTCAAGGCCGTCCAATGCGGTGAGCAATTCCTCGGACATCGACGAGATGTTGAAAAACCACTGGGTCAGCTCGCGCCGCTCCACATCCGCGCCCGAGCGCCAGCCCTTGCCGTCGATCACCTGTTCATTGGCCAGCACG
>CAZZKL010000114.1:0-9883 GCA_964655135.1 uncultured Roseovarius sp. | reverse complement strand
CGGAATGCCCAAAAACCTGCCCACCTTGCGCGACCCCGACCGCCTGACTTATTACAAAGAAGAGGTCGGCGGGCTGGAGATGGGCGGCTACGAATCCAACCCCATTCCATGGGCGGTTGATGGCTTTCCCAAGGGGTTTCACTACACCCTTCTCGACAGCAATTTTGACCATTTTGAACCCTTGATGGAGCTGGCCCTTGGCCGGGTTCCGGCACTGGAAACGGCGGGCATAAAAACCCTCACCAATGGCCCTGAAAGTTTCACCCCTGACGGCAATTTCATCATCGGCGAAGCGCCCGAGTTGGCGAATTTCTTTGTCGGCGCGGGTTTCAACGCCTTTGGCATCGCCGCTGGCGGCGGCGCGGGCATGGCGCTGGCGGAATGGGTCAAAAATGGCGAGCCGCCCTATGATCTGTGGTCGGCTGACATCCGCCGTTTTGGGCGCCCGCATTTTGACAGTGATTGGGTCCGCACCCGCACGGTTGAGGCGTATGGCAAACACTACACAATGGGCTGGCCTTATGAGGAAAACCAATCGGGCCGCCCCTGCCGAAAATCGCCATTATATGATGTTTTAAAGGAAAAAGGCGCGTGTTTTGGTGAAAAACTCGGCTGGGAGCGGCCCAACTGGTTTGCCGATGCTTTGAGAGGCGAGACGCCCGAAGATGTCTATAGTTTTGAGCGGCAAAACTGGTTTGACGCGGTGGGGCGTGAACACAAGGCCGCGCGCGAGGCGGCGGTGATTTTTGATCAGACATCCTTTGCCAAGTTCAGCCTCAAAGGCCCCGATGCCGAGGCGGCGTTGAACTGGATTGCCGCCAATAATGTGGTAAAGCCAGTCGGCTCATTGATTTACACCCAGATGCTGAATGATCACGGTGGGATTGAATGCGATCTGACACTGGCGCGAGTGGCGGAGGATGAGTTTTATATCACCACCGGCACCGGCTTTGCCACCCATGATTTCGACTGGATCAGCCGGAATATCCCCGACGGCATGAACTGTCAACTGTTTGATATTTCTTCCTCAAATGCAGTTCTGGCGCTGATGGGGCCACGGGCGCGTGATATTCTAAAGGCGGTGACGCGCGATGATGTCAGCAACGAGGGCTTCAAATTTGGTAGCATCAAAACCATCGGCATTGCGGGCTGTCCGGTGCTGGCGCTGCGGGTCACATATGTGGGCGAATTGGGCTGGGAGCTGCATCTGCCGGTGGAATATGCCACCACGGTTTATGCGGCTCTGATGCAGGCCGGTGCCGCGCATGGGCTACAGGACGCGGGCTATCGCGCGCTGGAAAGTTGCCGGTTGGAGAAGGGCTATCGCGCTTGGGGGTCCGATATTGGCCCGGATCATACCCCGTTTGAAAGCGGGCTGGGATGGGCGGTGAAGCTGAAATCCAATGTCGATTTCAAAGGCCGGGCAGCGATGTTGGCGCAAAAGGAAAACGGCGTCAAAAAGATGATGGCGGGCTTTACCGTGGACGACCCGGATGTGGTGTTGTTGGGGCGTGAGACGATCTATCGCAATGGTGTGCGCGTGGGCTGGCTTACCTCTGGCGGGTTTGGATATAGTATTGGTAAATCAATAGGTTACGGGTATATCCGCAATGCGGATGGGGTGGATCAGGGCTATGTCATGGCGGGCGATTATGAGCTTGAAGTGGCTACGAAACGCATCCCTTGCAGCGTTCATTTGCAGCCGTTGATTGACCCAAAAATGACGCGGGTGAAGGCCTGATTATTGGCCTTGCGCGGCCTTTAATCCGCGCTTGGCAAATTGCGGCACATAACGGCCCAGTTGCAGCCCGCGCTTTGGGTCTGAGGCGTTGCCGTCAAGAGCGCGTTTTAGCACCCCTTGCAGGATCGCGGCCATGCGAAAATAGCAAAACGCAAGGTAAAAGCCAAAGTTTTCAATGCCGGGCAGGCCCCGCCGATAGCAATAATTGTCAATGAAACGCTGGTCGCTCCACAGGCCGAGGGGGTCACGGTCAACCCCCAACAGCCCACGCCCGTTGCGGCCCGGTGGCATTGACCATTGCATGATCACCGCCGCCAGATCGGCATAAGGATGGCCGATGGTTGACAGCTCCCAATCCAGCACGGCCATGCATTTACCCTTGTGAAACAACAGGTTATCAAGGCGGTAATCGCCATGTACCAGCGTGCGCTGGCCGTCATCCGCCGGGATATTCTGATCCAGCCAACTGATCAGCGCCTCCATATCAGCGATGTCTTTGGTCTGGCTGGCACGATATTGCTTGCTCCAACGGTCAATCTGACGGCGATAATAATTGCCGGTGGGGCCGTAATCAGCAAGGCCCACGGCGCGAATATCCACGTTATGAATTGCTGCCAACACCCGGTTCATTTCGCCAATAATCCCCCAGCGGGACCGTGGCGATAGATCAGGTAATTGCGGGCTGTCAAAGCAGCGCCCGCTGACCTCTTGCATGACGTAAAACATTGAATTTATTATGGTTTCATCTTTGCACAGCACATGCATTTCGGGCACCGGAACCGCCGTTTCAGCCAGCGCTTTTTGCACCCGAAACTCGCGGTCAACCGCATGGGCGGATTTGAGCAAAACACCGGGGGGTTTGCAGCGCAAGACATAGGTCTGACCCGGGGTAGATAAGCGGTAAGTCGGGTTGGATTGGCCACCGCTGTATTTGTCAATCTTGGCCGGGCCTTTGAAGCCATTGAGGTTTTGG
This sequence comes from uncultured Roseovarius sp., assembly GCA_964655135.1. Lineage (GTDB taxonomy): Bacteria > Pseudomonadota > Alphaproteobacteria > Rhodobacterales > Rhodobacteraceae > Roseovarius. The sequence goes on along the minus strand of CAZZKL010000114.1, from coordinate 7,169 downwards.
ATCAGCCATGAAGACAGGGCGATCATATCAATTTTATGATTGTTATCAGTCACTTGGTATACATCCGTGAAACCCACTCTGTAACGTCATGGATCAGGGTGCCACAAACTGGCGGGGGGATCAAATCGGCGCTGGCCCCTTGACCTTGGCCGGAAGGGGCTGCATTTGAAACCATACCGGATAGCCAAAAAGGGATTTTGCAGATGCCGTTTGACCGCTCGATCAAGATTGCCCCGTCGATCCTTTCGGCAGATTTCGCCAATTTTGGTGAGGAAATTAAGTGCATTGAGGCGCAGGGCTGTGACTGGGTGCATGTCGATGTGATGGACGGGCATTTTGTGCCGAACCTCACTTTTGGCCCGCCATTGCTCAAGGCGATCCGGCCGCATATCAAAACGGTGATGGATGTTCACCTGATGATTTCCCCGGTAGATCAATATGTTAGCGCCTATGCGGACGCAGGTGCCGACATCCTGACGGCGCATCTTGAGGCCGGGCCGCATACTCATCGGACGTTGCAGGCCATCCGCGCGGCGGGGTGCAAGGCGGGGTTGGCGCTTAATCCCGGCAGTGGAATCGGCGATCTGGAGTATCTGCTGGATATGGTCGATCTGATCTGCGTGATGACCGTAAACCCCGGATTTGGCGGGCAAAAATTTATTCACAGCCAGATTAAAAAGGTCCGGAAATTGCGGCAAATGATTGGCGACCGGCCGATTCATATTGAGATCGACGGCGGAATTACGCCGGAAACCGCGCCTTTGATGGCGGCGGCTGGCGCGGATGTTCTGGTCGCCGGGTCGGCGGTTTTCAAAGGTGGCAGCGTGGAAAATCCGGCGGTTTACGGCGAAAATATCCGGGCGATCCGAAAAGCGGCGGAAGCGGCCTGAGTCTTGTGCAAGTTGTACAACATGACCCGGTGTTTTGTACAGGATAGCTGAATTTCGGGGGCTTGCCTGATCCTGAGGCCCGGCGCATGGTGGCCGGGCAGGAGGATACGATATGAAAACCCGGCTCACAGAAAAATTTGACCTGAAATATCCGGTGATTTTGGCACCGATGGCGTTTGCCTCAGGCGGGCGGCTGGCGGCGGCGGTGACCGGGGCCGGCGGGCTGGGGCTGATCGGCGGCGGCTATGGCGATCCCGACTGGTTGGAACAGGAATTTTCCAAGGCGGGGAATGCGCTTGTGGGCTGTGGGCTAATCACTTGGAAGATGGCCGAGGGACCTGAGGTTTTGGACCGGGTTTTGGCGCATGATCCGGCGGCGATGTTTTTGTCATTTGGGAACCCCGCGCCACATGCGGCGAAGATTGCGACAGCCGGCGTGCCGCTGATCTGTCAGGTGCAGACATTGCGCGATGCCAAGGCCGCTGCGGATTGCGGGGCTGAGGTGATCGTGGCGCAAGGGGCCGAGGCCGGGGGGCACGGCGAGAAACGCGCGACGATGACATTGGTGCCCGAGGTGGCCGATTGGTTAAGTGCCCATGCGCCGGATGTCTTATTGCTCGCGGCGGGCGGTATTGCCGATGGGCGCGGGCTGGCGGCGGCGATGATGCTGGGGGCGGACGGTGTGCTGATGGGATCACGGTTTTGGGCATCGGCAGAGGCGGAGGTGTCGCAGGCCATGGTGGACGCGGCGATTGCGGCCAATGGGGATCAGACGCTGCGCTCAACCGTGATGGATATGGCGCGGGGGTTGAAATGGTCTGAAAGGTACACCGCGCGGGTTTTGCGAAATGCCTTTACCGAGCGTTGGCATGACGATCTGCCGGGGTTGTTGGCGGATGCTGAGGCGGGTGCCGAGTGGTCCAAAGGCTGGGCGGCGGGCGATCCGGAGCGGGCCAATACGTTTGTCGGCGAGGCCACCGGCCTGATCCATGACCGGCCCCCGGCGGCGGAAATTTTAGAGGCGGTTGTGGCGCAGGCGGAGGCTTTGTTGCGGCGGCATTGGGATGGGTGAGGCGTTGTTACAAGAGGTGGCAGGGCGGCGCGATGATCTGATTTCGCTGACGCAGGATCTGGTCCGTATGCCAACGCTCAACCCGCCCGGCGAGAATTACCTTGAGATTTGTGAGTATCTTGACCGGCGGCTGCGCATTGCGGGGTTTGAGACCGAGCTGATCCGCGCGCATGGCGCGCCGGGCGATAGTGACAGGCATCCGCGTTGGAATATTGTGGCGCGGCGGGAAGGCACACGGCCCGGCGACTGTGTGCATTTCAACAGTCATATTGATGTGGTCGAGGTCGGCCACGGCTGGAGCGTGGACCCGTTTGGCGGCGAGGTGAAGGACGACCGTGTGTATGGCCGGGGCGCGTGCGATATGAAGGGCGGGTTGGCGGCGAGTATTATCGCGGTTGAGGCGTTTATTGCCCTGTGTCCGGACTATGCCGGGGTGATTGAGATCAGCGGCACGGCGGATGAGGAATCTGGTGGGTTTGGCGGTGTGGCGTATCTGGCAGAGCGGGGGTATTTTAGCCCCGGCAGGGTGGATCATGTGATCATTCCCGAGCCGCTGAACAAAGACCGGATTTGTCTGGGGCATCGCGGGGTGTGGTGGGCCGAGATTGAAACCAAGGGCGAGATGGCCCATGGCTCGATGCCGTTTCTTGGCGATTGCGCGGTGCGGCATATGGCGGCGGTGGTGGCCGAGATGGAGGAGAGCCTGTTTCCGGCGCTGGCCAAGCGCAGGACGGATATGCCGGTGGTGCCGGAGGGGGCCAAGCAATCGACATTGAATATCAATTCCATTCATGGCGGCGAGGCCGAGCAGCGCGAGGGTTATACTGGATTACCAAGTGCTTGTGTGCCGGATCGCTGCCGGATGGTGATCGACCGGCGGTTCCTGATTGAAGAGGATATTGTGCAGGTTGAGGCCGAGATACGCGCGGCGTTGGAGCGGGTGCGCGAGGGGCGCGCAAACTTTGACTATGACATGCGCGAGCTGCACCGGGTGTTGCCAACGATGACCAAACGCGACGCGCCGGTGGTGGCCTCGGTGGCGCGGGCGATTGAGACGGTGATGGGGCGCGCGCCGGATTATGTGGTCAGCCCCGGCACCTATGATCAAAAGCATATTGACCGGATTGGGCGGCTGAAGAATTGCATCGCTTATGGGCCGGGGATTTTGGATTTGGCCCATAAGCCGGATGAATATGTCGGGATCAAAGATATGGTGCAATCGGCGCAGGTGATGGCGCTGGCGCTGCGGGATTTGCTGGGGGATAGCCCGGAGGCCCCGGCACCATGATCAGAGATGTGGCCGGGGCGTGGGTTGTCATATGGCCGCGCGCAGGGCTTGCATTCGGGTTGTCAGGTTATTCATGTATTGCGTATTGATGAGGCTGCCATTTTCATCAAACTCATCCATTGCCCCGGCCACCAGAACCGCCGGGCCGGGCAGAAGATGCGCCTGTAACTGAGTGAGACAGCTATGGGCCATGAAAAGTGCGGTTTCACCACCAGTGCGCCCGGCGGCGGCGGCGATGAGGACGGTGGGTTTGTGTTGCAAGACCATGCCCTCAACCCGGCTGATCCAGTCGAGCGCGTTCTTTAGCACGCCTGAGATGCCCTTGTTATATTCCGGCGACGAAATCACCACGGCGTCGGCGCTGCTGATCTGATCGGCAAGGGTTTGCACGGCGGGCGGGATGCCCTGCGTGGCCTCAAGATCGCCGTCATAAAGCGGTAGGTTGAGGTTGGCCTCATGCACAGTGGCCGGGCCGAAAACCTGCACCGCATTGGCCAGCAGCATCCGGTTATAAGAGCCTTTCCTGAGCGAGCCGGAGAGGGTGAGCAAGGTGGGGTTTGACATGTGAGGCACTCATTTCTTTTGCTAATTCATTTGGCACTAAGGTGCGAAAGAACGCGCTATGATACAATACGCATGAGCGCACACTCAACTACCCGTTATGATAGATGGTGCATGAATGCGCAGATAAATCCGTAAGGCTGAGGCAAGAACCGGGCGTCGCCTGTTTCACCAGTTTGTCGGGCCTTTATTGGCAAAAACCCGGGCCAGAAAATCAACGAAGGCGCGGACTTTGGGCTGGGTGAAGCGCCCCGGCGGATAGACCGCATAGATGCCGTGTATCTCAACCGGCAGATCGGGGATGACATCGACAATCTGGCCCATTTCCATGGCTTTTGCATAGAGAAAGCTGGGCAGGTAAGCGATGCCAAGGCCGGAAATCGCGGCATTCAACAGCGATTGCCCGTCATTCACAGAAAGCCCCCCGGCGGTGCGAACCTGACGTTTTTCGCCGGAGGGGGCGGTGATTTTCCACACCGAGCCATTCGATTGATTGGAATAATGCAGCAATTTATGACCGTTGAGATCGTCAATCTTCATCGGACGTCCGTTTTTTTGTAAATATTCCGGGCTGGCGATCATCCGTTTGGTGGTATCGGTCAGCTTGCGTGCGCGCATGGAGCTGTCTTCCAGGTCTCCCACCCGGATGGCCATGTCAAAGCCCTCGGATATTAGCTCAACAAAGCGGTTATCGAGCACCATATTGACGGAAATATCGGGGTATTCCTCAAGAAATTGGCCCAAAATCGGGCTTAGGTGATTGACGCCAAAATCGGTGGCCACCGAGATGCGCAACAATCCTGAAGGGTCGGATTGCATCGAGCTGACAAGCGCATCAGCCTCGCCCGCGTCATTGAGAACCCGCAGGGCGCGGTCATAATAGGCAAGGCCAATCTCGGTCGGCGACACCCGGCGGGTGGTGCGGTTCAAAAGCCGTGCCCCAAGGCGGGCCTCAAGCGATGAGACATGCTTGGAGATGGCGGATTTTGAGATGCCCATCTTGCGGGCTGCGTCGGTAAAGCCACCTTGATCAACAACTGTGGCAAAGGCCTCCATTTCGGTAAGGCGATCCATTATTCAAACCTTTAAATACATTTTTACTAAACTTAGTTTTCACGAGGAATTCAGGCATAACTGGGGCATAACAGCGGCGCGCACAGTACAATATCAGGGTTTTCTTGAGTATCGTTCATATTCAGGAAACATGGAAACAAAGGTTTCCATTTTCAAGTCGTGGTATTTGCCAAAGCCTGCCGAAAGGTTTTCGCGGCGTCTTTAAGGCCGGGATCATCCGGCGGGCCAATCAGCAACAGGCCGTACCCATCTTTGGTCCAGGTAAAGGCGCTTAGGCCGCGCAATATCTGGGGTTTGATGGTTTTCGTGTCGGGGGCATTGGTGCGGAAAACGCAAAGGGCCACGGGATTGCCAGCGGCATTAACAAAACTCAGTTGGGCAAGGGGTTTGCCGTCATATCCAAGCTGCTGCACCCGTTTGAGGGTGAGGCCCGCAACCGGTGGCAAGTTGGTTATGTCAAACCCGAGCGTTTGGGAAATCTGCGTCAACTGCGCCTGATTTTCCTGTGGCGGGGTATGGATCAGGGCCAGAGTTTCAGCCACATAAAGCGATTGATAAAGCGCCACATCATCAATCCAGCGGGGTTTTTGCGGCGCGGGGGTGGTGGCCCATGTCAGGCCAAGGGCGGCGATGGCCCCCACAGCCACACCCGCCAGCCCGATTTTCCAGTTTGAATTGGCCGCGCGTGGCGGGGTTGATGGTTGCGCCGGGGGCAGGGTGGGCATGTCGGGGGCCAGATTGAGGGCGGCGCCAAGGGCCGCGTCATATGGTTTTTGCGCCGCGCGCAGGGTATCAAGCCGGGTTTGCAGTTTGGCATCGGTCTTGAGCGCCGCGTTAAGTGCAGCCGTCAGATCAGGGGCCGCTTCACCATCCAGGTAGCAGCTCAGATCAAGATCGGTGAAGTCGCGCCGGTCTGTCATTTATCGGCTCCTTTAACATCGGCCAGCCGGGCGGCAAGGGTGGCGCGGGCGGCAGAAATGCGGCTCATGATCGTGCCCACCGGAATATCCAGAATCTCGGCGGCCTCGGCGTATTTATAGCCCTCGACAAACACCAGCAACGCCGCAGCGCGCTGGGCCTCGGGCAGTGTATTCAGTTCATGTAACACGTCACGGGCGAAAATATTCGTCTCGGCGGGGGCGGAATTATCGGCAATGTCCACGTCATGCACCGATTGCGTCACGCGCCGGGCATTATCGCGCAACTCATTCAGCCACAGACGCCGGGCCATGACAAAAAGCCAACGATCCAAATGCGTGCCGGGCTGATAAAGATGCGCCTTTTCAATCGCGCGGGTGCAGGTCATTTGCGCCAGATCATCGGCTTTGTCGCGCTGCCCCGTCAGCGACAGGCAAAACCGCCACAGGCGCGGGAAGCAGGCGGGCAGGCCAGTGCGCACGGCATGATCGCCGGATTTTTCCCCGAAGAGCCGAATGGTTTCATCTCCGCTGATCTTTTATTGATGCCGTAGGAATACGTTAGAGATGCCGGGATTGCCAGTGATTAAGGGGTCATAATTCGGCGGCCAGCCGGGTGCCTTGATTAATCGCGCGTTTGGCGTCCAGTTCCGCCGCGACATCGGCCCCGCCAATAATATGCGGTGTGATGCCGATGGCGGTAAGCGCGTCAGCGAGGGCGCGTTGCGGCAGTTGCCCGGCGCATAAAACGATGGTGTCGGCGGCAATCACCGTGGGGTTTTCATGCGCCTCGCCAAAGCTGATATGCAGGCCTTGGGTATCAATGCGCTCGTAATTCACCCCGCTGAGCATTTTGACGTCTTTCATCTTCAAAGTGGCGCGGTGAATCCAGCCGGTGGTTTTGCCAAGCCGTTTGCCAACCCGCTCAGCCTTGCGTTGCAAAAGCGTGATGTCGCGGGCCGGAGGGGTGGGTTGCGGGCCATTCGCCGCCAGTCCACCGGGGGTTTTTGAAGGATCACCAATGCCCCATTCGGATTTCCAGGCGGCAAGGTTTGTCGTCGGGCTTTCGCCGTCCTGCGCCAGAAATTCGGCCACATCAAAGCCGATGCCGCCCGCGCCGATGATGGCCACGCGCGCGCCGACGGGGGCGTTACCCCGCAGCACATCAATATAGTTCAGCACATTGGGGCCATCCGCGCCGGGAATGTCGGGCGCGCGCGGCGTGACGCCGGTGGCGATGATCACCTCGTCGTAAGTGGTGAGGTCATTGGCTTTGGCCTCCGTACCCAGTTTGAGGGTAATATTAGGGTGCTGCATCATCGTGGCGTACCAGGTCACCAGCCCGTTGAATTCTTCCTTGCCGGGGA
>CAZZKL010000113.1:0-9900 GCA_964655135.1 uncultured Roseovarius sp. | reverse complement strand
GGCAAACACCGTCGGCATTGAGCGTGCATTGGCCACATCCTTGGCCGCAACCCCAACGGACGAGTGATAGCCGCCCCCAACGGCAACAACACCGTCTTGGGTGATCAGTTTTTCCATGATCGCCTTGGCTTTTTCCGGCAGGCCTTCGCTGTCGGCAATGACAATTTTCACGTCACAGCCCAGCACGCCACCAGCAGCATTAATATCATCTTGTGCAATCAGCATCGCGTCGCGCATGGCTTCTCCGCCAACAACCGTGCCCGGCGCGGAAAGCGGTGCAATTCCGCCAATCTTGATCGGGCATTCGACTGCATAAGCAGCACTTGAAAGCGCAATCGCGCCGACCGCTGTTGCGGCCAGCAATTTAAATTTATTCATAGAATCCTCCCATGGATTGATACCGGTTATCCGGAATCGATGGGTAAAGCTTGCAATTCATTGAGAAATTGATCAAATTAATAAAATTAATGCAGGACATTGATAAAACCTATGCCCAACCATCTCAGCACTGAACTGTCAGATAAGTTTGTCACCAATCTTGACTGGAACCTGTTGCGCACCTTCGTGGTGATCGTCGAAGAGGGCGGCATCTCGGTTGCTGCCCTGCGATTGCTGCGCCGCCAACCCACCATCAGCCTGGCGCTCAGCCGGCTTGAAACCCACATCGGAAAACGACTGATTGACCGCGGCGGCGGCACCTTTCGCCTGACCCCTCCGGGGCGCGAGCTTTATAAGGAGTGCATTGATATTTATGGCGGAATCTCTCGTCTGCAAGGCATTAGCGGCGAGGAAACCCATGCCTTTACCGGCACGATTGACATCTCACTTGCCAGCCATGTGATAACGCCGTTGCTGGATGGCCTGCTTGAGAAATTTCACCAAACCCACCCCGGTGTCAGCTTTCGGATCAGTGTTGACAGCAGCTCAGACGTAGCGCGCAAAGTGCATGATAAATCCGCCTCTTTGGGTATTTGCCTGCTCAACAAACGCCTGCCAAAACTTGATTACAAAGTGGTCTACCGCGAGTATTTTGGCTTCTTTTGCGGCCCGCCACACCCGTTGTTTGGCCGTGAAAAGTTGCGCATCCGGGATATGCGTGAGCATGACGCCGTGTCATTCGGCACCGATGATCTTGGGGATGCTCTACGTCCGGTTGCGCTCTTCCGACAAAAGCATGGTCTGGATCAGAATATCATCGGCCAATCGCCGCATCTGGAAGAGGTCCGGCGCATGGTCCTGTGCGGCGTTGGCATCGGCCCTTTGCCCTTGCATGTGGTGGCGCGTGACCTGCGCGACGGCCTGCTGTGGCGGCTGCCACCCTACAGCAATCCCCCGGCGGTAGACATCCATCTGGTCACCAACCCCGGCAAACGCCACAGCCGCGCCGAAGCGGCATTTATTACCGCCCTGAACCAAAGCATATCCAGCCTCCCCCTGCGCGACCGGACTTATCACGGGGTAGGCCGGGCTTAAGCCCGGCTTACTTTTTATGGTAGCGCAAACATTTAACTTTTGACCCGCCCCGATGTTGCGCTTACAAGGGCGCAAAACAACCCAAGTGCTGAACGGTCGGATGATGACAGAAACCCAAAAACCTTTGCATGAAGAGACATTTGATGTGGCCATCATCGGCGCTGGCATCATCGGCTGTGCCATGGCGCGGCGCTTTACCCTTGAAGGCGCCCGCGTGGCGCTGATCGAAAAGGCCCCCGACATCCTTGACGGCGCCAGCAAAGCCAACAGCGCCATCCTGCATACCGGATTTGACGCCCCCCCCGGCTCGGTTGAGCTGCACTGCGTGCAAAACGGCCATGCTGAATATCTCAAGATACGCGAAAGTCTCGGCCTAATGCTCGACCCCTGCGGCGCTTATGTGGTCGCCTGGACGCCTGAAGAGCTGGCCAATCTCGAAGGCATCCTTGCCAAGGCTCATGAAAACGGCGTGACCGACACGCGCATCATCCCCGCAACGGCGCTGCACCAACACGAGCCCAACATCGCCGATCACGCCCTTGGGGCCGTACATGTCCCCGGCGAAAGCCTGATCGATCCCTGGTCCGCGCCTTACGTCTATCTGCGGCAGGCGATTGAAAACGGCGCTGAAACCTTTCTCTCCAGCGAAGTCACCAGCGGTGATTTCGATGGCACTATATGGCAGATCACCACCTCCAAAGGCCCCCTTAAGGCCCGCACCATTATCAACTGCGCCGGGCTATACGGCGATCTTCTGGATCAGGCGCTTTTGGGCCGTGCAAAATTCAAAATCACCCCACGCAAAGGGCAATTTGTGGTGTTCGACAAGGCCGCCTCAGCCCTGATCAACGCCGTCATCCTGCCGGTCCCCACCGAGCGCACCAAGGGCATCGTTCTGTTCCGCACGGTGTTTGGCAATCTCGCCGTTGGTCCCACCGCCGAGGATCAGATAAGCCGCAGCGACGCCAGCACCGATGAAGCCGCGCTTCAGGCATTGATCGAGGCGGCGCATAAAATGGTGCCCGCGCTCAAACCCATGCCCGTCACCGCCACCTATGCCGGCCTGCGCCCGGCCACGCAATTCAAGGATTATCAGATCAACCCCGAGCCAGATAAAAACTGGATCACCGTCGGCGGCATTCGCTCCACTGGTTTGAGCGGCGCTTTGGGCATCGCAAGCCATGTGTTCGGGCTTTACACTGAGATGGGCCACAAACACAGCGCCCTGAAAACCCCCGCCACGCCGCAAGCCAATGTTCTGGCCCAAACCGGCCCGCGCGACTGGACGCTTGAGAGCCCCGGCGAGATTGTCTGCCATTGCGAACTCGTCACAAGGCGCGAGATTGAGGCGGCACTCAACGGCCCCCTGCCCGCTCGATCCCTTGCCGGCCTCAAACGCCAAACCCGCGCCACCATGGGCCGCTGTCAGGGGTTTTTCTGCACCGCCCGGCTGGCGGAACTGACCGACGGGCATTTTGAATTGCCCATTTCTGAGAAGATCAGCGCAGGAGATCAGCCATGACTGATCTGGCAGGCACCCCCATTGACGTGGCCATCATCGGCGGCGGCCCGGCCGGGCTTGCGGCAGCCACCACCCTAAAACAGGCGGGCATCACCCGCGTGGTGGTGCTGGAACGCGAGCCTGAGGCCGGCGGCATCCCACGCCATTGCGGCCACCCGCCTTTTGGCCTGCGCGAATTTAAGCGCGTCCTTACCGGCCCGGCCTATGCCGCAAGACTGGTAAAACGCGCGCAAAAGCACGGCGTTGAAATCCACAATGGCGTGACCGTAGTTGAGGCCCGCCCAAATGGCGCGCTGCTGATTGCCACCCCTGACAGCGTGCAGGAGATTACCGCCACCCGCGTGATTTATGCCACCGGCGTGCGCGAAACCCCGCGCTCGGCGCGGCTGATCTCGGGCGTGCGGGCGCGCGGCGTGCTCAATACCGGCGCGTTGCAGTCGATGATCTATCTCAAGCACCGACGCCCGTTTAACAACCCGGTTATCATCGGCTCTGAGCTGGTGGCGTTTTCCGCCATCATGACCTGCCGCCACGCGGGGATAAAACCGATTGCGATGATCGAAGAGCGCAACCGCGCAACCGCCCGCTGGCCCACCTCATTGTTTCCGCGCATGACCGGCGTGAAACTGATGACCGGCACCAAGCTGACTGAAATCCACGGTGGCAAATCCGTCACCCATGTGTCCATCCAAAACGCCGATGGCACCCTCAGCGACATTGCCTGTGACGGCGTCATTCTCAGCGGGCAATTCACCCCCGAATGCGCCCTTGCGCGCGCGGGCCACCTTTTGGTTGATCCCGCCACGGGCGGGCCGGTGGTTGATCAATGGGGCCGTTGCTCGGACCCCAGTTATTTCGCCACCGGCAACCTTCTGCGCCCGGTCGAAACCGCCGGGTGGAGCTGGAACGAAGGCCGTCAAACCGGCGCGTGGGTGGTGCAGGATCTGGCAGGCAATCTGCCTGATCCCGCGCCTGCCCTAAGCCTGCATGTCACAGGCCCTTTGAAATATGTGATGCCGCAACAGATAATCCTCTCACCCGGCACCCCCGGCATGAAAAACCTGCAATTACGGGTCACGCGACCGGTTAAGGGCACATTGCTTGCCCGCAGCGGCGACGCCATTATGATGCGCCGTAAGATTACCCTGCTGCCCGAGCGCCGCCTGTTGATCCCGGTCGCGGAAATGTTGGCAAAGGCCCCGGGCGGCCCGATTGAATTTGAGATTACCGAATAAAGGAAACCCCATGCGCGTGGTAGCGATTGATCAGGGCACGACCTCAACCCGGGCCTATGTGATGCAGGACGGGGGGGCGGGTGAGATTATCTGCCGCCGCACCCATAAGCAATCCTATCCACAGCCGGGCTGGGTTGAGCATGACCCCCTTGAGATCATGCGCCACGTTGATGAATGCCTTGCAGCCGCCGGGCGCGCCGACGCCATCGGCATCGACAATCAGGGCGAAAGCTGCATGGCGTGGAACCGTGAAACCGGCGCACCCGTCTCGCCCATCATTGTCTGGCAGGATCAGCGTACAGTGGAGGTGATTGAACGCCTCAAATCCGAGGGTGCCGAAGCGCTGACGCTGGCACGCGCCGGGTTGCCATTGGACGCCTATTTCTCGGCCTCAAAACTGGCGTGGATGCTTGAAAACCTGCCCGAGGCGCGCGCGCTTCATAAGCAAAACCGCCTGTGCCTTGGCACCACCGATGCCTATTTTCTGCACCATCTGACCGGGCGGTTTGTGACCGATGTCACCACCGCCTCGCGTACCTCCTTGATGAATTTGCAGACCGGGCAATGGGACGGCGATCTATGCGCTTTGTTCAAGGTGCCGATGGACTGCCTGCCCGATATTTTGCCAAGCATGGGCGATTTTGGCGAGGCGACCGTAAACGGCCAAAGCATCCCCATCACCGCCAGCGTGGTCGATCAGCAGGCGGCGTTATACGGCCATGGCTGCCGCAAAACCGGCGATGCCAAGATCACCTTTGGCACCGGCGCGTTTGCCTTGGCCGTCACTGGCCCCACCCTGCACCCCTCACCCAAGGGCGGGCTTTTGCCCACCGTCGCGTGGCAACAAACCGGCAAACCGGCGACCTACGCGCTGGAGGGCGGCGTCACCTGCGCCGGGTCGGCGATTAACTGGGGGCGCTCACTGGGATTGTTCAAAGAATTCTCTGAGATTGAGCAGTTTAAGCGCCCCGCCGCCGCAGACCGCAACCTGATCTTTGTGCCGGCGCTGGCGGGCCTCGGCTGTCCCCATTGGGACAGGACCGCCGCCGGGATGTGGCTGGGTCTTACGCTGGAAACAACTGCTGCCGATATGATGCAAGCCATGCTTGAGGGCATTGCCTTTCGCGCGGGCGAAGTCATCACGGCGCTGGCGCAGGAGATCCCCCTTGGGGATAGTATTTCAATCGATGGCGGGCTGTCCTCAAACGGCTATTTCTGTCAGTTTCTGGCGGATGTCTTGCAAAAAGAGATCACCCTGCCTGCCAATTCTGAACTGACCGCCACCGGCACCGCCTTGATGGCCGGGGGCATGATTGCGGGCCTGAGTGACGCACTTTACAGTCAGCCGGAAAAAACCTATGCCCCGCAAACCGCGCGTGCGGATGCGGCGGCATTGTTTGAAAATGGCCTCAGCCGCGCGCGTGGCTGGCCCTAATATCCAAGGACACCCCGCCATGCTGATTGCCCAAATATCAGACCTGCATATCGCGCCCCCGGGTGAAAAAACCCTTGGCCATGTGGCGATGGATGACAACCTCAGGGCTATTGTAGCGCATATCAATACCCTCGAAATACGGCCTGATGTGGTGGTGATCAGCGGCGATATCACGGATCTGGGCGATCACGCCTCGGCGCGTTATGCAAGCGAAATACTGGAGGCACTGGCTATGCCCTACTATGTGGTGCCCGGCAATCATGACAGCCGCGCGACACTTCTTGAAGCCTTTTCCCCGGCGCATTGCCCAACCGATTTGCCGGGATTTATCTGCTACGCGGTAGACGAATTCGACATCCGCCTCATCGCCCTCGACAGCACCATTCCGGGGGCCTCGGGTGGCGAATTATGCGCGCAGAGGCTAAACTGGCTAGCGCAAAAACTGAGTGAGGCCCCCGATAAACCCACCTTCATATTCCTGCATCACCCGCCTTTGAAATGCGGTGTGACCGAATCAGATGCGGATGATTTCATCGGTGCCGGGGCATTCAGCGCATTGATTCGCCAGCACAGCAATATCCTGCGGCTGTCTTGCGGCCATATCCATCTTTTGACCACCTCAGACTGGGGCGGCACCGCCCTGAGCACCGCCCCAAGCATCGGAATGCGCCTGCGGCTTGATTTAACCAAAACCCATGCAAGCGCGTTTCTCACTGACGCCCCGGCCTATCAACTGCATCTTCTGACATCCGAAGGCCACCTTGTGACCCATACAAACTTTATGGATAAACCCGGCGGGCCTTATGCATTTACGCCGATCAATTCTTGATTAATTCAGTAATTTCCCATTGATAATTACCGTCTGTTCATTCTAGAATGCTAGCGCTAACAAAGGGTTGGCCATCAGGCTGACGCAATCAGGGAGGAAAGACATCAAATTTATCGCCGGGTACTGCTGCTCGTGTTGTGAATTGACCTGACATTTTCCGCCTGCGATTTCCTTGTGAACCGCAGCGGGCTGCCGGATGAAACAACGATTAAAAGCCCGTCGTGAAACTGTCTTGAGCTTCGGGCATTCTGTTGTGAAATCACCACTTTGGCCCTGCTGGACATATGTGATTGTCGCACTGGACATATGTGATCGAAGGAGTAGTATATTTAATACCGCCCACGCGCTGCATTTCAAAATACTGTTTTGCTGCCACTTTGCGGCCTTTGGCTGATTACGCAAATAGACGCGAGGGTATCAACCTAGCCCGCCAATCTGGCAGGCTCAAAATCTCCGGGAGGGAGACACTACATGAAGAAAACCACTCAAAATTTTAACCGCCGCTCATTCCTAAAAGCGGGGACGGCCACAGGTGCTGTTGCACTGGCAAGCCCGGCGCTGGTTAATGAGGCCTTTGCTTCATCAGGCGAAATGACTCTGATGGACTGGTCGGATTACTGGCCTGATGAAATGCTGGAAAAATTCACCTCTGAGACTGGCATCAAAGTGAACTATATCGGCATTGGCTCAAACGAAGAGCTGATCAACAAAACCAAAGCATCGCAAGGTGCCGGGGCTGATCTGATCGGGCCGACCAACAACCGTTCACTGCAATGGGGCCCTCTTGAGCTTCTGCAGCCGTTTGATATGAGCCGTATCCCGATTGATGCTGCCAACCCTGCCATGGTCAAAATCGGCCCTGACGCATGGGACTTTGGCGGCAAAGGCGTGACATGGATCCCGCATATCTGGGGCACCGAAGGCATGGCCTGGCGCACCGATCTCTATATCCCGCAATCACCCGATGGCGTTCCTAGCTACGGCGAAGTGTGGGCACCTGAGAATGCGGGCAAAACCATGATGCGTGCGCACTCCGGTATGCTGGGTGCTGGCCTCTTTATGGAAGCTTCCGGTCAAATGGATCCGGGCTCGATCTGGGCGGCTTACGAGTCGGAAGAGAACATGCGCAAAACATGGGGCATGGTCACCGATTGGTGTATCGCACGCAAAAGCAACCTGAAACTGATCTGGAACGATGCTGACAGTCAGAAAAACGGTCTGCTCAACGACGGCGTTCTTATTGGTCAAACATGGGATGGCCCGCCGCTGGCGCTGAAAACTGCTGGTGAGCCGGTCACTTATCAAGCCCCTGCCGAAGGCTCGATGGCTTGGGTTGACGGTCTGGCGCTGCCGAAGGGTGCGAAAAACCTGGATGCGGTTTATGAGTTGATCAAATTTGCTTATGTGCCGGAAAATGCCGGTAAAGCGATCAACAAGCATGGCTATAACTCGCCCATTCTGACGGCGGATACCTTTGCCGATGCGAACTATGCCAAGAACTTCGCAGAAGCCTATCCGGGTGACGCGCTGGCCAACCTCAATGCATGGCCCGCAGAAGCACCTTGGTACGCCGATGTGCGCACAGAATATGTGAACAAGTTCAAAAGCGCGTAAGCACGCTTAAAAAAACCAGTCCGGCCGCATCATTTTGCGGCCGGATAATTTACCCAAAATCTCGCTCATTAAGGGGCCGATTAAGCAGCCCTTATTATAAACCAAACGGGGATAATCATGACAACTGGTGTAGCTGTCGATCTGGAGAATGTCTGGATCACATTTGGTGACTTTGTAGCAGTACGCGAAGCAAATGTTCACATCAACGGAGGTGATTTCTTCTCCTTCCTCGGCCCGTCGGGTTGTGGTAAAACAACAATTCTACGCGCGGTTTCCGGGTTTTTAGACCCCAGTCAGGGCAATGTCCTGATCGGCGGCAATAACATGGCCGGGATTGGCCCAAACAAACGCCCGACCGCGCTGATCTTTCAAAACCTCGCGCTTTTCCCATTGATGAAAGTCTGGGAAAATATCGCATTCTCGATGGAGGTAACCGGGGCAAGTGCCGCCGAGCGCCGCAAGCGCGCCGATGAGCTGTTGGATATGATTGCCCTTGACGGACAAGGTGACAAACTCCCGTCTGAACTTTCCGGCGGGCAAAAACAACGGGTCGCCATTGCGCGTGCGCTGTGCGCCAACCCTGATGTTCTGCTGCTGGACGAGCCATTATCGGCGCTCGATCTTAAACTGCGCCAACACATGCGCACCGAGCTGCGCGAAATTCAGCGCCGCGTTGGCATTACCTTCATCTATATCACCCACGATCAGGGCGAGGCCCTGACGATGTCGGATAATGTGGCGGTGATGAAAGCCGGGATTATTGATCAGATCGACACCGGCCATAACATCTATGATAGCCCATCCACCCCGTTTGTTGCCTCATTTGTTGGCGAAAACAACATGTTCCGTGGCAAGATCAAAGAGATCAAAGGCGAACAGGCGATGATCAGCACCAACCGTTCGGGTGATCTTCTGGCGCGGATCACGCCCATGCAACAGGGCAAAATGGCCGTCGGCGATGACGCCATGATGTTCATCCGGCCCGAGGCACTTACCCTTGGCAAGGCCGATGATGCCTCCCATACCACCATCACCGCCAATGTGGTGAATGAGGAATTTGAGGGCAATGTCTTTAGCGTCTTCCTTGAAGGCGACGGCGGCAAAACCTTTAAAATGGCAACGCCAAATATGGGTCAGGATTCAATATCCACGACCGGCCATGATTTGTCGCTGCATTATGATGCCAACAACGCCGTGGTCATGCCCGCTGGCGAGCTGGCTTCGGAGTAAGGCGGGCCCCATGAAAAAGAAAATGATCTTCTCCGAGTTCTTCAAGAACAACGGCGCCCTGATGGGCAGCCTTCTGTTTGGTCTGGTCAGTTTCTGGCTGATCTTTCTGGTGGTCCTGCCGCAGCTCTCAATGCTTGATTTCTCATTCCGTTTCAACCTGCCCCCTGCGGAACAGGGCGGCCCAAAGGATGTCTATACCCTCAGCAATTACCAACATCTGCTTTATGGCTCGGACACCACCCGCCAGACCTATAACACGGTCGATCTGATGGTGTTTGTGCGCACAATTATTGCCGCAATGTTTGTCACCGTCTTCAATATCCTGCTGTGCTACCCCATGGCCTATTTCCTTGGTCAGTCCAAGGGATCGGGCTTTGCCCGGCTGTTGGTGGTTCTGCTGATCATCCCCTACTGGATCAATGAGATTTTACGCGCCTTTGCGCTCAAGATCATCTTTGGCGACAGTGGGTTGCTCAATGAGGTTATGATGTTCCTGCATCTCACCTCCGAGCCGATTGATTTCATCCGCAAGGACATCGCGCTTTATGCCGGTCTGGGCTAT
>CAZZKL010000112.1:0-10017 GCA_964655135.1 uncultured Roseovarius sp. | reverse complement strand
GGGTTATCCGGTGCTGATTGCCGAGGATATGCCGGATATTGCCACCGACGCGATGGCGATTGCCTTTGGTGATTTCACCGCTGGCTATACTGTGGCCGAACGCCCGGACCTGCGGGTGCTGCGTGATCCGTTCTCAGCCAAGCCTCATGTGCTTTTCTATGCCACCAAACGTGTGGGCGGTGATGTGAGCGACTTTGCTGCGATCAAGCTGCTGAAATTCGGCATCTCGTAAGGGATGTCGGATGGGGCCGGGCCAACGCCCGTGCCCCGGCGCGCGCTGTCAACACTTCAAGCGTTGTCCAGCTGCTCCCCTCCGTCCGAGCAACGTGAGACGGCGCGCGCCACACCCCAATGGAGGGGCCCGGGATTTTTTGGAGAGTTTCCATGGTGTTAACTGAACAAACCGCGGTTCCCCTGACCGCGCTGCCGATGGCAGAATTCAAAGCGCATCTGCGTTTGGGAACCGGATTTACGGATGACGACATTCAGGATCCCGTGTTGGAAAATTTCCTGCGGGCGGCAATGTCGGCGATTG
Source organism: uncultured Roseovarius sp. (assembly GCA_964655135.1). Taxonomy (GTDB): domain Bacteria; phylum Pseudomonadota; class Alphaproteobacteria; order Rhodobacterales; family Rhodobacteraceae; genus Roseovarius. The sequence continues at coordinate 9,482 of CAZZKL010000112.1, read as the reverse complement.
AGGCGCGGACCGGTAAGATCCTGATCCAGCGTTTATTTTCCTGGAGGCTGTACGCTTGGCGGGACTGTGATGGCCAAGCGCTGCCGGTGGCACCGGTGAACAATATCTCGGTGCTGTCTATGGACATCGGCCTATTTGAGCCTCTGGTCATTGATGCGAGCCTTTACCGGCTTGAGGAGGATATGCAGCGACCGGTTTTGAAGCCCACGGGGGCTACATTGCCAACGATTCCGACCGGGGCCAGTGCTGTGGTGCAGTTTTCCGCCGGGTTTGCAACCACCTGGGGGGGGTTGCCCGCTGATCTGGCGCAGGCGATGCTTTTGCTGGCGGCGCATTATTATGAATATCGCCACGAAACCGCCCTTGGTGGGGCGTGTATGCCCTATTGCGTAAGCAGTCTGATTGAGCGCTATCGCACAGTGCGCCTGTTTGGCGGGGGGTGCGACTGATGGCGCATGTTAAATTAAACCGCAAGCTGGTGCTGGAGGCGCCGCAGCAAGTGTCGGATGGCGCGGGTGGATTTAGCGAGACATGGGTTGCGCAAGGCACGCTTTGGGCCGAGGTCAAGGCGCGCACCGGGCGTGAAACCCTGGGCGAGGCGGTGAGCCTGTCAAGCGCCAAATACCGCATTATCGTGCGCGCAGCCGAATTTGGCGCGCCGTCACGACCGGCCCCCGAGCAGCGGTTTCGCGAAGGCACGCGAATTTTTCGTATTCTTTCGGTGGTCGAACAGGATTGTGACGGCCGGTTTCTGACCTGCTTTGCTGATGAGGAGGTGGCGGTATGACCTATGCGGTTTCAGCAGCCCTACAAGCGGCTGTGTTTCAAAAGCTGAGCACCGATGCGGCGCTGACCACGCTTGTGGGTACGGCGATTTATGATGAGGTGCCTGCGGGTGTTTTGCCGTCAACTTATGTGACGCTTGGGCCTGAGGATGTGCGCCAGCAATCGGATAAGACTGCCGAGGGTGCGTGGCATAATTTCATCATTTCGGTGATCACAGATAGTGCCGGATTTTTTGCCGCCAAACAGGTGGCGGCGGCGATTAGTGATGCGTTGATTGGTGCCAATCTGACGCTGAGCCGGGGCCAACTGGCAGGACTTTATTTTTTCCGGGCGCGGGCGCGCCGGGTGGCAGCCGGGCAACAGCGCCGGATTGACCTGACGTTCCGCGCCCGGGTGGACGACACAACAACCCCCTAACTTTTTGGAGATAAGACTATGGCAGTGCAAAATGGTAAAGATCTGCTGATCAAGATTGATCTCAGCAATGATGGCACTTTTCAAACGGTGGCGGGCCTGCGGGCGACGCGCATCAGCTTTAACTCAGAGAGCGTCGATGTGACCAGTCTGGAAAGCCCCGGGGGCTGGCGCGAATTGCTGGCTGGGGCCGGGGTGAAATCGGCGGCGATCAGTGGCTCGGGTGTGTTTCGCGATGATGCCAGTGACGCCCGCGTGCGGCAGATATTCTTTGACGCCGTGACCCCGGATTTTCAGGTGATCATCCCTGATTTTGGCACCATTGAAGGGCCGTTTCAGGTGACGTCGGTTGATTATGCCGGATCACATGACGGCGAGGCCACTTATGAGCTTTCTCTGGCGTCGGCGGGCCTGCTGACCTTCCTGGCGATTTAAGCCATGGCCAACCCCTGGGCAGGTGAGGTGGCGCTGGTCATCGACGATAAGCGGCATGTGCTCAAGCTGACACTTGGGGCGCTGGCCGAGCTGGAGGCGGGGCTGGAGGCTGACACATTGGTGGCGCTGGTGGAGCGGTTTGAGACCAGCGCGTTTTCCACCCGAGATGTGCTGGCGCTGATTGTGGCGGGGCTGCGCGGGGGCGGCTGGGATGGTTCTGCGGCGGATTTGCTGGCCGCTGAGATTGAGGGCGGGCCATTGGCGGGCGCGCGCGCGGCGGCAGAGCTGTTGGCGCGGGCGTTCGCCATACCCGGGGCCGCATGAGCGGATTTGACTGGGCCGAGTTGCTGGAGGCCGGGGTGCGCGGCTTGGGCCTGCGACCGGATGAATTTTGGGCGCTGACGCCTGCGGAGTTGCGTCTGATGCTGGGGGTCAGGGGCAATGAGGTAATGGCGCGGGCGCGTCTGGATGAGCTGTTGCAGGCATATCCCGATAAAAATGGAGCGAAAGACGATGGTTGATTTGGTACAATTAGATGAGCTTGATGCGCAGATAGAAGCGCTGGATCAGTCGCTGGGCGGGGCCACGCAAATGGCTGCGAGTTTCAACACCGAAATGGAACGGGTGCGCGGCGCTTTTTCCTCTACCGGTCAGGATGTGGCGGCGTTGGATAAGGGGATCAGCCGGGGGCTGAGCTCGGCCATCCGGGGGGCGGTGGTGAATGGCGACAGCCTGTCGGATTCGCTGCGCACGCTGGCCACGTCCCTGATCAACACGGCGTTTAACGGCGCGGTGCGACCAGTGACCAATCAGATCGGCGGGATTGTCTCGCAAGGCATTGGCGGGCTGGTTGGTAATCTGTTGCCGTTTGAGAAGGGCGCGGGATTTGCCCAAGGCCGGGTGATGCCGTTTGCCAATGGCGGCGTTGTGTCCGGCCCTACGAGATTTCCCATGCGCGGCGGTTCCGGGTTGATGGGCGAGGCAGGCCCCGAGGCGATCATGCCGCTGGCGCGCGGCGCTGATGGCAAACTGGGCGTGCGCGGGCAGGGCGGTGGCAATGTCAATGTAGTGATGAATATTACAACGCCTGATTCTGAGGGCTTTCGCCGAAGTCAGGGGCAGATCGCGGCGCAGCTTGGCCGGGCGATTGGCCGTGGCACACGCAACCGTTAACAGATTGGGAGAAATAAGATGAATTTTCATGAGGTACGTTTTCCCGCCAATCTGAGCTTTGGCTCGATCGGCGGGCCGGAGCGGCATACGGATATTGTCACCCTCGCCAATGGCTATGAGGAGCGCAATACGCCGTGGCAGCATTCGCGCCGCCGGTTTGATGCCGGTGCTGCAATGCGGGGCCTGGATGATATTGAGACGCTGATTGCGTTTTTCGAGGCAAGGCGCGGGCAGATTTACGGGTTTCGCTGGAAAGACTGGTCGGATTTTAAATCCTCGGCCTCGGAGGCCGGGGTGGATTACCGCGATGAGATCATTGCCATTGGCGATGATGTGACGGCGGTGTTTCAGCTTAATAAGACCTACCGTTCGGGGGCGTATAGTTATCTGCGCCCGATCAGTAAGCCGGTGCTTGGCTCGGTCAAGATGGGGCTTTCGGGCGATCAGCAGCAAGAGGGCGTGCATTACGAGGTGGATACCACCACCGGCATTGTCACCTTTGCGCATCCGCCCAATGACGGGCTGGAGATTACCGCGGGCTTTGAATTTGATGTGCCGGTGCGGTTTGACACCGATCAGTTGCAAATTTCCATGGCCAGCTTTCAGGCCGGAGAAGTGCCAAGCGCGCCGGTGATTGAGGTGCGGGTATGAGTGGGCTGAACGCCGGCCTAAAGGCGCATCTTGAGACCGGGCTGACCACGGTTTGCCGCTGTTGGGCGCTGACGCGGGTGGATGGGCTGTTGCTGGGGTTCACTGATCATGATGGTGATCTTTCATTTGAAGGTATTGAATTCAAAGCCCAAAGCGGGCTGAGCGCGTTGGCGTTGCAACAATCCACGGGCCTGTCGGTAGATAATACCGAGGCGCTGGGCGCGTTAAGTGCGGATGTGATCAGTGAAGATGATATTGAGGCCGGGCGCTATGACGGGGCTGAGATACGCGCCTGGCTGGTGAATTGGAAAAACGTCGCCGAGCGGCAGTTGCAGTTTCGCGGCACGATTGGTGATCTCAAGCGCACCGATGGCGCGTTTGAGGCGGAGTTGCGCGGATTAACGGAAGCGTTGAACCGGCCATTGGGGCGGGTTTATCAAAAACCGTGCAGCGCGGTTTTGGGCGATAAAAACTGCAAATTTGATCTGACGCAGGTGGGATTTACCACCGAGCGCGATGTTGAAATTGTTGAGGAGCGGCGGGTGTTTAAATTTGCCGCTTTGCCGGGGTTTGCCGAGGACTGGTTTCAGTTTGGGCGGCTGGTGATGCTGTCGGGGGCTGCGGTGGACCTGAGCGGCTCGATCAAGCGTGACCGGATAGACGGCGGTGAACGGGTGGTTGAGCTGTGGCAGCCGCTGAGGGCTGAGGTTTTGAGCGGGGATCGGCTCAGGCTGGATGCGGGCTGTGACAAGCGCTTTGAGACCTGCCTTTTCAAGTTTGACAATCTGGTGAATTATCAGGGATTTCCCGATATTCCCGGCGATGACTGGACCATTACCGACCCGACTAAATCCGGGGATCTGAACGGCGGGAGCCGCCGGTGATGAGTGATCAGGCGCAACAGATTGTGATGGCGGCGCGGGGCTGGATTGGCACGCCGTACCGGCATCAGGCGTCGTGCAAGGGGGCGGGCAGTGATTGTCTGGGCCTGCTGCGCGGGGTCTGGCGCGAGGTGCTGGGCGAGGAGCCGCAGGAGATCCCCGCCTATTCGATGGATTGGTCCGAGCCGAGCCGAGTTGAAGCACTGTGGCAAGGGGCCGAACGGCATTTGGTGGCAAAGAGATTAGACGATGAGGCCGTGGGCGATGTGTTGTTGTTTCGGATGCGCGAGGGGGCTGTGGCGAAGCATCTGGGGCTGGCGGGGCAGGTCAGCCCGAGGGCCACATTTATCCATGCATATTCCGGTCACGCAGTGATGGAAAGCCCGCTGAGCGCGCCGTGGAAGCGGCGCATTGTGGCGCGGTTCAGATTTCCCGAAGGGAGCTAAATTATGGCGACTATTGTTCTTTCAAGCGTTGGGGCGGCGGTGGGCGGCTCAATCGGCGGCTCGGTTCTGGGTATTTCGTCGGCGGCCCTTGGCCGCTTTGCCGGGGCGGTCATAGGCCGCTCTATTGATCAGCGCCTGCTGGGGCAGGGCTCGGATGTGGTGGAGACCGGCCGGGTGGACCGGCTGCGCCTGACCGGGGCCGGAGAAGGCGATGCGGTGGCGCAGATTTATGGCCGGATGCGGGTCTCGGGCCAGGTGATCTGGTCCTCGGAATTTCGTGAGGATGTGACAACTAGCGGCGGTCGCCGTGGCGGCAAGGGCGCGCCGAAGCCGCCAACGCCGAAGCAGCGCAATTTCAGCTATTCCCTCAGTCTGGCGATTGCCTTGTGTGAAGGTGAAATTACCCATGTGGGCCGGGTCTGGGCCGATGGATCAGAGATTGCGCCCGATAGCCTGAACATGCGGGTGTACCCCGGCAGCATGGATCAACTGCCAGATCCCAAGATGGAAGCGGTGGAGGGACCGGGGCAGGTGCCGGCCTATCGCGGCACGGCCTATGTGGTGATTGAGGATCTGGATCTGGCAACATTTGGCAACCGGGTGCCGCAGTTTACCTTTGAGGTGACCCGCCCGTCGCAGCCGTTTCAGCAGGGCTATGAGCTGGACCCCGCCCATGGCATCAGGGCGGTGGCATTGCTGCCGGGCAGTGGTGAATATGCGCTGGCGACGACGCCGGTGAATATTAATTTCGGCTTTGGCACTGGTGGGCTGGCGAATGTCAACTCGCCCTCGGCCAAGGCGGATTTTGCCACCGCGTTGGATAACCTGACAGGTGAAATACCGGGCTGTCGCGGGGCGTCTTTGGTGGTGAGCTGGTTTGGCGATGATCTGCGCAGCAATGTGGCGACCATCCGGCCCAAGCTGGAGCAAAACCAATTTGATTCCTCGAACATGCCCTGGCAGGTGGCGGGGCTGACCCGGCAGAGCGCGCAACTGGTGGCGCGCGATGTGGATAACCGGCCGATTTATGGCGGCACCCCGGCGGATGTGTCGGTGATTGAGGCGATATTGGCGTTGCAGCAATCGGGCAAGGACGTGATGTATTATCCGTTCATCTTGATGGAGCAAACGGCGGGCAATGGCCTGCCCGACCCCTATAGCGACGCGCCGGATCAGGCGATTTTGCCGTGGCGCGGGCGGATTACATTGTCAAAAGCACCGGGGCAGCCCGGCAGTACCGATGGCACCGCCGGGGCGGATGCCGAAATTGCCGCGTTTTTTGGCACCGCACAGGCCAGTGATTTCATTATCGGCCCGGTCAATCCGGCGCCGGACCCGAATGCGCCGGTGAATGGCGCGATTGAGCTGTTGAGCTTTGGCGGCGCGGTCAAGCAAAGCCCGATCACATATACCGGCCCCGATGAATGGGGATACCGGCGGTTTATCCTGCATCAGGCGGCCTTGTGCGCGGCTGTGGGCGGGGTTGAAAGCTTTTGTATTGGCTCGGAAATGCGCGGGCTGACGCAGATCAGGGGGGCGAATAACAGCTTTCCGGCTGTGGCCGCGCTGATTGATTTGGCGGCGGAGGTTCGGGCGCTTCTGGGGCCGAATGTGAAGATCAGCTATGCCGCTGACTGGTCGGAATATTTTGGCTTTCAGCCGCAGGATGGCACGGGTGACGTTTTCTTTAATCTTGATCCGCTTTGGGCCGATAGCAACATTGATTTCATCGGCATCGACAATTATGTGCCGCTGTCGGATTGGCGCGAGGGGCAGGATCATCTTGATGCCAATTTCGGCGCGATTTACAAGCTGGATTATCTGCAATCCAACATCGAGGGCGGCGAGGGGTTTGACTGGTTCTATCATTCTCATGAGGCGCGCGATGCGCAAATCAGAACGCCGATTTTTGATGGGGCCTATGAGGAACACTGGATTTTCCGGTTCAAGGATTATCATGGCTGGTGGCTGAATTCGCACCACGAGCGGGTGGGCGGCGTGCGCGCCGGGTTGCCAAGTGCATGGATTCCGCAATCCAAACCCTTCCGGTTTACTGAATTTGGCTGTGCGGCGGTGGATAAAGGCACCAATGAGCCGAACAAGTTTGTTGATCAAAAATCGTCGGAATCCAGCCTGCCGTATTTCTCAAGCGGGCAGCGCGATGAGCTGATCCAACATCAGTATTTGCGGGCGATGACCGGCTATTGGAATGATCCGGCGCATAACCCCATATCGATCGAATATGACGAACCGATGATTGATATGGACCATGCCCATGTCTGGGCCTGGGACGCGCGGCCTTATCCGTTTTTCCCCAACAATCGCGGGCTGTGGAGCGATGGCGAGAATTATTCAAGGGGGCATTGGATCACCGGGCGGGCCTCGGCGCGGTCGCTGGCTTCGGTGGTGGATGAGATCAATATTGTGGCCGGGGTCGAGCACCGCGATTTATCGCATTTGTTTGGCCATGTGCGTGGCTATGTTGTGGATCAGGTCCGCGAGGCGCGGGCCGCGTTGCAGCCGTTGCAACTGCGCTATGGTTTTGACGCGGTTGAGCGGGATGGGATTTTGAAGTTTGAGCTGCGCGACGGGCTGTTGGATGAGCTGCTGGATCCGCAACTTCTGGTGCGTGATCCAGAGCTGAACGCGGTGCTTGAGGAAACCCGGGGGGCCTCGGCGGAAGTGGCCGGGCGGGTGCGGCTGCGGTTCATTGAGGCCGACGGCAATTTTGAGGTGATCGCAGAAGAGGCGATATTGCCCGATGACGCGACGCACGCGGTTTCAACCTCGGAAATGCCGCTGGTGTTGACGCGGGCCGAGGGGCGGCAGACGGTGGAGCGCTGGCTGTCGGAATCGCAAGTGTCAACCGATACGCTGCGGCTGTCGCTGCCGCCGTCCAAGCTGCAACTTGGGGCGGGGGATATTTTTGGCCTGCCTGAGGATGGCGGCACCGGATTGTTTCGGATTGACCGGGTTGAGATTTTGGGCAATGCCCAGCGGATTGAGGCGGTACGGATTGAGCCGGAAAGCTATCGCCCGATTGATATTTCCGAGATTCCGGCGCGGGTGCGGACCTTTACGCCGCCCACGCCGGTCACGCCTTTGTTTTTGGACCTGCCGTTGATGGTGGGCGACGAGGTGCCGCACGCGCCGCATTTGGCGGTGACGGCTGTGCCGTGGCCGGGCACGGCGGCGCTGTATTCGTCGGATGTGGATGCCAATTATGACCTTAATTTGATTGCCCCCGCGCCAACCCCGATTGGCCTGACTCAAACGGTGATGGAACAGGCCTGTGAAGGGGTGATTGATCGCAGTGATGGATTGATTGTGAAAATGCTGTCGGGGCAGTTGGAAAGCGTGAGCGATGAGGAGTTTTTGGCGGGGGCGAACCTTTGTGCAATCGGTGATGGCACGCCGGACGGCTGGGAATTGTTTCAGTTTCGCGATGCGCAGTTGATCGCCACGAATACCTATTTCCTTAGCCACCGTTTGCGCGGGCAGGCCGGGACCAACGCGGCCCAAAGCGGGGCTTGGCCGATCGGCTCAATCGTGGCGCGGATGGATGGCACGCCGTTGCAGATTGCCCTGGCCGAGGCCAAACGCGGGCTGGCGCGGCATTACCGCATCGGGCCGGGGGCGCGACCGGTGGATGACCCCTCTTATCAGCACGCGGTGCTGGCGTTTGACGGGATTGGATTGCGGCCCTACAGCCCGGTGCACCTGCGGGCGGTTGTGCAGGCGTCGGGCGATATTGATTATGGCTGGATCAGGCGCACCCGTATTGGCGGTGATCGTTGGGATACGCCCGAGGTGCCGCTTGGTGAAGAAACCGAGCAATATCTGCTGCGGGTGATGCAGGGTGCAACTGTGGTGCGCGAAGTGATGGTGAACACGCCGGTTTGGACCTATAGTGTTGCGGATCAGAGCGCGGATGCCATTAGTGGTGCGTTTGAGCTGCATGTAGCGCAAATGTCGGCCAGCTTTGGCCCCGGTGTGTTTGCCATACTGGCGCAGACAATCTGATACCCCACGTCCCGGCCCCTATCCGGGGCAGGATCACCCCTTGGCGCATTCAATGCATTTGTTAGCGGCTGGATCGAATTCCAGCCGCTTCACTGCAATATCCTCACCGCAATCCTCGCAATAGCCATATTCGCCTTCCTCCATGCGCTTCAACGCCGCTTTCAGGCGGATTTTCTGCGCCTGCCTGCGGGCATGATTGGCATTGGCCATGGCCTGATTTTGCAGCGCATCCATCCGGCTGAGCCGCCCGACGGATTGCTGATCAAGCTCAACCGTGGCTTGCCCGGCGGCACCTTTTGCGTCTTCCATATCCAGCTCATTCAGCCGTATGAGGATGATTTCGCGGAATTTATCACCGAATTTTATCTGGCCCGACTCATTCATATCGCTTATCTCACCCATCACAGCTTTACATTTTGCCAATCAAACTTATCTGTTATAATTGATGCGGCGAAAGGAAATTGCAAATGGCAAAAACACAGTCAAAACTGACCGAGATTGATCCGGTCTGGACCCGCCTGACATCCGAGGCAGCAAAGGCCATTGCGGATGAGCCGCTAATGGGCGGCATGGTGCATTCCAGCATTCTGCACCATTCAACGCTCGAATCAGCGCTGGCTTACCGGATTTCGCTCAAGCTTGCGTCAAACGAGATGCCCGAACAGATTTTGCG
>CAZZKL010000111.1:0-10055 GCA_964655135.1 uncultured Roseovarius sp. | reverse complement strand
GCTTGCCACCAAAATACCCCGCCGGCAGGCCAAGGGTGATCCCCACCATGAAGGCAAAAACCGTCGCCAGTGGCGCGATTTGCACCACCACCCAGGCCCCCGTGACCATCCGGCTAAAGACATCCCGCGCCAGATTGTCACCGCCCAGCAGGTAATAGGCATAATCGCCCGCTTCTGCACCCCTGAGCGGCGTGCCCGGCACTTTGTTTTTCATCCCCGACACCTGCGCCAGCGGGTCATGGGTGATGATTAAATCCATCGCGCCAAAGATGCCGGTAAACACCCAAAACATCACCAGCGCAAAACCAATCATGCCGATCGGGCTGTCAAACAATTTGCCATAAAGCCCAAGACGGCGTTTGAACGCAATCGAGGTGGCAAAGACAATCGCCAGCGCCATCCAAACCGGGGTGAACTGATACATCACCCGGATGACGATCTCGAAAAAACCAAGAGGTTCCATGTCCTGTCTCCTCCCTTAAGAAATTCTGATGCGTGGATTGAGGAACACATAACCGATATCCGATATCAGTTGCGTCACCAGAACCACCACCACTGAAACCACCGAGACCGCCAGCAACAGCTCAATGTCATTATTACCCGCCGCCTGCACCAGCACCCAGCCAAAGCCTTTGTAGTTAAACAGCGTCTCAACAATCACCACGCCATTCAGCAGCCACGGAAATTGCAGCATGATCACCGTGAACGGTGCAATCAGCGCGTTTCTGAGTGCGTGTTTCATCACAATATTGGAAAACTTGACGCCCTTGAGGCGCGCCGTTCGGATATATTGCGCCGTCATCACCTCGGCCATCGAGGCCCGCGTCATGCGCGCGATATAGCCCATGCCAAACAGCGATATGGTCAGCACCGGCAAGAAGAAGTTTTCAAACGTCGGAGCCTCGGCAACGCGATACCAGAACCCAACCATCCAGTCGGGAACCCATTCATAGCCATAGCCAATTGGCATGTTATCGGCCGCCGATGTGGCCGTACCCTTGAACCATTTGAGACCCACAGCCGAGGATGAAAATAGTGCAATGAATATAACCCCCGACACATATTCAGGCGTCGCCGTTGTGAGAATTGAAAAGGTGGAAAGTGAGCGGTCGAGCTTTGAGCCTTCTCGCATCCCCGCCATCACGCCCACAACAAGGGCCGACGGGATCATCAGCAGCAAGACCCAAAACATCATTGCCCCGGTGCGCCCCAGCCGTCTGCCGATGATGGTCGAGACCTCATCCTTGAAAACCGTTGATTGCCCCCAATGGCCCTGAAGAATACCGCAAAAGCTTTTGGCCTCCGCCGCTTCTTCGGCGCTTTTGGTGCCCTTGAAACACCGCCCGGTAATCTCACCTGCATCATTTTCAAACTGCCAGCCGGGCATCACCCCCAGCCACTGGCCATATTTGATCGGCAACGGCTGTAGATAGCCGTGGCTGTCAAGCCAGCTGCTCACCGCCTCGTCGGACATCCGGAAATTGCCTTGGGTCTTGGCCAGTTTCTCCAGATTGGGAAAGAGATTGGTCAGGAAAAACACGATGAACGTCAGGCATAGCGCCGTCACGATCATCACCGCGGTTCTGCGTAGAATGAAAATTCCCATGTTGTCCCCTGTCGGTCGGGCTAAAATCCGGCCCCGTTATGTCAGGGCTCTGAATTATGGTTGGCGCAGGTTCGTGCAGGTTCGCGCCGGGGTCAGGCAGCGGCCCTGCCCCAAAACTCGGGGGCAGGGCCAAGGTTTTGATCAGGCTTTAAGGCCCCATTTATAGATCTGCGGCAGGAACGCGATATGCATATCCGCGTTTACCACATTGTCGGTGGTGTGCCGGTAAAGTGACTGGAAGTAGGGCTGAATGGTCACGCCTTCTTCGGCAATCAGCGCCTGAATTTTCCCCGCCACCACGCGCCGCTCATCGGCATTTGAAATGGCGTTGGCCTCGGTCAGAAGCCCGTCAAACTCGGCATTGGACCAGGCAAATTCATTCCACGCCTCGCCCGAGCGATAGGCCAGCCCCCAGACCTGTGTGGCCAATGGGCGGTGGTTCCAGTTGGTTGAACTGAAGGCATATTTGGTCCAGTCGTTCCAGAAGGTCGAGCCGGGCAGAATGGTGCGTTTGACCTTGATGCCTGCGTCACGCAGTTGCGCCGCCACCGCATCGGTGGTGTTCTTGCGCCAGTCATCGTCGATCGAATGCAGCTCGTGCTCGAAATCCGCCATGCCGGCTTCTTCCATCAGGGCCTTGGCCTTGGCGGGATCATAAGGCAGACGGCTGACCGAGCTGTCATATTCCGGGTGCATTGGGCCGGCGTGAAAGTTGTTGGCCGGAATGCCGCGCCCGGCATAGCCAAGCTCAAGGCAGATGGCATTGTCCACCGCCATGGCAATCGCTTGGCGCACGCGCTTATCGGCATAGATCTTCTTGCCATCCACTTCCGCCGCCTGATTGGTGCGGATCACAATGGTAGCCCCGGACGAAACTTCGGTCCGGACCCAGCCAAGGCCATCCATCACATCAACGAAATCGCCGTTGGTCTGCCACAGCATGTCAATCTCTTCGGCTTCCGCCGCCGCCACAAAGGCCGACGGATCGGTGCCGTAATCAATAAACTCGATCCGGTCGAGGAATGATCCCCCCTCAGGCAGCGCCGCATGGCCCCACCATGTGTGATTGGGGTTTTTGACCACAACGCCCTTGACGCCCACTTCAAGGCTTTCGGGCATATAGGCGCCGGTGCCCACGGCGGTGCCCAGCATATCATCCGGGTCATGCGAGCTGTGGGTGATCGCCGCCGGGTAATCGGCCATGCCGGGGATGATGGTAATATCGGGCGCGGGCAGCGTCAGTTTCACGGTATGGCTGTCCACAACCGTGATCGCGCCATCGCGGGCCTTTTCAGTGTCAGGGTCAATCAACGAGGCCATCCGGCCCGCCATCGAGTTGCCCTCAACGCTCTTGTCACACCAGCCGGTGATATTGCGCGCCACGTCGTCGGCGGTGAAATCATCGCCATTGTTCCATTTCACGCCTTTGCGCACATTCAGCGTATATTCCGACGCATCCGCATTGGCATCCCAGCTTTCAATCAGCATACCCCGGAACGAGCCGTCCGAGTTATATTCAACCAGATATTCCAGCCAACCAGCGGTGAAGGCGGCGATCTGTGTCCAGTCATAGGTGCGCGGGTCTTTCATTGCGCGCACTTCCATCTGCAATCGTAGGGTGCCGCCCTCTTTGGCCGCCGCCGCATGTGCCGGAGCCGCCATGCCGATCATGCCATACGCGGCAGCGACAGTAACCCCAAATGCAGTGGCGCGGGTCATGAATTCGCGGCGGTCCATGTGGCCGTCACGGCATTCTTGCGCGTACATCTCAACCGCGTGATGCACGGATTTTCCGTTAATTGTCTGATCTGTCATCTTTTCTCTCCCTGTGAGGCCGAATCCTATGATCCAGCTTAACGATCTCAACCTGTGCCTGTTATAACAGGACCGATTTTGTGGTGATTATTTGGAATACATCCACCCCCCTTGCATTCGGCACTATAAAATATCGCAGGTCAACGTATGAATTCGCCTTTTGTTGGGCGAAAAACGACATCTCAACGGTTCAAAAACGACATCGCCTGCACCGCGCTGATCGGATGTCGCTTGCCGCCGCCGCGCTCAGGGGGATTGCATACCCCGGGCAGCAAGTTGAACCGGGGGGCATATCAAGCCACAGGCCCCGGCAGTAGCGCAGTGGTAGTGGGACCGGGGCAGCGAAGTGGAATTAATCCAGATTAACCTCATAAGGCGTCTTTCTGGTGGCAGTCCTGTACCAGCGGATGATCATCCGGCGCTCGTCCTCTTCCATGAAGGAAACATTCGCCGGAGGCATGGCATTGGTCACCCCCGCCTGCAAATAAATCAACCGCGCCGCACGGGCAATATCGGCGGGTGTTTCCAGCAGGATATTCTTTGGCGCGCGGTGAATACCGTCATATCCCGGCTCGCGCGCATGGCACATCGAACAGCGCCCCGGCACGATATTGAGCACCTCGTCAAACCCGTCGGCACTGGCAAAAACCTGCTCGGTGGCGGTTAAATCCCGCGCCTCGGATTGCTCATAGGTTTCCTGCCTGAGCGGCGCGGTCGACAGCCACATGATGGCGATGAACAGTAAGGCCGTCACCACCCATGTCCATGTGGGATTGCCCTTGCGCGCGTGGCGGGTGTTGAAATAATGCCGGATCGTGACCCCCATCAGGAATACCAGACCCGCGATCAGCCAGCTATATTCAGTGGCAAACGCCAGCGGGTAATGCGTGCTCAGCATCAGGAAGAGAACCGGCAGCGTCAGGTAATTGTTATGGGTTGAGCGCAGCTTGGCGATCCGCCCGTATTTGGCATCCGGCGTGCGGCCCGCCTGCAAATCCTTCACCACAATGCGCTGATTTGGGATAATGATGAAAAACACATTCGCCGTCATGATGGTGGCAGTAAACGCCCCCAGATGCAGCATCGCCGCGCGACCGCTAAACACCTGATTATAGCCCCAGGCCATCGCCACCAGCAGGATGAACAGCAGTACCATCAACAGCGTAGGCCGCGCGCCTAAGCCCGATTTGCACAAGGCATCATAGATCAGCCAGCCAATGCTCAAAGACCCCGCCGAGATCAAAATGCCCTGCCAAACCGCCAGATCAGCCCGGCTTGGGTCAATCAGGAATAACTCGGCCCCGGCCCAGTAAACGATCATAAGCAGCGCGGCACCTGACAGCCATGTGGCATAGCTTTCCCATTTGAACCAGGTCAGATGCTCGGGCATGTCCTCAGGCGCCACCAGAAACTTGCGGATATGATAAAACCCACCGCCATGCACCTGCCATTCCTCGCCGTAAGCCCCTTTCGGCAGATTGGGGGCCTGCCGCAGGCCCAAATCCAGCGCGATGAAATAAAATGAGGAGCCAATCCAGGCAATCGCCGTGATCACATGCAGCCAGCGCACCGCAAACGCCAGCCAATCCCACATAATTGCCAGATCCTGCATGAGCGCTCTCCCATTCCGCTGTTTTGGCAATACTAGCCTATCCGGCAATTATCCTGTATCGAATAAAAAAGCCAAGATGTTTCAAATAAAACCTGAGAATAAACCATGGCCTATCTCGACAATATCAAAACCTTTGTCCGGGTTTATGAATTGGGCAACATGTCGGCGGCGGCGCGCGATCAGCGGATTTCGGCGGCGGTGGCCTCGGCGCGTATTCTACAGCTTGAGGAGCACCTCAATGTGCGGCTGTTTCAACGCACCACCCGCACATTGCACGCCACCGAACAGGGCACGCTGTTTTACGCCGGGGCCTGCCGCATCATCGAAGCGGTGGACGAGGCCGAGGCCGAAATCAGCCATGTCACCAAAACCCCGCGCGGCTCTTTGCTGGTGGCGGCCCCCTTGGGCGTTGGCCGCCGCCTGATTGCGCCGGCTATTCCGGCCTTCAAAGCGGCCTATCCCCTGATCAAAATCCGCCTGCGCCTGTCGGACCGCAAACTGGATATGACCGCCGAGGGCCTTGATCTGGCGTTTTTTCTTGGGGTGCCGGAGGATTCAAACCTGCGCATCCGTAAAATTGCCGATTGCAACCGGGTGATCTGTGCAGCACCTGAGTATATCGCCCGCAAAGGCGCACCCGAGACCGCCGCCAGCCTGATCAGCGACAAACATGACTGCCTCAGCCTGCGCTTCCCGGGTGCGCCGGAATTTCAATGGCCGCTGCAAACGCCCGAGGGGGTGAAACGCTTTGCCGTCAAAGGCCCGTTTGAAACCGATGACGGCGATGTGCTGACCAACTGGGCGCTGGCGGGTTTTGGGTTGATCCTCAAACCGGAATATGACGTGGCCGAGCATCTTGCCTCGGGCGCATTGGTGCGGGTGCTTGAGAATGAGCCGCCGATCCCAATTCAGATGGCCTGTCTTTATACCCACCGCCGCTGGCAGGATCCCAAAACCCGGCTGTTGATTGATTTCATGGTCAGCCATATTCAGTCTGAAATGGCGAATGTAGCGTAGGGTGGGGTTTAAGCCGTCTCGGAAACGCTCCGGCGGAGCGTTTCAGGCGAGAACGGCGGAGCCAGGGAAACCCACCTTCCCGCCGGGGTGGTGGGTTACACCCACCCTACAAGTTAACTCCCCCGGTAAGTCGAATACCCAAACGGCGACAATAACAGCGGCACATGATAGTGGCTCTCTTCCGACATCCCGAACCTGATTGGGATGACATCCAGAAAGCGCGGGCTTTCCGGGGGCACGCCTGTGGCTGTCAGATACCCGCCCGCATGAAACACCAATTCATAAGTGCCCAGCGCAAACTCCTCGCTTGGTAAAATCTGGCTCTCGGTGCGGCCGTCGGCATTGGTCACCAATGTCTTGAGCAATCTCCGCGCCCCGCCTGCAAGCGAGAACAGCTCAATCTTCAGCCCTTCCGCCGGGCATCCCCGCGCCGTATCCAATACATGTGTTGTCAAATATCCCGCCATGGGGCCATCCTCTCATTCATATGGGGCCAGTTCTATCCGCGCATCCGCCCCCGGACACGCATGATCTTTTCTATAGCTCTTTCAATAAATATCAGAAAGTATGCCACATTGATTTACCCTATCATACGCTCAGGACAAGGAGACGGAAATTTGACTCGCTATCCGCGTGACCTTCGGGGCTATGGGCCCACCACGCCCGATCCGAAATGGCCGGGCAGCGCCAAAATCGCCGTGCAATTCGTGATCAATTACGAAGAGGGCGGCGAAAACAATGTGCTGCATGGCGATGCCGCCTCTGAAGCCTTCCTGTCCGAGATCGTCGGGGCCGCCGCCTGGCCCGGTCAACGCCATTGGAACATGGAATCGATCTATGAATACGGGGCCCGCGCCGGGTTCTGGCGCTTGCACCGGTTGTTCACCGAAAAAGCCATCCCCGCCACGGTCTACGGCGTCGCCACCGCTTTGGCCCGCAGCCCCGAACAGGTACGCGCCATGCAATCCGCCGATTGGGAGATTGCCAGCCACGGGTTGAAATGGATCGAATACAAGGATTTCCCCCCCGAGGATGAAACCGCCCATATGCATGAGGCCATCCGCCTGCATACCGAAGTGACGGGCGAGCGCCCCCTTGGCTGGTACACAGGTAGATGCTCAGAAAACACCGTTGATATAATCGCCGAGGAAGGCGGGTTTGCCTATGTCTCGGATGCCTATGCCGATGATTTGCCCTATTGGATCACCTCCTGCGGCCATGATCAACTGATCATCCCCTACACCCTTGATTGCAACGATATGCGCTTTGCCACGCCGCAAGGCTTCAACTCCGGTGATCAGTTCTATGCCTATCTCAAAGACAGCTTTGACGCGCTTTACGCCGAGGGCGAGGCGGGACAGGCCAAGATGATGTCCATCGGCCTGCATTGCCGCCTGATTGGCCGACCCGGTCGGATCATGGCGCTGAGGCGCTTCATGGACTATGCCCAAAGCCACAAGGATGTCTGGTTTGCCCGGCGCATTGAGATTGCCAACCACTGGCACGCGCATCACCCCAAGGTGGATTATCAGCGCCCCTCCGAGATGGACAAAGACGCCTTCATCACCGCCTTTGGCAGCATATTCGAGCATTCCCCGTGGATTGCCGAACGCGCCTATGCGCTTGATCTTTGCCCGGCGCATGACAGTGCCACCGGCCTGCATCACGCCCTCACCCGCATGTTCCGCTCGGCCAGCGATGATGAGCGCCTTGGCGTGCTGAAAGCGCATCCTGATCTGGCCGGAAAACTCGCCTCTGCCGGACGGCTGACAACGGAGAGCAGCTCTGAGCAATCCAAAGCCGGTCTTGATCAACTGACGGATGATGAGCGCGAAACCTTCACCCGGCTCAATGCTGAATATACCACCAAACACGGCTTTCCCTTCATCATCGCCGTGCGCGACAATTCCAAATCCGAGATCAAAGCGGCGTTTGAACGGCGCATCAAGAATGACACAAAAACCGAGATGGAAGAGGCCTGCCGACAGGTCGAACGCATCGCCGAGCTGCGCCTGATGGACATGCTGCCAACATGACAAAAGCCTTGAAAACCATGGCTTTGACCGCCGATGCCTTCGCCCCTTATGGCGATGTGATCGAGTTTTCCGGCACGCCCGATAAAATCATCAATCAGGGGCTTTGTGGCCGCTATCACGATCTGGCAACGCTTGATTTCACGGATGGCCGCGCCGGGATCAGCCTGTTTGACGCCCGCGCCCGCGATCTGCCGCATGTGGTCGATATGGTTGAGCGCCACCCGATGGGAAGTCAGGCCTTTATCCCCCTCAGCCCCCTACGGTTTTTGGTGATCGTGGCCGATGACACCGGCGGCACGCCCACCAACCTCAGGGCTTTTGTCACCACACCGGGGCAAGGCATCAACCTGCACCGCAATATCTGGCACGGGGTGCTGTGCCCGCTGGGAACCCCCGGCAAATTCGCCGTGATCGACCGCATCGGCGACGGAAGTAATTTAGAAGAACACTGGTTTGACGCGCCTTATGTCGTCAATTCAGTGGATTAAAATATCCGGCAACAAGACCGGAGCATTATGCGCGATGAGCTACGACAGGAGGAAAAAATCATGGCTGATCAATCTATAGGGACAGCAGAACAACTGCGTGATCCCAACTATATGCCCCCCTTGGGCAAAGCAGTGCCTTTGGGGCTGCAACATGTGTTGGCGATGTTCGCCTCAAATATCACGCCTGCGATCATCATTGCGGGGGCGGCGGGCATCGGATTTGGCTCGGATCAGGGGGCTTTGGGCTTTCCTGACATGACCTATCTCATCCAAATGTCGATGTTTTTTGCGGGTATCGCCACGCTCATTCAAACCATCGGCATCGGCCCGGTGGGGGGCAAACTGCCGATCGTTCAGGGCACCAGCTTTGCGTTTTTGCCGATCATGATCCCGGCAGTCGTAGGTGCTGGCACCGCAGGCCTTGGCGGGCTGATGACCGGGGTGCTGATCGGCGGCATGTTCCACTTTTGCATCGGCTTTTTCATCGGCAAAATCCGCTTTGCCCTGCCGCCGTTGATAACCGGGCTGATCGTGCTGATGATCGGGCTTTCACTGGTGACGGTTGGCATCAAATACGCCGGTGGCGGCGTGCCAGCCTATGAGAAAATGAAGGCGGTACTGATTACCGCCAAAATGGCTGGGGAGCGGCCTGATCTGTCGGGCCTTGTGTTTGGCTCTTGGGCCATGTGGTTCCCGGCGCTGGTGGTGATCGGTGTGACGCTTTGCATCAAGTTCTTCACCAAAGGCTTCACCGCCGTCTCGGCCATCCTGATTGGCATTCTTGCGGGCTATGTGGTGGCGCTGATCATGGGTCAGGTGAATTTCGGCAACATTGGCCGGGCGGCAGGTTTTGCCCTGCCCTCGCCGTTCAAATATGGCTTTTCGATCAACTGGGCGATCATCATCGGCATGTGCCTGATGGCCTTCATCTCGGCGATTGAGACCGTCGGCGATGTCTCGGGCATCACCAAAGGCGGCGCGGGCCGCGAGGCCACTGACCGGGAAATCCAGGGCGCCACTTTTGCCGACGGCCTTGGCACCGCTATCGCCGGTGTGTTCGGCGGGCTGCCCAACACCTCGTTCAGCCAAAACGTCGGCCTCGTGGCCATGACCGGGGTGATGAGCCGCCACGTTGTTACCATCGGCGCGCTGTTCCTGATTGCCGCCGGATTGGTGCCCAAGGTGGGGGCGGTGATCAACACCATCCCGATCAACGTGCTGGGGGGTGGCGTGATCATCATGTTCGGCATGGTCGCCTCGGCGGGCATCAACATGCTCTCTGATGTGCGCTGGAACCGGCGCAATATGGTGATCTTTGCCACTGCGTTGTCCATTGGCCTTGGCCTGCAACTGGTGCCCGAGGCGCTGCAACACGCGGGCAAAACCGTGCAGATATTGATGACATCGGGCCTGCTTCCTGCGGCGTTCATCGCCATCATACTCAATCTGATCCTGCCGCAGGATTTGGCGGATGACGTGAT
>CAZZKL010000110.1:0-10099 GCA_964655135.1 uncultured Roseovarius sp. | reverse complement strand
GCCACCAGTTTCACCGTCACCTTACAGCGCGGATTGATCTGCTTGAGATCGTAAATCAACTGTGCCAGATCCTCGATCGAATAAATATCATGATGCGGCGGCGGGCTGATCAGCGTGACACCCTCGGTCGAATGCCTCAGCCGCGCAATCAGCTTGGTCACTTTCATCCCCGGCAACTGCCCACCCTCACCGGGCTTGGCCCCTTGCGCCACTTTGATCTCAAGCTCTTCACATTGGTTAAGATATTCCGCCGTCACCCCAAAGCGCCCTGAAGCCACCTGTTTGATCTTGGCACTTGGATTATCGCCGTTCGGCTCCGGCACAAAATGCGCCGGGTCTTCGCCGCCCTCCCCACTATCGGATCGCGCCCCGATGCGGTTCATCGCCACATTCAGCGTCTTATGCGCCTCCGGGCTAAGCGCCCCCAGCGACATCCCCGGCGTGACAAACCGCTTGCGGATTGAGGTGACACTCTCCACCTCATCCACCGAAATCGCGTCCCCCATCGGCTTGATCGCCATCAAATCCCGCAGATGGATCGGCGGGTTCGCCTGCATCGCCGCACTATAGCGTTTCCACAGCTCAAAACTGGCATTATTGCACGCCATTTGCATGAGATGCATGTTCTGCGCCCCCCAGGCATGGGTCTCACCGGTTTGGCGCGCCTTATAAAACCCGCCGATGGGCAGAATATCCTGGCCATTGGCGTAAGCCTGATCATGCACCATCTCCAGCTTGCCCTGAATGCCGCTGATGCCAATGCCACTAATCCGGCTGGTCAGCCCGGGGAAAAATTCAGCACACATCGCCCGGCTCAGGCCAATCGCCTCAAAGTTCAGCCCACCACGATACGAGGAAATCACCGAAATCCCCATCTTCGACATGATCTTGAGCAATCCCTGATCAATCGCTCGGCGATACCGTGCCACCACCTCGGTCAGGCTGCCCTCCAGCAACCCCCGCTCAATCCGGTCGGCCAAACTGTCCTCCGCCAGATACGCATTCACCACCGTCGCGCCCGCGCCAATCAGCACGGCAAAATAATGCGGATCAACGCACTCAGCCGAGCGTACATTAAGCGAGGTAAACGTCCGCAACCCCATCCGCGTCAGATGAGAATGCACCGCTGAAGTCGCCAAAATCATCGGCATCGCCACCCGGTCCGCACCGATATGCTGATCCGTCAACGCAATATGCCCCGCGCCGGAACGCACCGCATCCTCCGCCTCGGCCCTGATCCGCGCCAGCCCCTCCTGCAACGCGCCGGGACCCCGCACAAAACTGCAATCAATCTCGGCCACATCAGCGTTGAAATGCCGCATCAGCTCATGCCATTGCGCATTGCCCACAAACGGACTTTCCAGCACCAAAATCTCGGTCTGCGCGCCGCTTTCATCCAGCACGTTCTTCAAATTCCCAAACCGCGTCTTCAGGCTCATCACCCGGTATTCCCTAAGGCTGTCAATCGGCGGATTGGTCACCTGAGAAAAATTTTGCCTGAAATAATGGCTAAGCGGCCGATAGCGCTTACTCAGCACCGCCGAGGGCGTATCATCGCCCATGCTGGCAATCGCCTCTTTACCATCCTCCCCCATCGGAGCCAGAATTTGTTCCATCTCTTCAAGGGTATAGCCCGCCGCGATCTGCCGCTTACGCAGGTCGGTGCCGGTATAAATCGGCGCTTCACTGATCACCGCCAGCTCGGAATCCAGCTCATGAATTTTGCCCACCCACTCGCCAAACGGCAGCGCCCGCGCCATCTTATCCTTGATCTCGGTATCGCGATACATCTGCCCGCGCATCATATCCACCGCCAGCATCTGCCCCGGCCCAAGCGCGCCTTTTTCCACCACCTGTGCTTCATCCACCGGCACCATCCCGGCCTCGGACCCGGCAATCACCAGCCCATCACCGGTGACCACATAGCGCATCGGCCTCAGACCATTACGGTCCAGCCCCGCCACAACCCAGCGCCCATCGGTCATCGCCAAGGCCGCCGGCCCGTCCCATGGCTCCATCACCGAATTGCAATAGGAATACATATCGCGCCACGCCTGCGGCAATTCCTGCGCCTGATTTGACCAGCTTTCCGGCACCAACATGGTCTTCGCCATCGGCGCAGACCGCCCCGCACGCACCAGCACCTCAAACACCGCATCAAGCGCCGCACTATCCGAAGACCCCCCCGCCACAATCGGCTTAATATCCTCCGCCATATCGCCAAACGCGCTTGAGGCCATCCTGATCTCATGACTTTTCAACCAGTTCAGATTGCCCTTGAGCGTGTTAATTTCACCATTATGCGCCAACATCCGAAACGGCTGCGCCAGCCACCACTCAGGAAAGGTATTGGTCGAATAGCGCTGATGATAAATCGCAAACGCGCTCTTAAACCGCGCATCCATCAAATCAGGATAAAACACCGCCACCTGCTCGGCCAGCATCATGCCTTTATAGATAATCGACCGGCACGACAGCGAGGCAATATAAAGCTCCCTGATCCCCGCCGCCGTCGCCGCCTTCTCAATCCTGCGCCGGATCACATATAACTCACGCTCAAACGCCTCCTCATCAATCCCCTTGGCGTTCGAGATCAAAATCTGCTCAATCTCAGGCCGCGTCGCATTGGCCTTCTCGCCCAAACACGTCACATCCACCGGCACATGCCGCCAGCCATAAATCGTGTGGCCCATGCGCAGCACTTCGGTTTCCACAATCGTGCGGCATTTTTCCTGTGCTGCAAAATCCGTGCGCGGCAAAAACACCTGCCCGACGGCAACCAGTTGATCCTGCCTCGGCTCATGCCCGGTGCGCTGAATCTGATCATAGAAAAACGCCACCGGAATTTGCACATGAATGCCTGCACCATCGCCGGTTTTACCGTCCGCATCCACAGCGCCGCGATGCCACACCGCCCTCAGCGCCTCAATCCCCGCCTCCACCACCCGGCGGCTTGGCTTACCGTCGATTGAAACCACCAGACCAACGCCGCAGGATGAATGCTCATCGCTCGCTGAATACATCCCGTTTTCCGCCAGCCATTCGCGTTTGGCGGCTTCGGTTTTGGCCCAGTTCTGATCAAAAACACTCATTCCGTCGCTCCCTCATTCACATGCAGGTTTTCGGCCTCATATTCGGCGCGGCTCACACGCGCATGATCGCCCGCCAGCGCATACCCCGTCGGGCAATTATCGGCATAAACTTCGCGGACCAAACTGGCCCCCCCGGCATTTTCAAACAGACCGGGCGCAAGCCCGATATACCCGGCATTGCCGCCCTCCGTATCGCGCAGCCAAATGGCCGAGCCGCAGGTCTCACACCAGCCCCGTTCGGCAAATTCAGACGATTGAAAGGTTTTAACCGGGCCGGTGATCGTCACCGCGTCCCGGGGCATTTCAATCCCCATCTGAATCGACCCGCTCCACTTTCGGCACATCTCACAATGACACGCAGAAATATCCCCAAGCGGCGCGTCAACCGTGACGCAAACCGCCCCGCACAGGCATTGCCCTTTGATTGTTTTTTCCGCGCTCATCTTAATCATTCTTTCATTCGTTACGTCAGCATTGTTGCCTTATCCGGGCCTTCACCCTCATGTTGTACAAAACAACGGGCCATGTTGTACAAGTTGTACAAGATTTCACTCCGCCGCGACCGCTTGCGCGGCCCCCAGATACTGCAAAATCGCCTGCGCTGAATCGCGCCCGTCGCGAATGGCCCAGACCACCAACGACGCCCCGCGCACAATGTCACCGACGGCATATACCCCCTCTATCGAGGTCTGCCCGCTGGTAAATTCTGCCCTAACCGTGCCCCAATGGGTCACCTCTAATTCCTTTTGATTCCAAAGTGTTGGCAGGTCTTCCGGCTCAAACCCCAGCGCCTTGATCACCAGATCAGCCGGTTCATCACTCACCGCGCCGTCAATTTCCTCGGGGCTTTGCCGCCCGCTCGCATCCGGCGCACCTAGTCGCATTTGCTGCACCTTTACCGTGTCCACCGGATCCCCGGAAAAGCCTTTCGGAGCGCTAAGCCACTGAAATACAACACCTTCTTCCTCCGCATTAGCCACTTCCCTTTGGCTGCCCGGCATGTTTTCCCGGTCGCGACGATACAGGCATTTCACCGATTTCGCCCCCTGCCGGATGGCCGTGCGCACGCAATCCATCGCCGTATCCCCGCCGCCGACCACGATCACCCGCTTGCCTTTGGCGTCCAATTCACCGCTATCAATCTCCGGCACATCGTCGCCAAATGAGGCCCGGTTGCTGGCAATCAGATAATCCAACGCCCGCACAATCCCCTTGGCCCCCGATCCGGGTGCTAGCAAATCCCGCGATTGATACACCCCTGTGGCAATCAGTAAGGCGTTGTGTTTATTTCGCAGTTCTTCAAAACTCACATCCTCGCCGACATTACAATTCAAGACAAATTCAACCCCGCTCTGCGCCAGTTGATCCACCCGGCGCAGCACAATATCCTTCTCCAGCTTGAAACTGGGAATGCCATAAGTCAGCAACCCGCCGGCCCGATCATGCCGGTCATAAACCGTCACCTGCACGCCCGCGCGCCTGAGCACATCCGCCGCCGCCAATCCACCCGGCCCGGCGCCAATTATGCCAACAGAGTCAACACGTTCGCTTGTCGGCTCAAACGCCTCAACCCAGCCATTATCCCATGCCGTATCGGTTATATATTTCTCAACCGCCCCGATTGTCACCGTGCCATGCCCCGATTGCTCGATCACGCAATTACCTTCGCACAGCCGATCCTGCGGGCAAATCCGGCCACAGATTTCGGGGAAAGTGTTGGTCATCTGGCTCAGCTCATACGCCTCCCTGAGCCGCCCCTCGGCAGTCAGCCTTAACCAATCGGGAATGTTGTTATGCAGCGGGCAATGGGTCTGGCAAAAAGGCACCCCACATTGGCTACATCTGCTCGCCTGTTCAGCGGCTTTGGCGGCGGCAAACTCGGCGTATATTTCATTGAAATCCGCATTGCGCTGCCCCGCTTGCCGCTTCCGGGGCATATCACGCTCAACGCTCACAAATTTCAACATAGGTTGCTTCGCCACGGGTCAGGTCTCCGGTTAATCCTTGCTGGTTCTGTCTAAATCATGTGGCAAAGAATTAAAAGTCATAACTACTGTCATAATAACACCAAACTCAATCAAACCTTGCCCCGCGTCGGCCTGTTAGACAAATATTAATACCATATCGGACCTAAATTAGGGCTTCCCTCTGAATCCACATGGTTTATAGCAAGGAAAATAGGCATAAAGCAGGGTCAAGCTGATGACATTACTCCATTTGTTTATCATCGCCACGGTTCAGGGGCTGACCGAGTTTCTGCCGATTTCGTCCTCTGGGCATCTGATACTCATCCCCTATGTCACCAACTGGCCGGATCAGGGGCAGGTGATTGATGTGGCGGTTCACATCGGCACCCTCATGGCCGTCATCCTCTATTTCCGGCGCGATGTGATCCCTGCCTTTGCCGGTATCCCGCGTATGTTAACGGGCCGGATTGACACCCCCGGATCGCGGCTGGCATTTTTGCTGATGATCGCCACCCTCCCGGTGGTTATCGTCGGGCTATTGCTGGTGATCACCGACATGACCGACATGCTGCGCTCGATCAAAGTGATCGGCTGGACCATGCTGATCTTTGGTGTGCTGCTTTATTGGGTGGATCAAAAGGGCGCAACCAGCAAAACCGAGCATGATTGGACCCTGCGCCACGCCATACTCATGGGCCTGTGGCAGGCGGTGGCGCTGATCCCCGGCACCTCGCGCTCGGGCATTACAATCACCGCCGCGCGCGCCCTTGGATATGCCCGCCATGACGCTGCCAAATTGTCGATGCTGATGTCGATCCCCACCATCATCGCCAGCGGCACCCTTTTGGGCATCAAAGCACTGGCCGATGCCGATATGGCCGCCCTGCGCGCCGGGGCCATCGGTGTTGTATTTGCTTTCGTCGCCGCCTTGCTTGCGCTCAGCCTGATGATGCGGCTGTTGCGTAGTATCAGCTTTACCCCATATGTGATTTACCGGATCATTCTTGGGGTCATCCTGCTAAGCATCGCCTATAGCTGAGGCCGCTATTCCGCCGCACTGATCACCGCCATATCAAGATCGCGCACCGGATCATAAGCACAGACCTGATCGCGGCCTTCCCGCTTGGCCCGGAAAGTGGCCAGATCGGCCCGGTGCAGCGCCTTGTCAATCTGATCAATCGAGGTAACTTCAGCCACGCCAAAACTTGCCGTGATCTGAATTTCATCGCTTTCAACTTTAATCAACTGCCCCCGGACCTTGGCGCAAATCCGGTGCGCGGCGGCAATTGCATCGACTATGTCCGAGCTGTTGAGCAAAATCACAAACTCCTCACCGCCAAACCGCGCCACAATATCATCCTTGCGGCAATTATCCATCAAAGTGCGGGTAAACGCCTTCAGCGCCTCATCCCCGGCTTTGTGGCCGTATCTATCATTGATGCCCTTAAAATGATCAATATCGGCAAAGATCAGGGCAATCGGCAACCCCTCAATCTGTTGCAGCCGCTGGTAAAAGCTGATGCGGGTGCAGGCCCCGGTCAGTTTGTCATTATTCACCGCATATTCCAGCCGCTCGGTCAGTTGATGAATATCGCGCATCCTTTGCCCGACAAAATATGCAATCGGCATGGCAATGATCAAAGACACGATTGAGCCTGCGAAAATGATCTGAAGGTAAAGCTCAAGAGGCAGGAAAACATATTGCAAAACGGCATTAGACGTCAGCGCAATCACCGATATGGTGATTGTGAACAATCGCACGTCATTATCATTCCTCAGGTTTAACTGCATAACCCCGGCCTATGTTCTGATACGAAATTGTACATCGGGGAAAGTTAATGAAACCAGCCCTGACGCCGCAAATTCCGCGTAAACTTCGCCTTTAATTTTATGGGTTACACGGGTATCCGTGCCCTCCCATACTGGCCCGATTGCTGGCCTGATCCGGCCCGGCGGGCGGTAACCCCTGCACGCCATTGCCAAATTCTCACCTTCGCGTGACGGTGCCGTCAAAGGGGTGGCAATTCGCGGATCGCTTCTTATTCTGAAACTTACAAAGCCCGATAAAAGGATCCCCCATGCCCACCGAACGCCTGACCTTCACCGGCCATTCCGGCCACAGCCTTGCCGCCCGGTTTGATCTGCCTGCGGGGCCGGTTTTGGCCACGGCGCTGTTTGCCCATTGCTTCACCTGTTCCAAGGACATTCCCGCTGCCCGGCGCATCTCGGCCCGGCTCAACAGTGCGGGCATCGCGGTGCTGCGGTTTGATTTCACCGGGTTGGGCCACTCGGACGGCGAGTTTGAAAACACCTCATTCAATACCAACATCGATGATCTGGTGCTGGCGGCCAAGGCACTGGCGGCGCGCGATATGGCCCCCGCGCTGCTGATCGGGCATTCCCTTGGCGGCGCGGCGGTGCTGGGGGCGGCGCGCAAGATTGACAGCGTGCGCGCGGTGGTCACCATCGGAGCCCCCTATGATCCCGGCCATGTGACCCATAATTTTGGCGACGCCTTGGAGAAAATCACCAGCGATGGCGCGGCCGAGGTGATGCTTGGCGGGCGTCCCATCCGCATCGGCAAGGGTTTTGTCGAGGACGTGCGTGCCGAAAACCTGACAGATGAGATTGCCAACCTGCACCGCGCCTTGCTGGTGCTGCACGCGCCGGGCGATAATACGGTGGGCATTGAAAACGCAGCGCAAATTTTCTCGGCGGCAAAACACCCCAAAAGCTTTGTCACGCTTGATAATGCCGATCACCTGATCACCAACCCCGAAGATGCTGAATACGCCGCAGATGTGATCGCCGCCTGGGCGACAAAATACCTTGATCTCAAACCCCCGGCACCGCCGCCCGGTGCGCCCGAAGGTATTGTCAGCGTGTCCGAGGCTGACGCGGACGGGTATTTGCAAGACATCAATTCAGGCCCGGATCACCACATGCTGGCGGATGAACCCTTGGCCTATGGCGGCACCAACCGGGGCATGTCGCCTTATGGGTTCCTGTCCGCCGGGCTTGGGGCCTGCACCTCAATGACCATCCGCATGTATGCCCGGCGCAAGGGCTGGCCGCTGACCCATGTGCAGGTTGAGGTAAGCCACGACAAGGTCCATGCCCAGGATGCCAAATCCGGCACGGGGGCCAAGGCCGATACCTTCACCCGGAAGGTCTACCTAACCGGTGATCTTAGCCCCGAGCAACGCGCCCGTTTGCTTGAAATTGCTGATAAATGCCCGGTCCACCGCACATTGGTGCAAAGCGCCAACGTGGTTACGGTTGCGGGGTGATGTAGGGTGGGTGCAACCCACCTGCGACAAAAGCGTCTCAAAATTAAGTTGAGACATGAACTTTATTTCGAAACGCCCACGACACCGCCTAATCCATCAACTCCTGCCACCTGTGGCACGCCACTTCGTGTCCGCTGCTGGAAAGCTCCAGCTTGGGTTCATCCTTGCGGCAAATATCTATCGCAAACGGGCAGCGGGTCTGGAATTTACACCCGGGGGGTGGGTTGGTGGGGGATGGAATTTCGCCTTCCAGTTTCTGCGCCTTGCCGGTGTTGTCGGGGTCCAGCGAGGGGATCGCAGATAGCAATGCCTTGGTATAGGGATGGCGTGGCGCGTTGAATAACTCGCGGGTGGGGGCGGTTTCGACAAGCCGCCCCAGATACATCACCGCGACATGATCACAGACATGTGCCACCACGCTAAGATCGTGACTGATAAACAAAAATGTCAGCCCCATTTCCTGTTGAATCTCTTTCAGCAGGTTCAAAACATCAGCCTGAATAGACACATCAAGTGCTGCAACACTTTCATCAGCCACCACAAAATGCGGCCGTGATACCAGCGCACGCGCAATGGATATACGTTGGCGTTGCCCGCCGGAAAACGCATGTGGGAACCGCCGCAGATGTTCGAGGTTGAGCCGGCATTTCGCGGCAATCTCGCGCACCCGCGCGTCGGTTTCTTCACGGGTTTTGGTCAGGCCCATCACCTCAAGCGGCTCGGCGATAATATCGCGCACCGTCATCCGTGGGCTAAGCGCCGCATAGGGGTCCTGAAAAATCAGTTGCGAGCGCGAGCGGTAGTCTTTCAGCTGGACCTTATCAATCGTGGTCAGCTCATACTCGACATCCTCGTCGCTATATTTCACCGTGCCACGGCTGATTGGGGCTGCTTTCAGACAGGCACGGCCCAATGTGGTTTTGCCGGACCCGGATTCGCCTACCAGCCCGAAAAAGCTACCTTTGGCGATATCAAGATTAACCCCTTCAACCGCTTTGACGACAGGTTTGGGGCCGAACAATCCGCCACCGCTCAGGGCATAGTGAACCGACAGGTCGCGCGTCTGGATCATGACATCATTACTCATTTCGCGCCCTCCGTATTATAAAGATGGCAGGCAACAGTGTGGCTGTCCGATTGGGATGAAAATGCCGGAATATCACGGCTGCACACGTCCCCAAGATTGGCCGAGCACCGGGTATTGAACACACAGCCCGGCGGGCGCTCTAATGGCGAGGGAATATCGCCCGGGATTGGTGTCAGAGGCACATCCAGATCATCAAGGCTGGGCAGGGCGGCCAGCAGGCCTTTGGTATAGGGGTGCGCCGGTTGGCGGATCACATCGCGCACGGCACCCTGTTCCACCAGACGGCCCAGATACATCACCGCCACCTTATCGGCGGTTTGGGCAATCACCCCCAGATCATGGGTGATGAAAATAATACCCATGCCAAATTCCTTGACCAGATCCTTCATCAGGTCATTGATACAATTAATGGCACTAACATGTCATTAGATAGAAATAGACTTAAAAGCTTATTAATTGAAAGTTCATAGTATTTTTAGCATGTATACTTAACAAAACACAGCAACAAAAATATGTTTTCCCAGCCGTGAAAACTTACTTTGGTAAAAGATTGTATTATCATGAAAGAGATAAAAACGATTGAAACAGAAAACATATTTTTGTGTTCGGTCGTTATCAAACACTTCAAAGTTCAAGAAAAAAGGTAAGTCATTAGACTTCAAA
>CAZZKL010000109.1:0-10492 GCA_964655135.1 uncultured Roseovarius sp. | reverse complement strand
ATTTTAAGTCTGGTATGTCTACCATTCCATCACGCCCGCTTCCGGCAAAACCAAGCCGAACGCGCGGACATTATCCGCAATGTTTGAAATAATAAAGCCCGGTTATAGCTCTTCTTCACCGGCTTCGAGCGCGGGCAACAGGGTCCGCTCAGTCAGCCACGGATTAAGCGCCAAAGCCGCGCGCAATGAAAGGGCGGCTTCGCCCTTGCGCCCAAGCCCCGTAAGCGTCAGCGCCCGACCCGACAGGGCCGCAATATGGCGCGGGGACAGGGCAATGGCACGATCCAAATCCGGCAAAGCGGCGCTGAAATCCTGACGCAGGAAATTCACAAAAGCCCGCTGATTATAGCCCTCGGCATAGTCCGGGCAATAGGCCACCAAAGCATCCAGCGCCTTCAACGCGCCGTTAAAATCATATGCCCGGCGGCGCTCCATACCCTCATCAAGCAATTCCTGCGCATAATCGTCCGGCGCGTCTGTCCAAATGGCCCAGAACTCAGGTGCAACCTGCCGTGCGGCCGCTTCATTCTCCGCACTTTGGGCGGCGGCAATCAACACCGTGAGGTCATTTGTATGGTCCGGCACCGCAGGGCATTCCTGTGCCAGCGCCGGGGCGGCGATGAATAGGGCAAATATCGCGTGTCTCATGCCCCATTATAAGGCCAGATACACCATTCACGTCAAATCACATCTGATAAAGCATTTTCCTTCACCGCCTGCATCGCCACATAGGTCGAGGTATTGGCCACATGCGGCAGGGCGGATATTTTCTCGGCCAGAAACCGGCGGTAATCCATCATGTCGCGGGTGCGGATTTTCATCAGATAGTCAAAATTGCCAGCAATCAAATGCACCTGTTCAATCTCGGGGATCTTCACCACCGCCGCGTTGAACGCCTGCAACGCCGCCTCGCGGGTGTCGCTCAGGCGCACCTCGACAAAGCTCACATGGTTCAGCCCCAGGCGGATCGGATCATAAAGGGCGCGGTAGCCGGTGATCACGCCGTCCTTCTCCAACCGCCGCAGCCGCGCCTGTGTGGGGGATTTGGACAGGCCAATCTCGCGCGCCAAATCGGTGATACTGATGCGCCCGTCACTGGCCAGCCGCCGTAGAATCGCCTGATCGTGGCGGTCAAGATTAATCTTGTCACTTTGCATAGATATTCCCACTATTTCAGTTATTTTACCTGCATTTTTTATGTATTCAGGAAATATACCTTATAACACTCTGCTAAACTGGGTCAATTCACCTCATGAGGCTCCCATGTCAAAAACCCCAGATCACCGCCGCCTGATTGATACCGCCACCTATGCGGATGAGGCCAAAACCCTTAACACGCTGATCAAATCCGCCAAGCTTTCAGACGACGACCGGGCGCGCATCTGTGCCCGCGCGGCCGATCTGGTGCGCGACATCCGCAGCCATTCAAACCCCGGCTTGATGGAGGTTTTCCTCGCCGAATATGGCCTCTCAACCGATGAGGGCATTGCCCTGATGTGTCTGGCCGAGGCGCTGCTTAGGGTGCCCGATGCCGACACCATTGATGCGCTGATTGAGGATAAAATTGCGCCCTCGGATTGGGGCCGTCATCTGGGTCATTCCACCTCGCCCTTGGTCAATGCCTCGACCTGGGCGTTGATGCTGACCGGCAAGGTTTTGAAAGATGAGCAACCCGGCCCGGTGGGGCATCTTCGCGGGGCAATAAAACGGCTGGGTGAGCCGGTGATCCGCACCGCTGTGGCGCGCGCGATGAAGGAAATGGGGCGGCAGTTTGTGCTGGGGGAAAACATCAATTCGGCGATGAAACGCGCCGCCGGGATGGAGAAAAAGGGATACTCTTATTCCTATGACATGCTGGGCGAGGCGGCACGCACCGATGCCGACGCCGCCCGCTATCACCTGGCCTATTCGCGGGCAATCTCTGCCATCGCGCTGGCCTGCACCAATGCCGACATTCGCGACAACCCCGGCATTTCCGTCAAGCTTTCGGCGCTGCATCCGCGCTATGAGGTGGCGCAGCGAGCGCAAGTCATCGAGGTTCTGGTGCCGCGCCTGCGCTCGCTTGCGCTTCTGGCTAAATCCGCTGGCATGGGCCTTAATATCGACGCGGAAGAGGCCGACCGTCTGGCGCTTTCGATGGATGTGATTGAGGCTGTGCTGTCGGAACCCGCCCTTGCCGGATGGGACGGCTTTGGCGTGGTGGTGCAGGCCTATGGCCAACGCGCGGCGCATGTGCTGGATCATCTCTATGATCTGGCCGAACGGTTTGATCGCCGTCTGATGGTACGGCTGGTGAAGGGGGCTTATTGGGACACCGAGATCAAACAGGCGCAAGTCGAGGGCATGGGGGGTTTTCCGGTGTTCACCGCCAAGGCGGCCACCGATATTTCCTATATCGCCAATGCCCGCAAATTGCTGCGGATGACCAACCGGATATATCCGCAATTTGCCACCCATAACGCCCATACGGCGGCGGCTATTCTGGATATGGCCGCAGATTATTCCGCCTTTGAGTTTCAGCGCCTGCACGGCATGGGCGAGGCGTTGCATGATATTATTTTGCGCACCGAATCCACCCGTTGCCGCATCTATGCGCCGGTGGGGGCGCACCGCGATCTGCTGGCCTATCTGGTGCGCCGCCTGCTGGAAAACGGCGCGAATTCCAGCTTTGTCAATCAGATTGTCGATGAGGATGTGCCACCTGAAACCGTCGCCCGTGACCCGTTTGAGGCAATCCATGAT
Source organism: uncultured Roseovarius sp. (assembly GCA_964655135.1). Taxonomy (GTDB): domain Bacteria; phylum Pseudomonadota; class Alphaproteobacteria; order Rhodobacterales; family Rhodobacteraceae; genus Roseovarius. The sequence goes on along the minus strand of CAZZKL010000109.1, from coordinate 7,750 downwards.
GCCGCGCCAGACCTGCCCACCGGCCCGGAATTATTCGCCCCTGAGCGGCGCAATTCAACCGGGTTTGACCTCAAACATCAGCCCACACTGGACCGGATTGAGGCCGCCCGTGCGCCCTATGCCACCCATAAATGGACCGCAGAGCCGCTTTTAGCGGGCAAGGCCAAACCCAACAGCCCCGCCCCGGTGACCAACCCTGCCGACCCCGAAGATAGCCCCGGCAACGTGGCCACTGCCAGCGTGCAAGATATTGAAACCGCATTGAAAAACGCCGCTATATGGGAGGCACCGGCGGCTGAACGCGGTGCCATTCTTAATCAGGTTGCCGACCTCTATGAGCAGAATTTCGGTGAGGTTTTCGCTGTGCTCGCCCGCGAGGCCGGAAAATCCCTGCCCGATGCGGTGTCGGAACTGCGTGAAGCGGTGGATTTCCTGCGCTATTACGCGGCACATGCGCCCAAGGCCCCCCCCGTGGGCGTTTTCACCTGCATCAGCCCGTGGAATTTTCCCCTCGCCATTTTCACCGGTCAAATCTCTGCCGCCTTGGCCGCAGGCAATGCCGTGCTGTCCAAACCGGCGGAACAAACCCCGCTCACCGCGCATCTGGCCATATCCCTGATGCACAAAGCCGGCGTGCCGCGCGCCGCGTTGCAGCTTCTGCCCGGCGCGGGGGATGTGGGGGCCGCCCTCACCTCTGACGCCCGCGCGGGTGGCGTCTGTTTCACCGGCTCCACCGCAACGGCGATGAAAATCCGCGCCGCGATGGCGGAAAACATGGCCCCCGGCGCGCCGCTGATTGCCGAAACCGGCGGCCTTAATGCGATGATTGTCGACAGCACAGCCCTGCCGGAACAGGCGGTGCAGGCCATCGTTGAAAGCGCGTTCCAATCGGCGGGGCAGCGGTGTTCGGCTCTGCGGTGCCTTTATGTGCAGGAAGATATTGCATCGGGTTTCACCAAAATGCTGACAGGTGCTATGGATGCGCTTTGCGTGGGTCCGCCGTGGCAGCTTACCACCGATTGCGGCCCGGTGATTGACACGGCGGCGCATAAAATCATCGCTGATCACATTGCCACCGCCCGCGCCGAGGGCCGCCTGATCCATGCGTTGAAAACCCCGAACCTCGGCACATTCATTGCCCCCAGCCTTATAAAAGTGACCGGGATTGCCGACATGCACCGCGAAATATTTGGCCCCGTCCTGCATATGGCCACCTTCAAATCGGGTGAGCTGGATCAGGTGATCGAGGCGATTAACAACACCGGTTATGGCCTGACCTTCGGCCTGATGACCCGGATTGACGACCGCGTGCAATATGTCACTGAGCGGATGCGCGTGGGCAACATGTATATCAACCGCAATCAAATTGGCGCGGTTGTGGGCTCGCAACCCTTTGGCGGCGAAGGGCTTTCCGGCACCGGCCCCAAGGCGGGCGGGCCGCATTATCTAAGGCGTTTCACCGCCTCCCCGGCCCCTGTGGCGGGCCGGGCATGGCCGGATGAGATGCCTCTGACAGAGCTGCAAACCGCCGTTGAAACGGCCAATTCGAGTGATCATCCACCGCCACAAACCCTTGTCCTTCCCGGCCCAACCGGCGAATCCAATCGCTTGACGGCGCAGCCACGCGCGGCGGTTTTATGCCTTGGCCCCGGGGCTGAGGCGGCGGCGACTCAGACCAAAGCCATCACCGAATTGGGCGGCGTGGCGGTGCAGGCCACCGGCCACATCCCGCCACAGGTACTGCAATCGCTCGCCGGCATTTCCGGCGCATTGTTTTGGGGGGATGAGACCCCGGCCCGCGCCTACGCCACGGCCCTCTCTGAGCGCCACGGCCCCATTCTGCCGCTGATCACCGGCCTGCCCGATGCGGGCCATGTGCTCTATGAGCGTCATGTCTGCGTTGATACCACCGCCGCAGGCGGCAATGCGGCCCTTCTGAGCGGCCTCTCTTGACGCCGCCCAAGGCAGACGCCAGTTTAACGCCATGTTCCCCATCCGCGACCATAACCCATCCGAGCGCACGCCTTATGTAACTTACGCGCTGATCGCCATTAACGTGGTGGTTTTCCTCAGCTATTGGTCGCTGTTCAAAGACCCCAGGGCCTTGAACCGGTTCTTTTATGACTGGGCTTTGATCCCCGGCCTGCTCACCCGTGAGGGCACGTATTCGGGCCTCTTCACCATGATGTTCCTGCATGGCGGGGTGTTACATCTGGCCGGTAACATGCTGTTTTTATGGATATTTGGCGACAATATCGAGGATAAGATGGGCCATATCCCCTATCTTCTGTTCTATCTCGCCGCAGGTGTTGCTGCCGGTCTGACACAGGTGATGGCGGCGCCAAATTCAATGGTGCCCACGGTGGGGGCCTCAGGCGCGATTGCCGGTGTGATGGGCGGGTATCTTTTGCTTTTTCCCAAGGCGCGCGTTGATATTCTACTGATATTCATTGTGTTTTACCGCATCATTGCGATCCCGGCCTGGGTCATGCTGGCACTTTGGTTTGGCCTGCAACTTTTTAGCGGCATCGGGGCCAATCCCCTAACCGGCGGGGTGGCCTATTGGGCCCATTTGGGCGGGTTTATCGCCGGGATGGTTTTGACCTATCCGCTGTTCATGCGCCTAGGCGGGCTGCGGTTTTGGGATCAAACCCACGGTCGGCCGCCATATCCTGAGGCGCGCTATCGCTATGCCAGAAGCAACATCCCGAAAGTGAGGCGACGAAAATGACAACAGTAAAAGCCACCTGCCATTGCGGCGCGATTGAATTGCATGTGCGGCTCAGCGACGGATTGAAAACTGCCCGGCGCTGTGATTGCAGCTTTTGCCGCAGGCGTGGGGCGATTGCCGTCAGCGCGCCGCTTGCGGGGCTTGAGGTGGTGAAGGGCGCGGATAAGCTTACGCTTTATCAATGGGGCACAAAGACCGCCAAACATTACTTTTGCTCAATTTGCGGCAATTACACCCATCATCAGCGCCGCTCTAACCCCAATGAATACGGGGTGAATGTTGGTATGATAGAGGGGGTCAACCCGGCTGATCTGGGCAATGTCCCGTGGGAAGACGGGGTTCATCACCCTTCTGATCAATAGGCTCAGCCGTTCCGGATCACCTTGGCAAACCTGTCAAAAATTACCTCATTGGCGCAAATCACATCGCCGCTTTCAAGAATATCGCCGTCTTTGGTCAATGGCTCAACCAGCGCGCCCGCCTCACGCGCAATAATAACCCCGGCGGCCAAATCCCAAGATTGCAGGCCCCGTTCCCAAAACCCATCATACCGCCCAGCGGCCACATAAGCCATATCCAGCGCCGCCGCGCCAAACCGGCGCACACCGGCGCAACCGGGCATCAACCGCGCCAGATCCTGCAATGTCTCAGGCAGGTCCGAGCGCCCGCCAAACGGCACGCCGGTGGCAAAGATGCTTTCAATCATCTTGTCACGCCCAGACACCCGAAGGCGGCTTTCATTCATCCAGGCCCCTTGGCCTTTTTCAGCAAAAAACGCCTCATCTTTGCTGGGATCATAAATCACCCCGGCCACAATCTGACCTTTATGTTCCAACGCGATTGATACCGCCCAATGCGGCAACCCGTGCAGGAAATTTGTGGTGCCATCCAGCGGATCAACGATCCAGCGGCGGGTTGGGTCTTTACCCGGCTCCTCGCCGCCTTCTTCTGCCAACCAACCATAGGTAGGGCGGGCCTCCATCAGTTCGGTTTTGATGATAAACTCTGCGTTGATATCGGCCCGGCTTACAAAATCACCTGCGCCTTTCATTGACACCTGCAGATTCTCCACCTCGCGGAAATCCTTGGCCAATGCCCGGCCCGCCTTACGCGCCGTCTTTAACATAACATTCATATTGGCACTGATCGCCATCCCAATTCACTCCTTATGGGTCAGGCCGCGCGTATACGTCGCCCGCCCCTGCCACACAAGGCTTTCATGGCTTTCATTTTTCTCTAAATACTCAAAGCGTTTCGCCCTGCATTCAAGTCATGACCTGATTTGAACACGAAACGCTTTAATAGCGCTTCACCAGACGTTCAGGATCAACGCCGATAAAATAGCGCGCCAGCAATCCAAGATTGCGCAAGCCCCGGCGCACCCACCCCTCCCGCGCATAACGTGCCGCACTGGTGGTCAGCGCCATCGGCAACACCTGCAACCTGCGTCCCAGAGCGCGTGCCATCGCCACATCTTCCATCAATGGAATATCGAGGTAACCCCCGATTGCATCATACTCAGCCCGCGAAATCAGCAACCCCTGATCGCCGTAAGGCAGCCGAAAACCCCGCGACCGGAGATTGGCCCAAAATGCCACAGCACCCGGCGCAAACCCACGCTGATCAAACCGCAGTTTAAAATGCGCCGGGCGGCCTGTTGGCATATGTGCCAGCACGCAGGCACTCCACCCGGCAGGCAAAATACTGTCGGCGTGCAAAAAGAGCAGCCACTCGCCCGCCGCCGCCCCGGCCCCGCGCCCAAGCTGCCCGCCGCGCGACGGCCGCCCCTCAATCACCACCGCCCCGGCTTGGGCGGCAATCCGCACCGTGGCATCGGTTGATCCCCCATCGGAAATCACCAACTCGCGGATCAGCCCGGCCTCAACCCCCTCCATCAGCGCCCCAAGGCAGGCGGGCAGGCTTTCGGCCGCATTCAGCACCGGAATAATCACCGATAATTTCGCGCGCATCATTTCCCCCTGTTGTGCTGGTTCTTCTGACCTATATTAGAGACAGAGCAGAGGGAATGAATTTTGACACGCACCATCTTTGAAATCACCGGAAATGAGGCCGAGCCCTTCCTTCAGGGGTTGGTCACCAATGATATGGCCAAGCTGGATCAGGGGCTTCTTTATGCCGCCCTGCTGACGCCACAAGGCAAATATCTGGCGGATTTTTTCCTGCTTCGACGCGAGGCGGCGATCTGGCTGGATGTGGAGGCAAGCCTTGCGAGCGCGCTGCTGCAACGGCTGAACATGTACAAATTACGCGCCGACGTGGCGATTGCCGAGACGGGCTGTAAAGTCCGGCGAGGGGTTGGCACGCCCCCCGAAAATGCCCTGCCTGATCCGCGCCATACGGCACTGGGCTGGCGGCTTTATGGCAAGGCGGATGGCGATGACGGCAGCGATTGGGATGCGATTCGCGTGGCCCATTGCATCCCTCAGACGGGGATTGAGCTGACCCCAGATACCTACATCCTTGAGGCTGGGTTTGAACGCCTCAACGGTGTTGATTTCCGCAAAGGCTGTTATGTCGGTCAGGAAATTATCGCCCGCATGAAGCACAAAACCACGCTGCGCAAAGGACTGATCACGGTGCAAATCGACGGTCACACGCCCGTGGGCACCCCGATCACGGCAGGGGGCAAACCCATAGGCACACTTTACACTCAATCGGGTAACCGGGCGATTGCCTATCTGCGCTTTGACCGCGCAAAAGGCGAGATGATCGCGGGGGATGTCAAAGTGACGCAGGCTTAAGCGCGCTCGGAATATTCCATGGTTTCAGTGTTGACCACAATCGCCTCATCCTGACCCACAAAAGGCGGCACCATCACTTTGATGCCATTATCAAGCGTCGCAGGCTTGAAACTTTTCGCTGCCGTCTGGCCCTTCACAACCGGCTCGGTCTCGGCCACGATACAGGTCACTTTCTGCGGCAGGGCAGCACTCAGCGCCTCAGCGTCAAAAAACTCGACCGCGATGGTCATGCCATCTTGCAAAAACGGCCGCCTGTCGCCAAGGATTTCGGCCGGCAGCTCAATCTGCTCATAGGTCTCGGTATCCATGAAATGCAGCATCCCGTCGCTTTCATACAAAAATTGCTGATCTTTTTGCTCAAGCCGCACCTTTTCAACCTTGTCGGCACTCCTGAACCGCTCATTAAGCTTTGAGCCGTTACGCAAATTGCGCAGCTCGACCTGCGCAAATGCGCCGCCCTTGCCGGGTTTCACATGATCCACCTTGACCGCCGACCACAGGCCGCCATTGTGCTCCAAAGTAAACCCGGGGCGAATTTCATTTCCGTTGATCTTGGGCATGATTAGGGAACCGTCTTTTTAGGGCCAATTTAAATCTACCGTTGCTATATCCGGGGATGCCCCCTGAGGCAAGGCAAGCAATTACAAGTGTATTGCCATGCTGCACCTGCGAAAGCCATGCGCCCAGCGCATAGGAGCTATGCATTTAAAGCCTATCCGAATCACATAAACATCGTCATAAGAGGCTTCACGCCGAAAACACAAGAGCAATAATAACAAGGACGAAACATGAAAGATTTCGTTGACGGCACGGCCTTCAAAAGTGAGCAAGGTAATCGTGCGCGTAAACTTTTCGCGGCCGTTGTACTGGCCGCACTGGACGACGCCATTTCTGATGACAAGAAATATGGCAATGGTCCCGAACAGATCGCCCGCTGGGCGCGATCCCGTGATGGCCGCGAGGTGCTTTCATGCGCCGGTATCGACCCGAATGAGCGCGTAGTGGACGGGCTGATGGTTTTTGTCTCGAAAGGCGTGCGCACCTCGGTGGCCCTTTCGCGCGAAGAAAGCGAGCGTCGCAATGCCGCCGCCCGGGCCGAAGCCGCCTAAAAGACCGTTTTTTAATCCCTAAAGCCCCGCCTTAACTGGCGGGGCTTTTTTCGTTATGGACTCTGGCAGCCCCCCGGATGTTGCTCTCATGGACCCGGCCATGCTAAGGCGCAGAAAAATACATGAAAAACTGGATAGCCCGTCATGAGTTTCGGCTTTGATCAAATCCTGCCGTCGCTGCAATCGCTTGGGCTGTGGTCGTACTGGATCATCGGGATGGCCTCGGCGCTTGAGGCGTTTTTTGTCACCGGCATCGTTATGCCGGGCACGCTGGTGGTTGATCTCGGCGGGGTTTTGGTTGAACGCGGGGTTCTTGATTTTCTCGATCTGGTCTGGTTTGTGGCGATTGGATCGTTCATTGGCGGCGAGTTCAGCTATTGGGTTGGGGGGCGTGGGGCTGTCAGCCTCAAACGCCATGTGGATATTGAAAATGCCCCCTCCTATCTCAAGGCCAAACGCCTGTTTGCCCGTCACGGCGGGCTGGCGCTGGTGATTGGGCGATTTTTGGGGCCGGTTGCCGGGCTGGTGCCGTTTGCGGCGGCCCTATCGGGAATGCCGCGCAAGCGCTTTACCCTTTGGAACCTGTTTGGCGCGTTTCCCTATGCGCTGGCGCATGTGTCGCTTGGGTATTTTCTGGGGGATGCATTCTTTAAAATGGGGCCGTTCCTTGGCCGCGTGATGCTGTTTGGCCTGGTTATTTTGCTGGCAGTCGCATTGCTGTGGTATCTGACAATTCGCATCATACGGATGCTGCCCTTTGCGCTATCGGTGGTGAAATCCATGCTGAAAGCCGCCGGTGAGAACCCCGACATGCGCCGCTGGATCGCACGCCACCCGCGCGCGGCGCGGTTCCTGTCCAACCGGGTTGATACCAGCCATTTCTTTGGTCTGACCGCCACCCTGTTGTCAGCGGCCTTTCTCTATATCCTGTTCATCTGGGCGGGCACGGTGTTTGATTTCCTGATGCTTGATCCGGTGCGGCAAATCGACATGCGGCTGGCCAATCTGATCCACGCCTTCTGGACCCCAGAGCTGTTGCGGGTCTTTACCCTGATCACAACCTTCGGCGGCGCGCGGGTAAGCAAACGCTCCAAAACCCCATGATATTTGGGGTTGGAAAGTGCCTTATACCCATGTGGTTTTGGAGC
>CAZZKL010000108.1:1364-10907 GCA_964655135.1 uncultured Roseovarius sp. | reverse complement strand
GTGAATTTCATGCTGCATTCCTGCGGCTGGCTTGAGGGCGGGCTGGTGGCCAGCTTTGAGAAATTTGTCATGGACGCCGATCAACTGGGCATTTTGCATCAGTTTGCCCGGGGCATTCCCATAGATGAAAACGGTCAGGCGATGGATGCCATTCGTGAGGTTGGCCCCGGCGGGCATTACCTTGGCTGTGCCCATACTCAGGCCAATTTCAAACAGGCGTTCTGGCGCTCGGAGGTGCTGGATTACAAGCCGTTTGAGACATGGTCAGAAGAGGGCTGCAAGGACACCATGGCGCTGGCCAATGCCCGGATGAACATTTTGTTGGGGGCCTATCAACAGCCGCCGCTTGATCCGGCGATTGCCCAGGCTTTGGCCAAGTATGTGGCCGATAAAAAGGCCTCGATGCCCGATGCGTTTACATAACCCCCCCCTAGCATCCTAAATCAGCCGAGAGGCCCCGGAGCATGTCCGGGGCATGGCGGCTACACCACCCCTTCAGGTTGAGTGGTCAGCGAGGCGCGCAGGAGCTGCGCCTCACCCATCATGGCGATCAGCAGATCAACATGATAGCTGGCTGAATAGCTGGCATTCTCATTCTGGCGGTGAGTATTCACCTCGTTTTCAATCTCAATAAGCCGCGTGAGCGCCGGGCCACTGCGGGGCAGAGGGCCATAGCCCAGATGCCGTTTAAGATGTGCGCAGCGGCGGTATTCCTGCAAGCCGTATCGCGCCGCCCGGATCAACAGGCGTGGGCGGCAAAGGCCATCAAGCGATTTGAGAATGTCGGTCATCTTCTATCTCCCGTGAATGATTGATGCGATGATTGCACAATCTAAACGGGTGTTGCGTTTTTCCCCTTTCAGCCGTTCGATGCGGTTCGGCTTCATTAATAGTTTGTCAACAATGGTTATTATTGCGTGAACAATTAACGAACCGGTAACCAATTCTCGTCAAAGTTGTGTATAAAACTGTGGATAACTGGCTTGTCGTGCCGATTATGAAGCACACTGGAGGAAGATGAATGCAAAACGGGTCTGCGATGGCCGGTCCCCCAAGGCGGTTTCCCGCCTGGGTGCCAAAGCCTGTGCAGCATTATCTGGCCCATACCGAGGCCGGGGCTCCGATCCGTGCGTTGGCACGCGAAGCGGGATGCCATGCCTCAACCGTTTTGCGCCATATCCAGCGTTTCGAATCGCGTCGCGATGATCTGCTTATCGACGAGGCTTTGCACCATCTTGGCAAGCGGGTTGTAAGGCCTGAAGGGAGGGCCGGTTCTCTTGTTAAGGAGACCAGGATGAAGAATGAGCCATTGGTAGTGGACGGGGATACGGCCCTGACGGATCAGCGCCTGCGCGTTGAATCCCTGCGGGTTTTGCGGCGTTTATGTGAAAAGGGCGCGGTGTTGGCGGTTGCGGCGGAAATGGATAAGGCCGTGGTGGTGCGCGAGGATGATCAGGGCAATTCCACCCGCACGGCGATTGTTGAGCGTGAGATTGCGGCGGCGATGGCGCTGAAAAACTGGATTTCATGCGACAAGCCGGCGCGGATTGCGCGGTATAAAATTACCGGCGCGGGCCGCAGCGCGCTTAATCATTTCATGGCCGAGGATGAGAATAAGGCCTCAGGTTTTGCCGATGCGCAAACGCCGTTTTCGGTGCAGGATATTGACACCGACAGCGGACAATCGCGGCGTTCACGGCGCAACCGATATGGCTTTGCTGATACGCCGTTAAGTGCCCTTGCCCGGCGCAAAGACCGTGATGGTCAGCCATTTTTGTCAAATGATCTGGTGCGGGCAGGCGAACGCCTTCGCGAGGATTTTGAGCTGTCACAAATCGGCCCGCGCGCGCGGCAAAACTGGGATGTGTTTTTAACCGGTGAAGCGGGTGTGGAAAGCGATGCCGATGCAACCGGCCCCGGGGTGGCGCGGGCCCGGGTTGAGGGCGCGCTGCGTGATCTGGGGCCGGGATTGGGGGATGTTGTGCTCAGATGCTGCTGCTATCTGGAAGGGCTGGAGCGGGCGGAAAAGCGCATGGGCTGGTCGGCGCGCTCGGGCAAGATCGTACTGCGGATCGCCTTGCAGCGGCTGAAGCGGCATTATCAAGATTTGGGCGATGCCGGCGCTATGATTGCCTGAGAATAAAACACGCCCGGCAAATATCAGCCGGGCGTAATTCATTTTATATCAGGCGTTTACGAGCCTGCCTTCAACTTCTCCCGCTCGGCGCGGATGCCATCGGCATAAGCTTGGCTGACGCGGGCGTATTGTGCCAGGGCGCGCTCGATGATGTCATCGGCGACCCCGTGCATATGGGCGGCGGTGTTGCGGTAAAGCCGGGCGCGCTCGGCGTCGTTCATCACCTTGTCATGCAGATCGCGCGGCTGCGCATAATCATCATTGCCGTCGCGGTGATTGTAACGGTCGGCATCGCCTGAGATACGCAGGGGCGGCTCGGCCACTTCGGGGCTTTCCACCGGGCCATCAAAGCTGTTTGGCTCATAATAGGCGTCCGGGTTGGCCTCATTATTGTCAAAGAACCGCATCGCGCCGTCTTTGTGATAATTTGCAGGCGGCGATAGGGGCGCGTTGACCGGCAGGGCCTCATAATGGGTGCCAAGCCGGTAACGGTGGGCATCGGCATAGGAGAAAATCCGCGCCTGCAACATTTTGTCGGGGCTGTGGCCAATGCCCTGCACCACGTTGGACGGCGAATAGGCACAATTTTCGATCTCGGCAAAGTAATTATCGGCGTTGCGATTAAGCTCAAATTCGCCCACTTCAATCAGCGGGAAATCCGCGTGCGGCCAGACTTTGGTCAGGTCAAACGGGTTGAACGGCATGTTCTCGGCATCCGCCTCGGGCATCACCTGAATTAGCATTTTCCATTTGGGGAATTGCCCGGCTTCAATCGTGCCAAACAGCGCTTCTTGATAGGTTTCGCGGCTTTGACCAACGATTTTTTCGGCCTCGGCATCGGTGAAATGGCTATGGCCCTGTTGGGTTTTGAAATGGAACTTGACCCAGAACCGCTCGCCCTTGGCGTTCCACAGGCTGTAGGTGTGGCTGCCATAGCCGTTCATGTTCATCGGCGTTTGCGGCAGGCCCCGGTCCGACATCAATATTGTCACCTGATGCAGGGATTCCGGGCTGAGACCCCAAAAATCCCACGCGGCTTCGTTGGAGCGCAGATTGGTCTTCGGGTGGCGCTTTTGGGTATGAATGAAATCGGGGAATTTCAGCGGATCGCGGATGAAAAACACTGGGGTGTTATTACCCACCAGATCCCAGTTGCCCTGATCGGTGTAGAATTTCAACGCAAAGCCGCGCACATCGCGTTCGGCATCGGCCGCGCCCTGCTCACCCGCCACAGTGGAAAAACGTGAGATCATCGGGGTTTGCTTGCCCACTTCGGCAAAAATACTGGCACAGCTATATTTCGTGATGTCCGCCGTCACCGTGAAGGTGCCGTGTGCGCCCCAGCCATTAGCGTGCACAACGCGCTCGGGGATGCGCTCGCGGTTTTGATGCGCCAGTTTCTCAAGCAGTTGATAATCCTGCATTAAAACCGGGCCGCGCGGGCCTGCGGTGAGCGAATTTTGGTTATCAGCAATCGGATTACCGGCGGATGTTGTCAGTCGTTTTGTCATTTGGCTCCCTCACCATCTTAGAATTCTTCTAAGGTAGACCTGATAGGGGCGATAAAATCCAGTTGTAGTTTCTTCTTGTTGCTATAACTTTACCTTATGAATATCACCCTCAAACAGCTCAGTTATTTCATCGCCCTGACCGAGCAGCGCAATTTTGGCCGGGCGGCGCAGGTGGTGCATATCTCGCAGCCGGCTTTGTCGGTGCAAATCCGCAGCATGGAAACTGAGCTGGGGCAGGCATTGGTTGAGCGTCAGGCCCGCGATATTGTGCTGACACCGTTCGGGCGGTTGATTTTAGCCCATGCCCGGCGGGTGCTGGCCGAGGTGCAGGGATTGAAACAGGCGGCGCGCTGGCAGGGGGGCCTGAAGGGGCGGCTGTCACTTGGGGTTATTCCCACGATTGCGCCCTATATATTGCCCGCCGCATTGGAGGCATTGCGCGGGGCTGATGTCTCGCTTGATGTTGAGATCACCGAGGCCAAGACCGATCAGTTGATAGCAGCACTTCGGGCCGGGCATTTGGACGCGGCGCTGATGGCTTTGCCCAGCGGGGCCGGGGGGCTGTTGGAGCAGCCCTTGTTTGAGGATCGGTTTGTGCTTGCGGGATCAGCCCAACGGATGGCTGAACTGGGGGACAGTGCTGATAAATTGCGCCCGGATGAATTGGGCAACAGCGCGTTATTATTGCTGGAAGACGGCCATTGCCTGACCGATCAGGCGCTTGAGATTTGCGGCAGGGGGCGTGGCCATGGGCGGATTAATATGGGGGCATCATCGCTGGCCACGTTGTCCAAGCTGGTGGCCGCTGGTTTTGGCCTGACACTTTTGCCTGAGCTGGCAATCGAAAGCGAAACCCGCGCCGCCCCCGGTATGATCCTGCGCCGCTTTGCATCCCCCGAACCGGCCCGCCAAATTGGCCTTGTGCGGCGCGAGACGACCGGGGATGAGGGCTGGTTTCAGGATTTGGCAATGGTGCTGCGCGATGTAGGGCGCGGCCTGACCATGCAGGTCCGTGGGTAAAAAAGCGGCCTGACCCGATGGATCAGGCCGCATACTGATTACAGGTTACACGGCTTGGGGGTACTCGTTAAAAAACTGCATCCGGTACGCGATGCAGGAACTGGTACTTTTCCCTGTGGCCGCTTATAGATAAAAAGAATTACCAAATCATTCGCGGGGAAAATTCTATGCGCGACCTCAAAATTCCGTCGCAGCGCCATCCGGAAAAGGCGCACCGCCCGGATAATGCCCAACCAAGAAAGCCCGCGTGGATCAGGGTCAAGGCGCCGGGCAGCGTGAAATATAAGGAAACCCGCGATATTATGCGCGCGCATAAGCTGGTGACGGTCTGCGAAGAGGCGGGCTGCCCCAATGTTGGCGAATGCTGGTCTCAGGGCCATGCCACGATGATGATTATGGGTGAGGTTTGCACCCGCGCTTGCAGTTTTTGCAACATCGCCACCGGCAAGCCGCCTGAGGATCTGGATGCGTTTGAGCCGGGCCGGGTGGCGGATGCGGTGGCGAAATTGGGGCTAAAGCATGTGGTGATCACCTCGGTGGATCGCGATGACGTCGAAGATGGCGGGGCGGCGCATTTTGCCCAGACAATCCGCGCCATCCGGCACCGCAGCCCGGACACCACGATTGAAATTCTGACGCCGGATTTCCTGAATTGCGCCCATGAGGTGCTGGAGCAGGTGGTCGAGGCCCGCCCGGATGTGTTTAATCACAATCTGGAAACCGTGCCGGGGCTTTACCCGAAAGTGCGCGCCGGGGCGCGGTATTTCCATTCTTTGCGCCTGTTGCAGCGGGTGAAAGAGCTGGACCCGACAATGTTTACCAAATCCGGCCTGATGGTGGGCTTGGGCGAAGACCGGCAAGGCGTGCATCAGGTGATGGATGATATGCGCGCGGCGGACATAGATTTTCTGACCATCGGGCAATATCTGCAACCAACGCCCAAGCATCATGCGGTGGATCGGTTTGTGCACCCCGATGAGTTTGCCGCCTATGAAAAGGCCGCCTATGGCAAAGGGTTTTTGATGGTTTCAGCGACACCGCTCACACGCTCATCTTACCACGCGGGCGATGATTTTGCGCGGCTGCGCGCCGCACGGCTTGCAAAGTTGGGGTAGGGGCGTTTCAGGTGTAAATCATCCTGAGCAACATCTGCTGTTATCCGTAGGGTGGGTGCAACCCACCTATGCTCAACTGCCCCAGTTGCGCACCGGGCCGCAATCCATATGCACAAAATTGCTGCGGGTATATTTGCCAACGCCACCGCCGCCACAGGCCATGGCGGCCTTGAATATCTGATTGACCGAGCGCGAGGACAGCCGCAGATCAGCAGCTTGCGCTTTGATATGGCGCGAATTTTTTGCCACCCGGCGCGAACGACGCCGCAGCATCGCATTGGTGGCTGCGGTGCGGTAGCCCGAAAGCATCAGATAAGGCTCGGTCGCGTCCAGAAGGTTATGGCTGGCGGCCATGATATCAATGGTGTTTGGGTTGATGGCCTTGACCTCATCGGTGCGCCAGTCGCGCATGAAAAGGGATATTTCCTTGACCGCGTCGGTGATATATTCGCCCTCGATCCAATAGATCGTATCAAGCTTCTCGCCGGTGCGCGGTGAGATCATGCGGACGCTGCGGATGTCACCGGCCCCGCGCAAAAATCCTGCTGCTTGTGAAAAAGTTGGTGCGGCGGTTATTGCTGTGGCTGCAAAAGCCCTCATTACCGCGCGTCGCGTCATGCCCATCGAGCTATTATCTGTCATTTTCTGCGTCCGTCCCATCACTTCCATATGCCCATCTAACAGTGGGCTTGCCATCTCATCCCCAGATGCCCGATTTTTATGGCATATTTTGAATCGCGAACCAAGTCTTGATTTTTTCTGATTCGTTTTTCCCCGGATTTCGGCGGGAATTTGCGCAAAAATATACCAAACGATCTAATTTCATGTAAATTTTTGGGGTCGTTTGGTGTCATCCGATGCTCAAGAGCCGCATTTCATGGGTTAATTCGCCGGCTGACTGGATTTTGAATAGACTTTATCCCCGTATTAATCCGATAGGCTGTAAGCTGTATATTAATGATTTTTTTGGGAGATTTTAAAATGCAGTATATTCAACGCCGTTTCTTTGGGATGTTATTTTTATCCCTGACGCTCATGCTCGCAGGCTTTTGGGCTGTCAAACCGGCCAATGCTCAGGTCACAGCTTTCCGGCAGGCGGTTGCCGAAGCGGCGGCAAAAGATCGTGATATTGCTGCATTTTATCAATCCAATGGCTATACCGGGATCTGGACCGGCAACAGCAGCAAAGACCGCCGTCGCCGGCAGGAACTGATCCGCGCGATTGGCGCGGCGGGGGTTCATGGCCTTCCTGTGGCGCGCTATGATGCGGCCGGTCTGATGGCGCGGATGAAAGCCGCCAAAGACCCCCGGCAACGCGGCTTTGTCGAAGTTGAGATGAGCCGGGTATTTTTGCGCCTGTCGCGCGATATGCAGACCGGGGTGCTGATCCCGTCGCAGATTGACAACGGCATCAAGCGCGTGGTGCCTTACCGCAGCCGGGTGAGCTATCTCACCGCGATCAGCAAGGGCAATCCAAAGAGTTTCTTTCGTGCCCTGCCGCCCAAATCCAATGAATACGCCCGCCTTCTGAAGGAAAAACAGCGGCTGGAACGGCTGATTGCCAAAGGCGGCTGGGGGCCAACTGTGCCGGGCAAATCGCTTAAACCCGGGGCCACGGGGGTCGCGGTGATTGCTCTGCGTAATCGCCTGATTTCAATGGGGTTTATGAAGCGCAGCTCAATCAAATCCTATGATGGCAAGATACAAAAAGCGGTGCAGCAGTTTCAGCTGGCCCATGGGCTTGCGCCTGATGGCGTGGTTGGGGCGGGCACCATGGCAGAGATCAACAAATCCATGCAATACCGGCTGCAATCGGTGATTGTGGCGATGGAGCGGGAACGCTGGATGAATCAAGACCTCGGCAAGCGCCATATTCTGGTAAACCTGACGGATTTCAGTGCCCGCATCATCGACAATGACCGGGTGACATTTGAAACCCGCGCGGTGGTGGGCAAGAATGAGACCGACCGGCGCAGCCCGGAATTTTCCGATGTAATGGAATTCATGGTGATCAATCCCACCTGGAATGTGCCACGCTCAATCGCCGTAAAGGAATATCTGCCGATGATGAAGCGCAACCCAAATGCGGCGTCACATCTGCGGCTTTATAATGCGCGCGGGCAGGTTGTGGACCGTGCGAACATTGATTTCTCTACCCTGAGCGCAAGCAATTTCCCGTTCGACATCAAGCAACCGCCATCGCGGCGCAATGCTTTGGGGCTGGTTAAGTTCATGTTCCCCAACAAGTACAACATCTATCTGCATGATACCCCTGCGAAAAACCTGTTTACCCGCAATAAACGCGATTTCAGCCATGGCTGCATTCGCCTGCAACAGCCGTTTGAGTTTGCTTATGAGCTGCTGTCGAAACAGGTGAGTAACCCGCAGGCGGTTTTCAAGGCGCATCTGGATACCGGCCGGGAAACGGTGGTTCCGCTGGAGCAACCGGTGCCGGTGCATATCATGTACCGCACGGCCTTTACCCGCGTTAAAGGGCACATGCAGTACCGCCGGGATGTTTATGGCCGGGATGCCAAGATCTGGAAGGCCTTGGTCAAGGCGGGGGTTTCACAGCCCGGCGTTCAGGGATAAACACGCCCCCAATCAGGGGGTTTTCGCATGGGTTTTACACTTCATGAAATAGCGCAGGCACTTGCGGCGAAAGTCGTGGGTGTCCCTGACTTGAAGGTGTCTGGTGCCGCCGAGCCCGCCGATGCGGGGCGGGATGATCTGGCGCTGGCGCTGACGCCTGACTATGCCGAAGGGCTTAAATCCGGCGCGGCCCGCTGTGCGCTGCTGTGGCAGGATGCCGATTGGCAGGCTCTGGGGCTTGAGGCGGCCATTTTGGTGGCGCGGCCCCGCTTTGCCCTGTCGGGCCTGACTGATTTAATGGACCCGGGGCAGGGCTGGGATGCTGGCGTGCATGGCTCGGCGGTGGTTGAGGCGTCTGCCGAATTGGGTGAGGGGGTCTCGGTCGGGCCATTGGCGGTGATCTGCAAGGGGGCCAAAATTGGCGCAGGAACCGTCATTGGGCCGCAATGCTTTATTGGGTCGGATGCGGTGATTGGCCCGGATGGTTTTTTGCGCGAGGGGGTCAAGATCGGCGCGCGGGTCAGGATCGGCGCGCGTTTTCGGGCGCAACCGGGGGCGATTGTTGGCGGTGACGGCTTTTCTTATGTCACGCGCGAGGCCTCATCGGTGGAAGCGGCCCGGCAAACCCTTGGCGATCCCGGCAAGACACCAGCCCAAAGCTGGGCCCGCATTCACAGCCTTGGCGCGGTTGAGATCGGCGATGATGTTGAGATCGGCGCAAACAGCACCATCGACCGGGGCACCATCCGCGATACCCGCATCGGCACCGGCACCAAGATCGATAATCTGGTGATGATTGGCCATAATTGCGAGATCGGCGAGAATGGCCTGCTGTGCGGTTGCGTTGGCATTGCCGGCTCGACCCGGATTGGTAATAATGTTGTGCTGGCCGGGCAAACCGGGGTCAGTGATCACCTGATGATTGGCGATAATGTGATCACCGGCGGCGGCACGATTGTGCTGTCGAACATCCCCAAGGGGCAGGTGATGCTGGGCTATCCGGCCGCCAAAATGGACACGCAGCTCAGCATTTACAAAAACCTGCGCCGCCTGACGCGCCTGTTTGCGGATGTGAAGGAGTTGAAAAAAGCGGTTTCAAATCGCACCTCAAACGAGTAGATCAGCCGCAGACCCCAGATCAGACCACAGATCAGACCACAGATCAGAC
>CAZZKL010000108.1:0-1264 GCA_964655135.1 uncultured Roseovarius sp. | reverse complement strand
CAGATCAGACCACAGATCAGACCACAGATCAGACACCAGAGCAGACCCCAGATATGAGAGCAATTTGAATGGACATCAAAACCCGCGTTATCCGGATCATTGCCGAACAGGCCGTGCTTGAGCCGTCTGATGTGACCGAGGGCAGCACATTGGAAGAGCTGGGCATTGATAGCCTGGGGCTGGTGGAAAGCATTTTTGCCATCGAAGAAGAATTTGATATTTCAATCCCGTTCAATGCCAATGAACCCGAGAAGATGGATTTTGATATTACATCGGTCTCAAGCATCATATCTGGCATTGAAAAGCTGGTGAAAGAGCTGAGTTGAAACGGGTTGTCATCACCGGCGCCGGCACGATCAATGCGCTTGGGGCGTCGGTGCCCGCAACTCTGGAAGCCATGCGCGAGGGCCGCTGCGGCATATCTGATCTGGAATTTCGCGATGTTGAGCGGCTGTCGATCCGGATTGGCGGGCAGGTCAAGAATTATGATCCGGCAGAGGCGTTCAACCGTCAGCAGCTTTCGCTTTATGACCGGTTCACTCAGTTCACTTTGATCGCCGCGCGTGAGGCAATCGCCGGGTCGGGGCTTGAATTCATCGGTGAACTGGCGGCCAAAGCCGGGGTGATCTTGGGCAATTCCGGCGGCGGCATGACCACGCTCGATGAAAATTACCGCTCGGTTTATGAGGACGGCAAAAACCGGGTGCACCCGTTTGTGGTGCCCAAGCTGATGAACAACGCCGCCGCCAGCCATGTGTCGATGGCGTTCAACCTCAAGGGGCCTAGTTTTACGGTTTCAACCGCCTGTGCCTCGTCCAACCACGCGATGGCGCAGGCGTTTCAAATGGTGCATGGCGGGGTGACGCCGGTGATGGTGACGGGCGGATCAGAATCGATGCTGTGCTTTGGCGGGGTTAAGGCGTGGGAGGGGCTGCGCGTCATGTCAAAGGATGGCTGCCGCCCGTTTTCGGCCAATCGCAACGGCATGGTGCAGGGCGAAGGCGCGGCCATATTCGTGTTTGAAGAGTATGAGCACGCCCGCAAACGTGGCGCGGAAATTTTGGCCGAAGTGGCGGGATACGCGATGTCATCGGATGCCTCGGACATTGTGATGCCCTCCAAGCAGGGGGCCGCGCGGGCCATCGCGGGCGCGTTGCAGGACGCCAAGATCAATGCCGAAGACGTTGGGTATATCAATGCCCATGGCACCGGCACCGCAGCCAACGATAAAACCGAATGCGCGGCGGTGGCGGATGTGTTTGGC
>CAZZKL010000107.1:0-10964 GCA_964655135.1 uncultured Roseovarius sp. | reverse complement strand
GCGGGTTTTGCATCGCGGGTTTTGCATCGCGGGTTTTGCATCGCGGGTTTTGCATTGTGGTAACTGCACTGCTGGGTCAGTCAAGAAACGCTTTCTCAACCACATATTCACGCGGTGCTGAATTGGCCCCTTCGCGCAGGCCAAAATCCTCAAGCATCTCCTTAAGCTCAATATTAAACGCCAGATTGCCGCATATCATCGCGCGGTCATTTTCAGGGCTGATCGGCTCAACACCCAGATCGGTAAATGCCTCGCCCGAGCGCATCAGGTCGGTAATGCGCCCCATTTTGGCGCTCGGCTCGCGGGTGGTGGTGGGGTAGTAGCGCAGTTTTGCAAGGTTCTCTTTGCCGATCAGTTCCTGCAACAATTCATCGCGGCGGATGCTTTCAATCAGCTCAGCACCATATTGCAACTCCCCCGCTTCGCGGCAGGTATGGGTGATGATCACCTCATCATAATCGGCGTAAGTTTGCGGATCGCGCAACAGCGAGGCAAAAGGCGCAAATCCGGTGCCGGTGGCGAAAAACCAGATGCGTTTTCCGGGCAGCAAAGCGTCATGCACCAGCGTCCCCACCGGCTTGGGCCGCAGGATGATCTCATCGCCGGGCTGGATATGTTGCAACCGGCTGGTCAAAGGCCCGTCGGGCACCTTGATCGAGTAAAACTCAAGTTCCTCATCCCAGCCTGGTGAGGCGATGGAATAGGCGCGCAGCAGCGGCTTTTGCTTGCCGGTTTTGGGGTCAGGATCATTCATCAGCCCGATCATCACAAACTCGCCCGAGCGAAAGCGCAAAGACGCGGGCCGCGTGACGCGAAAGGAAAACAACCGGTCGGTCCAGTGTTTCACGGCTGTGACCACCTGCGCATCGGGCAAGGTGGGCAGTTTGACGGGGCTAGCTTCGGTCACTTGGATTATCTCATTCATCATTTCACCTTGCCGGGGTTTAATCCGACACCCTTAAGTAATCTTTGATTTAGGTCAGGGGAAGGGGGGATTAGCCCCGCAGCCGCGATTGGTAATCATGCGCCTGCCAGTTGGCGCGAAACAGCCACTGATCTTCGGGCTGCCGGGCGGCCAGATCCTCACTGATCTCAACCTCATCAAAGCCCGCGCGCCGGGCCATGGCGTATTGATCAGCAATCACATGGCCGCGCGCCCGAAGGCGCCCAGTATAGCCCATCAGGCGCAACTGTCGCGCAATGGTAAAGCCGCGCCCATCGGCAAAACTGGGGAAATCTATCCGGATCAGACGTAGGGCGGGCATTTTGCCCGCCGCCCCCTGCGGATCAGCATCCGATCCCAAATCAATCGCCTCCGCCCCTTCCGTGGCCTCATCCAAAGGCACAATCGCGCCGGTCCAGTCATCAACGGCAAAGCCGGTATCGGTGACAATCACACTCATGCATCTTCTCCTCTTCGCACCATTTTGCCATCCACAAAATGAATGCCGCATTCTGATTTTTCGCTGTTACGCCAACGGCCTGCGCGGGGGTCCTCGCCCGCATCCACCTTCGACGTGCAAGGCATACAGCCGAGTGAGGGATACCCCCGCGCCACCATCGGATGCCGGGGCAGGCGGTTTTCTTCCATATAGGTTTGGATGTCGTCGGGCCGCCAAAAAGCCAAAGGATTGACCTTGATCCGGCCAGTATCCGCCTCCGCCTCAAAAAACTCCAGCGCCGCGCGGGTGCCGCCCTGAAAGCGTTTGCGCCCGGTGATCCAGCCGTCAAAACCTTTGAGCGCACGGTTTAAAGGCTCGGTTTTGCGTAAGGTACAACAGGCATCGGTATCGCGCTTATGCAATGCCTGATCCGGGTCCGTGATCAGCAGTTCCAGCGCCGACGCCCGCAGGATACGCAGATTGCTTAGGCCAAGGCGCTCGGTCAGTTCCTGCTGATACACCAGCGTTTCGGTAAACAGCATCTCGGTGTCGATAAAGATCACCGGCGTATCGCGCCGGGTGACCGACAGCATATGCAGCAAGACAACCGATTCGGCCCCAAAGCTTGAGACCATCGCCAACCGGCCCGCATCCCGGTCATGCAGCGCGTGATGCAACACCGACGTCGCCGAATGATGGCGATAGCGGGCATTCAGCGCCGCTATTTTGCTATTGAGCGGCATAGGCCGGGGCCTCATCATAAAGGGCGGCTTTGAACGGCGCGAGGCCAAGGCGGCGGTAAGCCGTCAGGAAATTCTCATCCGAATTCAGACGCAGCTCCAGATAGGTGAACACAATCCGTTCAATCGCCGGGATGATCCGATCCGCGGAAAACCCCGGCCCGGTGCGGTCGCCCAGTTGCGCGGTCTCGGTATGGTCGCCGCCTAGGGTGATCTGATAGTTTTCCACGCCCGCGCGGTCCAGCCCCAGAATGCCGATATGGCCCACATGGTGATGGCCACAAGCATTGATGCAGCCCGAGATTTTGATCTTCAGCGCGCCAATGTCATGCTCAAGTTTCAGCTCATCAAACCGGGTGGCAATCTCCTGCGCAATCGGGATTGAGCGGGCGGTGGCCAGCGCGCAATAATCCATGCCGGGACAGGCGATAATATCGCTGATCAAGCCAATATTGGCGGTGGCCAGCCGGTGCTTTTTCAACATGCTGTGCAGCACGGGCAAATCGGATTTATGCACATGCGGCAAGATCACATTTTGCTCGTGGCTGATACGCAATTCATCATGGCCGTAAGCCTTCGCCAGATCGGCCATCACCCGCATCTGTTCGGAACTGGCATCGCCCGGCGTGGCCCCATGGGCCTTGAGGCTGACCTGCACAATCGCATAGCCCGGCGCGCGGTGGTCGGCCAGATTGGTATCGGCCCATGAGCGAAAGATCGGATCGTGCTTATAGGCGGTCTCATATTCGGCAATGCTCGCCTCGCGAAACACCGGAGCCGCAAACGCCGCCTTAATATCATTGAACAATTCCTGATCTACGCCGGTAAAATCCGGGCGGATCAGGGCAAAGCGTTGCTCCACCCGGGCGCGAATATCTTCAAGACCGTGTTCATGCACGGTGATCTTGATCCGCGCCTTATATTTGTTGTCGCGTCGGCCCAAAAGGTTCCAGACGCTGACCACGGCTTCCAGATAGGGCAGCAGATCCTCTTGCGGCAGAAACTCCCGGATCACTTTGCCGATCATCGGGGTGCGCCCCATGCCGCCGCCGATGATCACTTCAAAGCCGGGCTTGCCGTTTTGCGTCACCATCCGCAGGCCAATATCATGGGCGCGGGTCACGGCGCGGTCATTGGGGCTACCGGTGACGGCAACCTTGAATTTGCGCGGCAGAAACTGGAATTCCGGATGGTCAGTAGACCATTGCCGGATCAGTTCAGCCACCGGGCGCGGATCGGCGATCTCATCCGCCGCAGCCCCGGCAAAATGGTCGGCGGTCACATTGCGGATGGTGTTGCCCGAGGTCTGAATCGCGTGCATGCCGACCTCCGCCAGCGCATCGAGCATATCCGGCACATCGCGCAGATCGGGCCAGTTATATTGGATATTCTGCCGCGTGGTGAAATGGCCATAGCCCTTGTCCCACCTATCGGCAATATCGGCCAATTTGTGCATCTGGGCGCTGTTGAGGGAGCCATAAGGCACCGCCACCCGCAGCATATAAGCGTGCAGTTGCAGATAAAGCCCGTTCATCAGGCGCAGCGGTTTGAACTCATCTTCGGTGAGGTGGCCGTTAATGCGGCGCTCGACCTGAGCGCGGAACTGTCGGTTGCGCTCGGCGATGAAAGCGGCGTCAAAATCGGAATGGGTGTACATCAGTGCAACTCCGCTTGTTTGCCATGGTTGTAATTTGACGGTCCGGTGCGGCGGAATTCCTCACGGAAATGGGTGGGCTGGGGGCCATTGGGGCCGGGGATGGCATCAGCGAGATACACCCCAACCACCAGATTGGATTGGCATTCGGCCTGCAAATGTCGCAACTGCGCGTCGGCCTCATCGGTGATCAGGTCGGCCTTGCATAACTGCCGGGTCCAGCGGTCGTCAGCAGTCAGATACACCACATCGCCCTCAATCAGGGCGTTGGCGGTGATGATTTTAGGGGTGAATGCGCGGCTGGTTATACGGGCCATTATGCGATCTCCTTGATATTGGTCAGAATTGGCAACGGGGCGATGCCCGGTATGACATGGGGTTGAAGGCCTGCCGCACGGGATTCGCTCAGCAGGTGCAAAGGCGGCATGGAAGCGGTCAGGCAGATCGTGTGCTGGCCATTTGCTGCGGCCTCGATCAGGGGTTGGGCGGTGTCGGGCAGCACGCCAAATATCGCCTCACGTCGGGCCAGTTCAAGAATTTCAGGGGCAATATCACCGCCATGTAAAACCACATCAGCCTCGTGCAGAATATTGCGGGTTTTCATCGGCAACAGCTCAGGATCAGCCGACGGCACAACGGCAAATGTGATGCGGCCTTTGCCGGGGCGGCGGGCCATTTGCGCCTTAAGCTGAGCCTTGAGCGTATGGCCCAGATCGGCATTGCTGTCCCCATCTAGGGCATGTGGCCCGGTCCTGAAGAAAAACTCATTCCAGAACACGCGGCGGGCACGGCCCATGGGCAGGCGTTCGGCCATATGGCGAAATTTCATTGCCGCGCGGGCCAGAATGCCAAGCGACGCGGGCAGGCGCTCCTCAAGATCGGCCTTGATGGCGCGCGCCAGAACCGGCGCGGTGCCCTCGGTGCCGATGGCCACGGTGACCGGCGCGCGGTCAACAATCGCGGGGGTGATGAAATCGCTGCCCGTCAGATCATCGACGATATTGACCAACGCCCCATCGGCGTGGGCAATCGCAGCGGTGCGGGCGTCTTCGGTGGCGTCCTCATCCGCCGCATAGAAAAGCGTGCAGCCAAGTGTGTCGCCCGGTGCCAGCGGTCGCCGGATCAGGGTCAGACGGGCCTGATTGGCCCAGCTTTCAATCTCGGGCGCGGGATCAGTGCTGTAAACCGTCAGTTCCGCATTGGTTTTCAGCAGCAGCCGCAGCTTTGCCAGCGCCGCCTCACCGCCCCCCGAAAGGGCAACCCGGCGGCCATCAAGGGCAACAAAGATCGGGAAATGTTTCATCTGGGACGGCCTCAGGCTTGGTTGACTTTCCCCAATATAGGAAATATTCCCGGTATTGCGCTATAGGCCACGATAAATAAGAACATGTGTTCCGTTTCTTAATGGGTTGATGCGGGGTGTTCCAAGAAAGAGAAGAATTTAACATGACTGTTCGCATTGATGATCTTGATCGAAAAATCCTTGTGCAGTTGCAGCAGGATGCGGGCCAATCGCTGGATGATATTGCGCGCTTGGTAGGCAGTTCCAAGACGCCTGTGTGGAACCGGATTCGCAAGCTGCGCAAGGCGGGGGTGATCCGGCAACAGACCTATGTGCTTGACGCCGAGGCGCTGGGCTTTGAGGCGTGCTTTTTCGTGCTGATCCGCACGTCCGAGCATGATGCGGGCTGGCAGGCGAAATTCCTCAAGGCTCTGCAAGACCGGCCCGAGGTGCAGGAGGCGCACAGATTAGCGGGTGATATTGATTATATTCTCAAGGTCCGGGTGGAAAATGCCCGCGCTTATGATGTGTTTTATCAAGCGCTTATATCCGAGGTGAAGGTGCATAATGTGACAGCACTATTGTCGATGGAAGAGATCAAATCGACAACCATGCTGCCTCTTTGATAAGCTGCATTCCATGACAGGTGAAACCCGATCCAAAATGGTGGTGATCACAGCGTTTTTGCTGATTGTCGCGGCTTTGGCGGCGGGCATCTGGCGCTATGGCTATGCGCAGGCGCTGGGGCAGTTGGAAAAGCAGGGCCGCGCTGATCTGGCGCTGGCGACGGACCGCTTCACCGGGCAGTTGCGGCGCTATCAGGAACTGGCGGTGCTGATGGCCGAGCACCCGGCGCTGACACGCCTGAACGCGGGCAATGATGCGGCGGCGGCCAACCGGCTGTTGCTTGAGGCCGCCGATAAAACCGGGGCATTGGCGTTGATCTATACCAATGCCAAGGGGGCTGTGCTGGCACAGGCGGGGGATGCGCCGGGTGACCTGCGGCAAAGCGGCTATTTTCGCCGGGCTTTAACCGGGGCTTTAGGGGCGGAGCATGGCCTTTATGGCGCGCAAAACACCCGGGCTTATGTCTATGCCGCCCCGGCGTTTGGCCCGGGGGGCGGCGTGACCGGGGTGCTGATTGTCATGGTTGATGTGGCCGAGCTGGAATGGGATTGGATTGGCGGGCAACCGGCGGTGTTTTTCACCACCTCGGATGGTGATGTGTTTTTGTCCAACCGCTCAGAATTGTTGTTCTGGCAAAGCGGGGCCGGGGGTATTGGGCTGCATCCCCGCGCGGGGCCAATGCCGGATTTTAGCGCCTCCAATGTGGGCGGGTATGAGATTTGGCGGATGAATTGGGGGGCCTATCTGCCGCATCGAGCCTTGCATTTGAAACAGCCAATACCGGTGATCGGAATGGTCGGGCACGCGGTGATCAATGTAAACCCGGCCCTGCGTCTGGCTGGATTACAGGCCTCTGTTTTTGCCCTTATCTGTTTGATATTTGGCGCTTTTTTGTTTCTGACGGCTGAGCGGCGGCGCACATTGGCGCGGGCCAATGCGATGCTGGAAACCCGCGTGGCCGAGCGCACGGCGGAATTATCCGGCACCAACCGGGCGCTGAAACAGGCACAGGCCGATCTGGTGCAGGCTGGTAAGCTCAGCGCGTTGGGGCAGATGAGCGCCGGGATCAGTCATGAGCTTAATCAGCCGTTAATGGCGATCCGGCAATACGCCGATAATGGCGCGGCGTTTCTGGCGAAAAACAAACCCGGTGCTGCGGTTGAAAATCTGTCGCGCATTTCACAACTGGCGGCGCGGGCGGCGCGGATCATCAAGAATTTGCGGGCGTTTTCACGCAATGAAAATGAGCCGATGGGCAAGGTCGATCTGGTGCAGGTGATCAACACGGCGGTGGAACTGACCGGCGCCCGGCTGCGCGCGGAAGGCATCGCGCTGAACTGGGTGCCGGGCAAGCCGGTTTATGCCTTGGGCGGGGAGGTCAGGCTGGGGCAGGTCTTTGTTAATCTGATCAACAATGCCGCCGATGCCATGGCCGGTCAGGACGGCGAAAAACGCATTGATATTGCAGTGAATGCCAAACAAAAACTGACCGTCACGGTGCGCGACACCGGGCCGGGCATTGCCGATCCCGACCGGATATTTGAGCCGTTTTATTCCACCAAAGAGGTCAGCGACGAGGAGGGGATGGGGCTGGGCCTGTCGATCTCATATGGGCTGGTGCAAAGTTTTGGCGGTAATATTCACGGGGCCAATGTCGGGGGTGGGGCGATGTTTACGGTTGAGCTGGAATATTGTCAGGCAGAGGTGGCGGCATGAGCGGGCTTGAGGCGGCGCTAGGCAAGGTTTTGGTGGTTGATGATGATGCCGCCGTGCGGGAATCTCTGGTGCAAACCCTTGAATTGGCTGAGATAACTCCAATCTCAGCCGGGTCATTTGTTGCCGCCAAAGATCATATTACAGCGGCGTTTGAGGGCGTCATTCTGTCAGATATCCGGATGCCGGGGCGCGATGGGTTTCACCTGTTGCACTACGCCCATGAGGCCGATCCCGACCTGCCGGTGGTGCTGCTGACCGGTGAGGGCGACATCCCGATGGCGGTAGATGCCATGACCAAGGGCGCGTTTGGATTTTTGGAAAAACCATGCGCGCCTGCCGATCTGGTGGCGGTGTTGCGCCGGGCCTTGGCGGCGCGGGCGATGGTGCTGGAAAATCGGGCGCTAAAGCTGCAACTGGAAACCGGCGATCCGGCGGCGCGGATGTTGTTTGGCACCTCGCAACTGGCCGCGGATTTGCGCGCAAGGGTGCGGGCCGTGGCGCGCACAGGGGTGCGGACAGGGGGGCGGACGGGGGGGCGGACGGGGGCCGAGGTTCTGGTCAAGGGGCCGCCCGGGGCGGGGGTATCAAAGGTGGCCGAGGTGATCCACCTCATGTCGCCTGTGGCCACCGGGCCGTTTGTCAAAAAAACCGCCGTGGCGCTGTCTCCTGAGGGCTTTCACGCCGCTTGCGCCGAGGCCGCCGGGGGCAGTCTTTTCCTTGATGAAATCAGCGCGCTCCCGTCCGAGACGCAATATGCCGTGCTGGCGCGTATCGAAGACGGCGCAGATACGGGGGGCGGCACCCGGATTTTGGCCGGCTCAACCACCGATCTTGAGGCCGATGACAGCTTTCATGCCGAACTATATTATCGCCTCGATGTGATGCCGGTCCGGATCCCGTCTTTGGCTGAGCGGCCCGAGGATATTCCGGTGTTGTTTCGCCATTATGTGGCGCAGGCCGCCGAGCAATCAGGCATACAAGCGCCGGAAATTCCCCCCGATCATCTGGCGGCGCTGATGGCGCAGGACTGGCCCGGCAATGCGCGCGCGTTGATGTCTGCGGCGATGCGGTTTGTTATGGGGATGCCGGAAGGGGCACCCGACGCGCAGGGGCTGGGATTGTCCGAGCAAATGGCGCGGGTCGAGCGCACATTATTGATCGCCGCTTTGGGGCGGCAAAATGGCCGCGCGGCGGCGGCGGCTGAGGCGCTGAAACTACCGCGCAAAACCTTCTATGATAAGCTGGCACGCTATCGAATCCGCCCCGAGGATTACCGGCGCTGAGCTGTGCGGATTATCGCATGGCTGGGGGATAATCTGTGCGGTTTTTCGCACAAGTGAAAAGATCACTGAGAAATTTAAGATTAAGGTCGGCGCGTAACTGCCCATAAATATGGGATTAATCGCATTGGTTAAGGCTTTAGCAACAAAAGCTTGAGCCAAATCCCCCCTTGACCGACCATGGCCGCAGCGCGCGCGTGTCATGCGGGCGTCTATTACAATGTCTTAATTAAATGGGAGGAGACACCAGATGAAATTTCTGACCGCTGCCGCCACGGCACTGGCTCTGAGCGTATCTGCAACTGCTGCTTTGGCAAGTTGTGAAGAGGGCGAAGTCGTCATCAAGTTCAGCCATGTAACCAACACCGACAAGCACCCCAAGGGGATAGCGGCAACGCTGCTTGCGCAACGGGTGAATGATGAGATGCAGGGCAAGGCCTGCATGGAAGTGTACCCAAATTCGACGCTTTATGACGACAACAAAGTGCTTGAGGCGCTGCTTCAGGGCGACGTTCAACTGGCCGCACCCAGCCTGTCGAAATTTGAGAAATTCACCAAGAAATTCCGGATTTTTGATCTGCCCTTCATGTTCAAAAACATTGACGCGGTGGATGCGTTTCAAGCGTCTGATGCCGGTCAGGGCCTGCTGGACAGTATGCAAAACCGGGGCCTTCAGGGGCTGGCCTATTGGCATAACGGCATGAAGCAGATGTCGGCCAATGTGCCGCTGATTTTGCCGTCTGATGCTAATGGTCTGAAATTCCGGGTGCAAAGCTCGGATGTGTTGGTGGCGCAAATGGAAGCCATCGGTGGCAGCCCGCAAAAAATGGCATTTTCCGAAGTGTACGGCGCGCTGCAACAGGGCGTTGTCGATGGGCAGGAAAACACCTGGTCTAACATCTACGGCAAGAAATTCTTTGAGGTTCAGGACGGCGTGACCGAAACCAACCACGGCATCATTGATTATCTGGTGGTGACCAATGTGGATTGGCTCAACGGGCTTGACGCCGATGTGCGCGATCAGTTCCTGACGATTCTGGCCGAGGTCACCGCGACCCGCAACAAAGAATCCACTGCTGTGAACGATGAAGCCAAGCAGGCCATTATTGCCGCAGGCGGCGTTGTGCGCACGCTCACACCTGAACAACGTCAGGTCTGGGTTGAGACAATGATGCCGGTCTGGGACAAGTTCAAAGGCGATGTGGGCCAGGAAAATATCGACGCGGCTCAGGCGATCAACGCCAGCATGTAAGACAAACATGAGGAGCGCCCTGAATGCGCTCCCACCTGGCGGGCTGTTGATAGAATGGCCCGCCTTTTTAACAGCTGGGGGAGGGGATTATGCATAGTAAATCATCCATAAGCGACCGTATCGAAGAGACGATCATCGCTGTACTGCTTGGGCTGATGACGCTGATCACATTTACAAATGTTGTTGTGCGTAAGGCGTTTTCCAATGATCCCCCGGCCTTTATCGAATTCATAAAACTGGAAAATATAGGCCTTTGGGGCAATGAACTGACCGTGTTTATGTTCGGCTGGCTTTGTCTTCTGGGGGCCTCATATGCGGTCAAGAAACATGCGCATCTTGGGGTCGATGCGATGATCAATCTGCTGGAGCCAAAAACGCGGCGCATTCTGGCGCTGGTCTCGGTTGCGATCTGCATCATGTTCACGATTTTTCTGCTGAAAGGGTCGTGGGATTACTGGGCGAATTTTGCCAACCTGCCCAAGACAACCGGGCGCTGGTTTCCAACCGGGTTTGAGCAAAATTTTCGCGGCAAGGGCTGGTACGAGGTTGAAAGCGTCTCAATGCCCGGGTCGCTGACCTGGCTTGCGGGTATATTTAATGAGGGCGTGGCTTATGAAAAACTGCCCCGGTTGGTGCCGTATTTTGTGCTGCCCCTGTCGATGGCCCTGCTTTTGTTTCGCTATATCCAGGCCGCGATTGCCGTCTGGAAAGGGGATATTGACCGGCTGATTGCCAGCCACGAGGTTGAGGACGAGCTTGAAGAAATGCGCGCCCAACATGAGGAGCAGGCCCAATGACCGTTGCCCTTTTATTCCTGATGGTGATCAGCCTGATGATGATCGGCGTGCCCATCGCGGTGTCGCTTGGCATGAGCTCGATCCTGTTTTTGCTGATATTCTCAGACAGCACGCTGGCCTCAATCGCGCAGACGCTGTTTTCGGCCTTTGAAGGCCATTCAACCTTGCTGGCCATCCCGTTTTTCATATTGGCGTCCTCCTTCATGTCCACCGGCGGCGTGGCCGAGCGGATCA
>CAZZKL010000106.1:0-10986 GCA_964655135.1 uncultured Roseovarius sp. | reverse complement strand
TCACCCCAAACTCATGCTTGCCGCCGATTCCGGCAGCTCTTCGTCAAAGCAGCGCTGATAAAACTCGGCCACGGTTTGCCGTTCCAGCTCATCGCATTTATTCAGAAATGTCAGGCGGAAGGCATAGCCAATATCGCCAAAAATGGTGCTGTTTTGCGCCCATGTGATCACTGTGCGCGGGCTCATCACCGTGGATAGCTCGCCATTCATGAACGCGGTGCGGCTGAGGTCGGCCACGGTGACCATCTGACTGATGGTTTTGCGGCCCTTGTCATTGTTGAACACCGGGTTCTTGGACAAAACGATCTGGGTTTCGGCGTCGTGGCTGAGGTAATTCAGCGTCGCCACCAGTGACCAGCGGTCCATCTGGCCCTGGTTGATCTGCTGCGTGCCATGATACAGCCCGGTGGTATCGCCAAGGCCGACAGTGTTAGACGTGGCAAACAGCCGGAAATACGGGTTTGGCGTGATCACCTCATTCTGGTCCAGCAGTGTCAGCTTGCCATCCGCCTCCAAAACCCGCTGGATCACAAACATCACATCGGCGCGGCCGGCGTCATATTCGTCAAACACAATCGCCGTTGGATTGCGCAACGCCCAGGGCAGGATGCCCTCATGGAATTCCGTGACTTGTACACCGTCGCGCAGTTTGATGGCGTCTTTGCCGATCAGGTCAATCCGGCTGATATGGCTGTCAAGATTGACCCGCACACAAGGCCAGTTAAGCCGTGCCGCCACCTGTTCGATATGGGTGGATTTACCCGTGCCGTGATAGCCTTGGATCATCACCCGGCGATTATGGGAAAACCCGGCCAGAATCGCCAGCGTGGTATCGGGATCAAACTTATAGGTCTGGTCAATGTCCGGCACGCGCTCGGTACGCCCGGCAAAGCCTTTCACGGTCATTTTTGTTTCAATACCAAACACTTCTGACACCGAAATATCTTCGGTGGGTTTGGCGTCTCTGTCGATGCTGCCGTCAGCCATGGGCCGTTTTCCTTGAATAGGGTGCGCGTTTTGCTCAGTGGTGCCCCAAATTGGATCGAAGGGCAAGGGGAAGCTAAGGCCAGTTGCACCAGATTTTTATGTCCTGTCAGCCCCGGCGTTCAGGCCACCCGTTTTATTTGAAAAACCGGCTTTCTTTCAGTTGATCCCAGGCCCAGACAACTTGTTGCAACTGCTCTTCCTGAGACCGGTCGCCGCCGTTGATGTCGGGGTGCAGCACCTTGATCAGTGCCTTATAGGATTTGCGCAGCTCGGCCTTGGTGGCGTTGTCCTTGGCCTCAAGAATTTCAATCGCGCGGCGCTCGGTGGGCGGCAGTTTGCGTTTGCCGGTGGCACCTTTGCCGGGGTTTTGCGTGGCATTTACGCCCAGCACCTGATGCGGGTCTTCAATGCCAAGCCGCGCCCAGGCCCGCGCTTCGGGATCGCCGAAGGGTTTGGTTTCGCGCTCCCATACTTTGTCTTTCGACAGTTGCGCGTTCATCTCGGCCTCGGTAGTGCCGTGGAAGAAATTCCACTTCAGATTGTATTCGCGGGCATGTTCCTTGCAAAACCAGAAATAATCATCCAGCACATCCGGCGCTTTTGGGGCGCGGTATTTACCGGCCTCGTCACAGCCTTCATGCTCGCAAATCCTGATAGATGTCTCCGACGCCCCCGACAATCCGCGCCGCCCGCGCGGGTTTTTCTTCTTTGCGGACGAGACGGACATATCAAACCCAAATGGATCAGTCTTGGACATTTTAAACACCTATGCGAGTTGCAGCAGCAAAGTTTAGACTAAAATCGGGCGAATAGAAGGGGGCAGAGGGAACTTTTTTGTGTAAATTCACAAAATATCTGCGGCACCGGCATCGGCATTGGGCAGAGGCAGAGGCAGGCAGAGTATTGACCGCAGGCCTATGGCACCGCGTTCAGGCAAGTTTAGCTGGGGTCAGGCCCGTGCGGCAGATCAGGTGAAACGTTCGGGGGGCGTTTCTTCGGAATTTTCCTCAGCTTCAGTTTCCTCAGCCTCAGGTTGGGGCGCAAAATCGGGGTCTGGCTCGGACTCCTCGCTTTGGGGGTCCTCTACAGGCGGAGTTAGCGCCTCAACCGATGGCTCAGACCCGTCATCTTCGGCATTGATCTCACGGCAAAACACCAGAACCGAGCGATAGGTGGTTTGTGATGATCTGATCCCCTGCCGCTGTTCATGGGGCAGCATATCCGAGCGCTGATAATACCAGCCCTCAGCCGCCATTTCATTGATCAAGGCTTCAAGCGCATGGGCAAACCGGGCCTCAGCCCCCTTGATGCCGGGGCCTTTGCGGCCTTTGCTGGGGGCGGGCAGGACTTTGTACTCATGGGTTGGCATATATTCATCCATCGGTTTGCTGGTTTTCTTGAGCGGTGCATTCTAAGGCCACATGCCACAGGTGCAAGTCAAGACGTTACCCGACGTGCAGGTTACCCGGAATAGGGTGCGCAAAAGATCAGGCGGCCAAAATGCGGCTGATCATTTCGGTGGTGTCGCGGCTTAAGTCCGGCGTGTCCAGAATGCGCTTCAACTGACCCCGGATCAGGCTTTGGCGGTTGTCATCATAGCGCGTCCACGTTTCAAACGCCGAGCACATCCGGGCGGTGGTTTGCGGATTAAGCGGGTCCAGTCGGATCAGCCAGTCGGCCAGCAGTTTATACCCCTTGCCCGATATATGATGGAACCCGGCGGGGGACATTGGCAGCGCCCCCAAAGTGGCGCGAAAACGGTTGGGGTTTTTCAAGGTGAAATCGGGATGTTTGGTCAGGGTTTCAACGGTTTGGGCGGTTTCATCGGGGGCGGCGTGCAGCACCTGAAGGGTGAACCATTTATCCAGCACCAGCCGGTCATGCTGCCATTGTTGATAAAAATCCGCCACGGCTTTGGCGCCATTGCCGGCCTCAAGCAGGCATGAAAATGCCGCCAGTTGCTGCGTCATGTTGCCCGCCGCCTGATATTGCCGCCCGGCCTGCGCGCCGCCATCCCAACGGGTGATCATCGAAAGGGCGGCATTGGCCAGCGCCCGCGCGCCTGATTGTGTTGCATCGGGGCGGTAATCACCCGTGATCTGATGCTCGGCATAAAGCCGCGTGGCGGTGTCTTGCAGGTGCAAAGCGCGCGCGGTGCGCAGGCTTTCCAGCGCCTCCCAGATGGCTTGCGGATCGGGGGTGTGGCCCGCCTCATAAAGCGCCTGCGCCAGATCATCCTGTGAGGGCAGCGACAGGGCCAGCGCGCGAAACGCCGGGTCGGCGCTGTCATCGCGCATCATGGTCTGCACCGCATTGAGATAGGTATTATCGGCGGTGGCCCCATCGCGGATCATCGCAATCAGCCCGTCACGGGCCAGCGCGCGGCCTGCTTCCCAGCGATTAAACGGATCGGTGTCATGGGCCAGCAGAAAGGCGCGCTCGGCATTTGTGGTTTTGCGTTGCACGATCACCGGCGCGGAAAAGCCGCGCAAGATGGACGGCACGGGGCGGGCGCTTAACCCCATGAAGGTAAAGCTTTGGCGGGCCTCGGTCAGGGTCAGCAAAGTGGTTTCAACCACCTCATCGCCATTTGGCCCCAACAGCCCGGTGGCCACCGGAATGACGCGCGGCGCTTTGCTATCTTGTCCCGGCGTGGGCGGTGTGGTTTGTTTGAAATGCAAGGTATAAGTGCCGTCGGCATATTCATCCCGGACCTCAAGGCGCGGCGTGCCAGCTTGTTCGTACCAAATCTTGAACTGGCTCAGGTCCTGACCGGTGGTATCCTCAAACACCTTGAGCCAATCCTCAATGGTGCAGGCCTGCCCGTCATGGCGCTCAAAATAAAGGTCGAGCGCTTTGTAATAATCCGTATCGCCCACAAGGGTTTTGAGCATTGAGATCAGCTCGGCGCCTTTTTCATAGATCGTCGCGGTATAGAAATTGTTGATCTCAACAAAGCTGTCAGGCCGAACCGGGTGCGCCAACGGGCCGTTATCCTCGCGAAACTGACGCGCGCGCAGGGCCATCACATCCGAGATGCGTTTGACCGGCGCGCTGCGCATATCGCAAGTGAACTGACTGTCGCGAAACACCGTCAGGCCTTCTTTGAGGCAGAGCTGAAACCAATCGCGGCAGGTGATGCGATTGCCGGTCCAGTTGTGGAAATATTCATGCGCTATAATGGCCTCGACCCGCTCAAAATTGGCATCGGTCGAGGTCTCAGGCGAGGCCAGAACGCAAGATGAGTTGAAAATATTCAGCCCCTTGTTTTCCATCGCTCCCATGTTGAAATCATCCACCGCGACGATGTTGAAAATATCCAGATCGTATTCGCGGCCATAGGTATCCTCATCCCATTTCATTGAGGCCTTGAGGGCGCTCATGCCAAAGGCGCATTTATCCTCATCGCCGGGGCGTACCCAGATATTCAGCTCTACTTCACGGCCTGACTTAGTGGTGAATGTATCGGGGTGATTGATCAACTCACCCGCCACCAGCGCAAACAGATACGCCGGTTTTGGCCAAGGGTCATGCCATTCGGCCACGTCTCCACCTGTTGCCGGATTGCCATTTGACAAAAGCACAGGCAAATCGCTTTCAATCCGCGTGGTGAATGTGGCCATCACATCGGGGCGGTCGGGGTAATAAGTTATTTTGCGAAAGCCCTCGGCCTCGCATTGGGTGCAATACATGGCTTTTTCAGTTTGCAGACTTTCGCCTGCACCGGCGTTACCGGCTCCGACGTTCTGCGGTGACATATAAAGCCCCTCAAGGGCGGTGTTGGCCTCGGGGTTGATCTCAACCTCGGTCTCCCAGACAAAAGGCGCGTCGGGCACGGCGCAGGTCAGGCCCTGTTCGGTGATGTCAGGGGTCACATCCGCGCCATCAATCCGGGCGCTGATCAGATTGAGATTTTCGCCGTGCAGGAAGAAGGTTTTGTCGGTGGCCTTGGGGTTTGGGCGAAACTCAATGCGCGACAGGACGCGGGTTTTGCTGGGATGCAGGCGGAATGTCAGATCAACCTTGTCGATCACATAGCCAAAGGGCGTATAATCCTTGAGGTAAATCGTCTGGGGGGTGGCATCGCGCATCTGGCATCTCCTGAAGGTCTGCTGACAGGTGTAGCGAAACGCGCGCGGGCTGCAAGGGTTTGGGCATGGATAGGTGCATTTGCGCACGGCTGATTGCGCGGGCTTTGGTGTTTTATTATCTTGTGGATGGTTATAATGGTATCTCAGAGGTGAACAACAGGATCCGCAATGAAACGCCCGGTTATTGGCATTATTGGCAATCAATACACGATTGATGATCGTTACCCGGTCCATGCCACCGGGGATATGAACTCTTGCGCGGTGTCATGCGTTGCAAAATGTATGCCGCTGATTGTTCCAAGTGATCCGGCGATGGTGACGGTGGATGAGTTGCTGCAAACCTGTGACGGGTTTTTGCTGACCGGCGGGCGGCCCAATGTGCACCCCCAAGAATACGGCGAGCCTGAGACCGAGGCGCACGGCACGTTTGACCGGGCGCGCGATCAGATCACTTTGCCGCTTATTCGCGCCTGTGTGGAGCGGGGCCAGCCGTTTTTGGGCCTGTGCCGGGGCTTTCAGGAGGTGAATGTCGCCATGGGCGGCACCTTGCATCCGGAGATTCGCGATCTGCCGGGGCGTGACAATCACCGGATGCCCCCCGAGGGCACGCTGGATGAGCAGTTTGCCCTGCGCCATAAAGTGGCATTTACCCCGCAGGGCGTTTTTCACCGGCTGATCGGGGCAGATGACGTGATGACCAACACCCTGCACGGTCAGGGGATTTGCCTGCCGGGGCCGGGCATTGTGGTTGATGGTCGCGCCGATGATGGCACGCCTGAGGCAATTTATGTGGCAGGGGCCAAGGGCTTTACCCTTTCGGTGCAATGGCACCCGGAATATAATGCGCAAAACGACCCGGTAAGCCGGCCGCTGTTTGAGGGGTTTGGCGGTGCCGCGCGGGCTTGGGCCATGGGGCAGGCTGAGTGGATTTTGAAATCCGCCTGACTAGGGTCTTGACCTCCCCCCCGCTGGAAGGTGCATTGCAGAGATAATGACAAATTTATTGCGGGGCAACTGATGAAATGGATTGTAGCTTTGGCGGTGGGGGTGGCTGTGGCTTTCCTTGCCATGTGGATGTTTATGGGCCGGGGCGGACCGCGCCCGGAGGCAATGGCGCAAAACCTGCGAGAGGACGCTATTGTTGCGGTTTCCATGCCTGAACTGTCGGGCAATGCGGCCTTGGGCGCGCGCGCGTTCAAGGGTAAATGCGCCAAATGCCACGGCGATGACGCTGGCGGCAGAGAGGGCAAAGGGCCGCCTTTGATTCACAAATATTATTTCCCCGGTCATCACGGGGATGAGGCGTTTTTCCGCGCCGCCCGGCAGGGGGTACAGCAGCATCACTGGACTTTCGGCAATATGCCGCCGGTCGATGGGATTACCGATGCCGATCTCAAGGTCATCGTTGCCTATGTCCGTGCCGTGCAAAAGGCCAACGGGATTTACTGATCCTGATCCGGATCAGGAACCCCAAGCTCGCGCCGCATTTTCTTGGTGAGATTGGCGGCGGCAAGGTGATAGGACATCACCAGATGATCGCGCAGCTCGGGGTCTGAAAGCCCCGGCTGACCGTAAACCTGTAGCCATTTCAATCCGCGCGACGCCAGATAGGGCGCGGGGCGGATACCGGGGTGATCGCGCAATACCTCAAAGGCAATTTCAGAGGCTTTGAAGGTAAAAGCATCGCGCCCGTCATTCCAGCCGCAGATGGCAAACACCTTGGTGCCCACCTTCCAGACATCGGCATTGCCCCATTGCACCACATGATTGGTGGCGGTGAGGCTGGCGCAGAATGTGTTGAATTCATCGCGTGTCATGGGGTGCCGATCCGCTTGTCCGGCTCTTTCGTGCCGGCCTCGCGAGGCGGGCGGTGACGCCCGACGAGCGGCCCGCTCAAAACTGCCCCCCGGCGATCTCAATCGCCTGACCGTTGATGCTTTGCGAGCCGGGACCGCACAGCCACAGCGCGGCGGCGGCCACCTCATCGGGTTCTATCAGGCGCTTATGGGGGTTGGCCTCAATCATCATGTCGCGGGCGGCCTCCTCACTAGCACCGGTGCGGGCGCTGATCGAGGCCACGTTTTGGGCGATAATATCGGTGTCCACATAGCCCGGGCAAAGCGCGTTAAATGTTATGGGTTGGCCCAGATAATCCTCACTCAGCCCCCGGATAAGGCCAATCAGCCCATGCTTCGAGGCAGTATAGGCCGACGCCCCACGCAGGCCCTTCAGACCGGCAATGGAGGAAATGGCAATCACCCGGCCCCAGTCGGTTTCGCGCATGGATGTCAGGCATTCGCGGATGGTAAAGAACGCACCATC
Source organism: uncultured Roseovarius sp. (assembly GCA_964655135.1). Classification (GTDB taxonomy): domain Bacteria; phylum Pseudomonadota; class Alphaproteobacteria; order Rhodobacterales; family Rhodobacteraceae; genus Roseovarius. The sequence continues at coordinate 3,586 of CAZZKL010000106.1, read as the reverse complement.
CAGATTGGTTGCCATGACTTTGCGCCAAAATGCCGCGTCGGTTTTATGCAGGGCGCGGCCTTCGGCAATGCCCGCGTTGGGGACGCAAATCTGGATCGGGCCACGGGCAGCAACCGCCTGTTTGATCGCCTCCCCGACCGCCGCCTCATCGGTCACATCCATCACCGCCGCATAGAGGCCCTCCCCGGCGGCGGCCTCAAGCACCTCTTGCCGCCGCCCGGTGATGGTGACCTTGGCCCCGGCCAAGGCCAGAGCGCGGGCAATGGCAAGGCCAATGCCGGTGCCGCCGCCGGTAATCAGCGCGTGTTTGCCGTTGAGTGTCATTCATGCTCTCCCATGAGTGGAAACTGACCCTATTTTGCCCGCCAAGACAAGTCACGCCTTTCCTTCCCGTGGGGGGGATGTTTATGCTTTGGCAAAACAACGTAAGGAATGCCCATATGAAATGGATTGATCTGCCACCGGTCTGGCTGTTTGTGTTTGCGGTGATGGTCTGGGCGCAGGCTACATATTTCCCGATGGGATTGTATTTTGGCGATGGTTGGCCGGATTTCGCCGGGGGGTTGCTGGTGGGGGCCGGGCTGGTGCTGATGGCGCTGGCGTTCTATGAGTTTCGCCGCGCCCGCACCACGGTTGTGCCGCATATGGAGGCCAGCGCGCTGATCACCAGCGGCATATTCAAGCGCACGCGCAACCCTATTTATGTTGGGGATGCCTTGGTTTTGGCCGGGCTTTGCCTGCGCTGGGATGCGGTTTTATCGCTGGCGCTGGTGCCGGTGTTTGTCTGGTTGATCGAAAAACGCTTTATCATCCCCGAAGAAGACCGGCTCAGGCGCAAATTTCGCGCGGATTTCGCGCGTTATTGCGAAAAAACCCGCCGCTGGGTGTAGGGCGCGGGTCCGAGCCTTGTGAAACAGGGCGACCTGAGGCTATGAATGCAGGGACGTGATCGGGGCGCGATCATGCGGGACCTTAAGATCAGAAGGGGGACAGGCATTGAAAATCGGAACACCCAAAGAAGTTATGCCGCATGAGGCGCGCGTTGCGATGACGCCGGACTCGGCAATGCAGTTGCAAAAACTGGGCTATGATTGCGTGATTGAAACCGGGGCCGGGAAACCTGCCGGGTTTGATGATAAGGCCTATAAAGACGCCGGTGTCTCGGTTGTGAAAACCGCCGCTGCTTTGTGGAAAGCCGCTGATGTGGTCGCCAAGGTCCGCCCGCCAAATGAGACCGAGCTGAAGCGGTTTCGCAAGGGTCAGACGCTGATTTCCTTCTTTAACCCCGGGGCCAATGAGGCGGGCATGAAGGCGCTCAGTGCCGGTGGCACCAATGTCATCGCGATGGAGATGGTGCCGCGTATCAGCCGGGCACAGAAGATGGACGCGCTCAGCTCGATGGCCAATATCGCTGGCTACCGTGCGGTGATCGAAGCGGGCAATAATTTTGGCCGCTTCTTTACCGGGCAAATCACGGCGGCGGGCAAGGTGCCGCCGGCCAAGGTTCTGGTGGTGGGCGCAGGCGTGGCCGGATTGGCCGCGATTGGCACGGCCACATCTTTGGGCGCGATTACGCTGGCGTTTGATGTGCGCCCCGAGGTGGCCGAGCAGGTCGAAAGCATGGGCGCTGAATTTGTTTACCTTGATTTCAAGGAAGAACAGAAAGACGGCGCGGAAACCGGCGGTTATGCCAGCGTGTCCTCCCCTGAGTTCCGCGAGGCTCAGCTTGCCAAGTTCCGTGAATTGGCCCCCGAGGTGGATATTGTGATCACCACAGCGCTTATCCCCAACCGCGAAGCGCCGGAATTGTGGACCAAGGATATGGTTGAAGCAATGAAGCCCGGCAGCGTGATTGTTGATCTCGCGGCTGAGAAGGGCGGCAATTGCAAGCTCACGGTGATGGACGAAAAAATCACCACCAAAAACGGTGTGACCATCATTGGCTATACCGATTTTCCCAGCCGGATGGCGGCGCAGGCCTCGATGCTTTATGCCAATAATGTCCGCCATATGCTGTCGGATCTGACGCCGGATAAAAACGGCAAGATCAATCACGATATGGATGATGATGTGATCCGCAGCTCAACCGTGGCTTATAAGGGCAAGATCACCTTCCCGCCGCCGCCCTTGAAAGTGGCGGCGATTGCGGCCAAACCTGCGGCCCCCAAAGAGCTGACGCCGGAGGAAAAGCGCGCCAATGAGGTGGCCGCGTTCAAGGCCGCGACCAAGCAACAGGTGGGGATGCTGGCCATTGGCGGTGTTCTGATGCTGCTGATCGGGGCCTATGCGCCCGCCAGCTTTATGAGCCATTTGATCGTGTTTGCGCTGTCGTGTTTCATCGGTTTTCAGGTCATCTGGAATGTGGCGCACGCGCTGCATACGCCGCTTATGGCGGTGACTAATGCCATTTCCGGCATCGTGATTTTGGGGGCACTCTTACAGATCGGATCGGGTAGTTTTCTGGTTACGTTACTGGCCACCATCGCCGTGCTGATCGCCACCATTAACGTCGTGGGAGGTTTTCTGGTGACCCGCCGGATGCTTGCCATGTTCCAGAAATCCTGAGGAGAGCGACATGAGCATTGGAATTGTCTCGGCCGCCTATATCGCCGCCGCTGTTCTTTTCATCCTGTCTTTGGGCGGGCTATCCAACCAAGAAAGCGCCAAGCGCGCCGTATGGTACGGTATTGTCGGCATGGGGCTGGCCATTATCGGCACCATCTTTGGCCCCGGTCTTGGCCATTACTGGCTGCTGCTTCCGGCCATCGCCATTGGGTCTTATGCGGGCTATGAGGTGGCGCGCCGGGTTGAAATGACCGAAATGCCGCAACTGGTGGCGGCGTTGCATTCCTTTGTGGGTCTTGCGGCGGTGTTCATCGGGCTGAATGCCGAACTGGAGCTTGGCAACGTATTGTCGATGATTGCCTCAGGCGAAAACCTTGATGCGCTCACCGGATTTGCCAAGAAACTGGCCCATAAGGACAGCGTTGAGATTGCCATCCTCAAGGTCGAGGTTTTCCTTGGCATCTTCATCGGGGCCGTAACATTCACCGGCTCGGTTGTGGCCTTTGGCAAGCTGGCTGGCAAGATCAGCGGCAACTCTGAAAAACTGCCCGGCGGGCATATGCTCAATGCCGGGGCGCTGGCGGCTTGTATCATCCTCGGGCTGATCTATTTCAACGGCGCGGGCGTCTGGACTATGGTTCTGGTGACGCTGATTGCGGGCTTTATCGGCTGGCATCTGATCATGGGCATTGGCGGCGCGGATATGCCGGTGGTTGTGAGCATGCTCAACAGCTATTCCGGCTGGGCGGCGGCGGCGATTGGTTTCACCCTTGGCAACGATCTGTTGATCGTTACCGGGGCGCTGGTTGGCTCAAGTGGTGCGATCCTGTCCTACATCATGTGCAAGGCGATGAACCGCAAGTTCGTCAGCGTGATCCTTGGTGGTTTCGGCGGCCCGTCCGGTCCGCAGATGGCGGTCGAAGGTGAACAGGTGTCGATCGAGACAGACGGTGTTGCCGCCGCTTTGAACGACGCCGACAGCGTTGTGATCATCCCCGGTTACGGCATGGCGGTGGCGCAG
>CAZZKL010000105.1:0-11025 GCA_964655135.1 uncultured Roseovarius sp. | reverse complement strand
TCCCGCATGATCCGGGTCGCTTGGGCGCGGCGCATACGGCATCAAAGCCTCATCTTTCCCCTCAAAGGATGAGCAAAATGCAGATCAAATTCACCGCCATGCCTGAGGATCAGGCTCGCGCCTATCGCACCGGCGCGCCCGACGCCTACGGCCACCCGCCCGAGCGCCACATATCAGACGGCCAAGGCAACCCTTGTCGCCATTGCCTGTGTGACATCCCCCAAGGGCGCGGCATGTTGGTTTTTGCCTACCGTCCGTTTGAAAAAACCCAAGCCTATGCCGAAACCGGCCCGGTGTTTTTATGTGCCGATGCCTGCACGGGCTATGGCTCGCAAACGGAAATGCCGCCAGTTTTGGCCACCAGCCCGGATTACCTGCTAAAAGGCTATGACGCGCATCACCGGATTGTGTACGGCACCGGCGCGGTGACCCGTTCCGAGGACATCACAGGATATGCGGCCAAGGTGTTTGGCAATCCCAAAGTGGCCTATATGCATGTGCGCTCATCAAAGAACAACTGCTATCAGGCGCGGATTGACCGGGGTTAACCGCTTTTGGTCAGCTCCAAAAACACATCCTGCAAATCCGCCTGCTCGGTTTTGACATCGCGAATGCGGATGCCTGCCTTATGCACCGCGTCCAGCACCGCCTCGGCCGGGGTTGCCCCTGATTGATAAGTGATCTCCAGCGCGCCATCCGGGCGGGTGATCACCTCAATCCCGTCGCATTTGGGCAGGGCGGTTATTGGTTCTTCAGGATGAATGATCATGGTTTTGCTGTCCAGCCGCCCCAGCAGATTTGCCGTGCTGTCGCGCGCCACAAGGCTGCCGTGGTTGATGATGGCAATCTCGTCGCACATTTCTTCGGCTTCTTGCAGGTAATGCGTGGTCAGGATGATGGTCATGCCCTGATCATTCAACTGCCGGATATTTTCCCACAGCATTTCGCGCAGCTCAATATCCACCCCCGCCGTTGGCTCGTCGAGCACCAGAATATGCGGCATATGCACCAGCGCCTTGCCCAGCAAAAGCCGCCGCCGCATCCCGCCTGAGAGCGTTCGGGCATAGGCCTGCGCTTTGTCTTCCAGCCCGATAAGGCGCAAAATCTCATCGCTGCGGCGTTGCGATTTAGGCACGCCGTAAAGCCCCGCCTGCACCTCTAATGAGGCGCGCGGGGTGAAAAACGGATCAAGGTTCAATTCCTGCGGCATCACCCCGATTGAGGCCCGCGATTGCCGGGGGTTCACATCCTGATCAAAGCCCCAGATGGTGACGCGCCCGGCGGTTTTGATCACCAGTCCGGCGAGGATGTTGATCAAGGTCGATTTGCCCGCGCCATTGGGGCCAAGCAGGCCAAAAACCGCGCCCATGGGAATATCCAGATCAATCCCCTTGAGCGCCAGTTTCTCGGGCGCACCCCGCCCGGCCTTATAGGTTTTCCGTAGCCCGCGAATTTCGATGGCATTCTTACCCATGGTCCTCTTGCCCCTGCGTTCCGGATCGCCCATAATCGGGCCTAATTCAATTCCATTGAAAAGGGAACGGCAATCAATGACAACCCAAGCCCCCGAAGTTCAGATCGTTGATAAATACCGCGTCGCATGTGACGGCGGCGAGGGCGCGCTTGGTCACCCCCGCGTTTGGCTGCAAATCCCTGAAAATCGGGGGTGGGTCGAATGCCCCTATTGCGATTGCAAACTGGTGCATAAGGATTTTGCAGGCAAGGTCTGAGCCTTGCCTGACCCAATGCGGCGACCCTGATCAATCTGATTTATAACGCTATTCAGGCTCGGTAAATTCACAAGCCGGACTGTTCATCGCCAGTTGCAGCGGATCGGTGCTTTGGGTGTCGATGGTCAGGCTCATCCCGCCAAAAAATCCGATATTATCGGCCTGCCGGGCAAAGGCCGCAGCCAATTCCGGCATGTCTTCCATTGCAAACGCACACTGCATAACCTGCGGGGAAAGTGTATCCATCCGAACTCCGCAGGTATCATCCACTGGGCCCAAAACGGCCCGGTTCATGGTCTCGCCGTTGAACGCATTTCTGAAATCCTGATCAAAAGCGGCGCAGCTTTCCATATTTTTTGCAAAGTCATTAATATCGCGCTTCATGCGCATTGGCCCGAATTGCCAGGACCAGCCAAGAAATCCAATGGCCACCAGCAGCAATAAAATCACAAGGCGTTTGAACCAGATCATCACAGCCCTCCTTTTAAAGCGTTTCGACTTATTGTTAAGACAAACAATGTGTCGAACCGCGGTGCAACGCTTTGACGTTATATGCGTTTCGCAATTAACTTGTGACCCAACTTAATTGCGAAACGCTTTATTGCCGCAGTATGGCGCAAACCGGATGTCATGTCCAAAATTTAGCAACGCCGCAGGTGGATTGGGCTTTGCTTTTGGGGTGGCGATGGGATTTTGACGGCAAGGTCAGAGCGGCAGGGTTAATCCGGCGATACCGCATGGGGCTTGCGTTGGGACGCCTCCGGCGAGAGTATTTAAAGCGTTTCGCGCGAAACCCGCAATCACAGGTTTGGCGCGAAACGCCCGGACCCTATTGATGTTGTGAGCGTTTCGAAATCAACTTGTGCCTCAAGTTAATCCCGAAACGCTTTGTGGAAAAATGAAAGCCTAGGGCCTATCCCTCGATCAGTTTACAGGCCGGGCTGTTCATTGCCCGCTGCAAGGCATCGGGGTTTTCGGTGCTCATATGTATCTGCATTCCGCCAAAGAAGCTGATATTGCCCGCCCGCATAGCAAAGGCGCGGGCCAGTTCCGGCATATCCTCCTTGGCGAATTCACATTGCAGCGACAGGGGGGAATTGGTCTGCATGGTGAGCTTGCAGGTATCGCCCTCTGGCCCGGCAATGGCCCGGTTCATGAACTTGCCGCTGAAGGGATCGGTGAAATCCTGGCTGAAATCCGTGCAGCTACCCATCATCTTCGCAAAGCTTGAAATATCGCGTTTCATCCGAATAGGCCCAACCAGCCACGACCAGGTCAGAAATCCGGCGGCTGCCAGTATCAGCAACACAATAAGGCGTTTGATCCAGATCATCAGGGTCCCTCCGTTTGTTGCATTTGAGTATGGCTCAATATACCCGCCATGTCCAAATTCGATTAAAGCCGCTGGTGCCCTGCGCGACTTCATGCCAAACAGTCATCATATCTTTGCGGGGGCATGACATGACCACACAATTCGGCAAAGGCTGCCATTTGCACCTGATTGACGGCTCGGCCTTCATATTTCGCGCCTATCACGCCCTGCCGCCTTTGACGCGCAAATCCGACGGGCTTCCCATTGGTGCGGTCAGTGGCTTTTGCAACATGCTGCAGCGCTATATTTCCGACAATAGCGGCCATGACGCCCCCACCCATGTGGCGGTGATCTTTGACAAGGGTAGTCACACGTTTCGCAATGATCTTTATCCCGAATACAAAGCCAACCGCGAGGCGATGCCCGAAGACCTGCGCCCGCAAATGCCCCTGACCCGCGACGCCACCCGCGCCTTTAACATCGCCTGCCATGAGATTGAGGGCTATGAGGCCGATGACATCATCGCCACTTTATCGGTACAGGCGCGCGATGCGGGCGGGCGGGTGACGATTGTTTCCTCCGATAAAGACCTGATGCAACTTGTCGGCGGCGGGGTTGAGATGTTCGACGCAATGAAAAACCGCCGGATTGACGTAGAAGGCGTTGAGGAAAAGTTTGGCGTCGGCCCCGACCGGGTGGTGGATGTACAGGCTTTGGCCGGTGACAGCGTCGATAACGTGCCGGGCGCGCCGGGCATTGGGGTGAAAACCGCCGCCCTTTTGATCAACGAATACGGCGATCTTGATACGCTTTTGGCGCACGCCGATGAGATCACACAACCCAAACGCCGCCAATCCCTGATTGACAATGCCGATCAAATCCGGCTGTCGCGGCAGTTGGTTGAGCTTGATTGCGCCACGCCCTTAGATTTCACATTGGACGATCTTGAGGTGCATGATCCCGACCCCGAAACCCTCATGGCCTTCCTCGCCGAGATGGAGTTTCGCACCCTTAGCAAACGCCTCGCCGATCAGCTTGGGGTCGAGCCACCGGCCATCACCGACCCCGTCACGCAAGAGACGAACGATGCCCCTGACCACCCCGCCATCGACCCCGACAAATACCAGCATGTCAGCGATATGGCCGCGCTTGAGGTCTGGATCAAACGCATCACCGCGCGCGGATATGTGGCGGTGGACACTGAAACCACCTCGCTCGACGAAATGCGCGCCGAATTGGTGGGCATCTCGCTGTGCGTTGACGCGGGCGAGGCCTGTTATATCCCGCTGATCCATAAAGACGGCGACGCCGACGATCTTTTTGGCTCGGATAAACTGGCCGAGGGGCAGTTGCCGATTGAGAAGGTGCTCAAGGCGCTCAAGCCCCTGCTGGAGGATGACAGCATCCTTAAAATCGGCCAGAACATGAAATACGACGCCAAGATATTCGCCCGGCGTGGCATTGATGTGGCCCCGATTGATGACACCATGCTGATGTCTTATGTGCTGCACGCGGGGCTGCATAATCACGGCATGGACGCGCTTAGTCAGCGTTACCTCGATCACACACCGATCCCGATAAAATCGCTGATCGGCACGGGCAAATCCGCCATCACCTTTGACCGGGTGCCGCTTGAGACGGCCGTGAAATACGCCGCCGAAGACGCCGATATAACGCTGCGCCTGTGGCAGATATTCAAACCCCGGCTGCATAAGGCGCAAGTGACCACGGTCTATGAGACCCTTGAGCGCCCCCTCGTGCCGGTGCTGGCCAAGATGGAGATGAACGGCATACTTGTCGACCGCGAAACTCTGAGCCGCATGTCAAACGCCTTTGCCCAGAAAATGGCCGCGCTGGAAGCGGAAATTCATGCCCTCGCAGGCCGCAGCTTCAACGTCGGCTCCCCCAAACAGCTTGGCGAAATTCTGTTTGACGAAATGAGCCTCCCCGGCGGCAAAAAAGGCAAAACCGGCGCTTATGCCACTGGCGCGGATGTGCTTGAAGACCTTGCCACCGAGCACGAACTGCCGGGCCGGGTGCTGGATTGGCGGCAGTTGGCCAAACTCAAATCCACCTATACCGATGCGCTGCAGGATCACATCAATCCTGAAACCGGCCGCGTGCACACCTCTTATGTGCAGTCAGGCGCGTCCACCGGGCGCTTGGCCTCGACCGATCCCAATCTGCAAAACATCCCGGTGCGCACCGAAGAAGGCCGCCGCATTCGTGAGGCGTTCATTGCCGAGCCGGGCAACCTTTTGGTCAGCCTGGATTATTCTCAGATTGAGCTGCGCATACTGGCGCATGTGGCCGATATTGATGCCCTTAAACAGGCGTTTCGCGATGGCCTCGATATTCACGCCATGACCGCGTCCGAGATGTTCGGCGTGCCGATGGATGAGATGACGCCCGAGGTCCGCCGCAAGGCCAAAGCGATCAATTTCGGCGTGATCTACGGCATCTCGGGCTTTGGCCTTGCCCGCAATCTGCGCATCCCGCGATCCGAGGCGCAGGGCTTCATCGACCGCTATTTTGAGCGCTTCCCGGGGATCAAAACCTATATGGAAGACACGGTGAATTTCGCGCGTGAACACGGCTATGTGCAGACGCTCTTTGGCCGCAAAATCCACACGCCCGAGATTGCCGCCAAAGGCCCCCGCGCCGGATTTGCGCGCCGCGCCGCGATCAACGCGCCAATCCAAGGCACCGCCGCCGACATCATCCGCCGCGCCATGATCCGGATGCCCGCCGCGATAGAAAACCTGCCCTGCAAAATGCTGCTACAAGTGCATGACGAGCTGATTTTTGAGGTGCGCGAGGACGCGGTGGAGGCCGTCACCACCGCCGCCCGCGACATCATGCAAGGCGCCGCTCACCCGGCGGTGCATCTTGACGTGCCGCTGATTGTTGATGCCGGGCAAGGCAAAAACTGGGCCGAGGCGCATTAGGCCGCTCATCGCCCCCTTGCAGGTGCGCCTCGCGAGGCCACCGTACAGAGCCTAATCTGAAGCCCCGGCAGCGGGCGTTTTCAGGAATTCTATCAAATCAGCAAGGTCCGGCGCGGACATGCGCCATCTTGGCATGATCCGGTCAAGCGTCCCACCATCGGGTTCAATGCCTTGGGTAATCGCCCGCCCAAGGGTTTCATCGGAATATCCTTCATGGTCGCCGTGGCCGTCCTCTTCATGCCCCCCAAACAATGCCTCAGCCGTCAACGGCGGCGCGGAAACCCAAAAGCGGGGCAACAAAAGCCCCCCCTGACGGTCAACGCCGTGGCAAGTCACACAGCCGCCACCGGCCATCATACCCATGCCCATATCCCCGCCTTGGGCATTTATCGCCTGTCCCGAGGCGCTTGTTGCGGTGAAATAAATCCGCTCGCCATTGCTGTTGAACACCGTTGGCCGACTGCCACGATCAACCGATGCCATCCACAATATCAACCCGGCCAGAATAACAACTCCGACCAATATCATACGGCGGTTTCGCGCCTTGCCCATTTTCTGATCTCCGTTTTATCAATCACAAATCAATCCGGCAGCCATGACTAGTCAGTCAGCAATTCCAGAAATTTTTTGCGGAATTTGGTCTTCGCCGAGTTTCGCCTGTTCCCCGGCATCAGCACAACCCACATAAGGCAGTTTGATCGACATCATTGTAATGGTCAAGGCAGTCGTCATGCGATCATTAAAGGCCATCGTTTGCCTTCTTTGCAGCCCTGCCGCAGGTTTAATGGCTGCAATGCTGCTTTGTTTGATTTTACTGAAAATCCATTTCAAACTCGAAAATATCAGGCTGGTAAAAAGCCTTATACTGAGGTCTCATCATATTAAACGGCTTGAGCTTCCCGCAGGGGGAACCCTTATATGTGACTTGTGATGCGGATTCGCCAAATCAAACATGTGTATTTACTGTCGTTATGGTGTGCATGATTTAACGCAAACAATTTGAGTTGCTGTTGCGCATTGTGGATTTCTAAAGCGTTTCGAGAAAAACTTGAATCACGAGTTTTTATCGAAGCGCCCGCAACACTCATATGTTGCACTACGTTTCGTCTTAACCCTGTCTCAGGTTTAAGTCGAAACGCTTTAAGCCACCTTCCTTAAAGGAAACCGTCCTATGTTAAACAAAACCAGAATATTCTCGGCGGCCTGTTTGTCTGTGGTTGCATTGACCGGCACCCTGGTGCTTGCGCAATCGGACAATATGGGAAGCGGTGGCATGATGATCAGCGATGCCATATCTCGCAACGGTTTTCTTATGGAAAATGGAATGATAGTGCCTGCATTTGATCCGGCCAAGGGGCGCAAACTGTTTGGCTCAAAGGGCTGTGTCGTGTGTCACGCGATCAATGGTGTTGGCGGAGAAGATGCCCCCGACCTTTCTGCGGCCCACATGGAAAAGCCCATGAACGCTTTTGAATTTGCTGCCAGAATGTGGCGAGGCGCACCAGCAATGATTGCCATGCAAGAAGACGAGTTGGGCGCTCAGATTGAATTGAATGGTGAAGAATTGGCCGCGATTATTGCTTTTTCCCATGATGCAGAGGAACAGGCCAAATTCTCCAAGGCCGATGTCCCCGAGGAATTTCTCGAAAAGCTAGAGGCTGACTAAAGCGTTTCGCAATTAGGGTCAGGACCGATTAATCCTGCACCACTGGTTTGACAGATTTTTCCTCTGAACAGGCACAGGCCCGCTGTAATAGTTGTTCTATTTCAAGGGTCTGTAACGCAGTCAGAGGGAAAATCCGTCAAACCCTTCGGGCGCTGTTTTCCCTTCATCTCAGTGTCTTGGTACGCTTGAAGATAGAATTACTATCGTCGGCGCGCACCAAACCCCTGATATTTTGGGAAAACAGCGCCAGCGGTGCAGGATTAATCGGTCCTGACCCTAAGTTGGGTCACAAGTTAATTGTGAAAGGCACGCAACATCAAAGCGTTGCACCGCGTTTGACACATTGTTTGTCTCAACAATAAGTCGAAACGCTTTAGGGCTTGTGAACATTCACCACACCGCACTGGTTTGGTGAGTGATGTCAGCGGCAATACGGCCCGCCGCGATAACGCGCCACATCAAGGTGGAAATGATCACGGTGCTGGCGGTTTTCTTTAGGTCCCAGCACGGTGCCAAACGGGCCACAGGCGGACCGGTGAATGCGCTTCAGGGTGCGCCCTTTTTGGCCTTTCCCCCAATCCCTGAGCACCGATATATCCGAGCCATCGCGCAGCTCAAACGCCGATATATCAATCGCGTTGCCTTTGGCGTGCTCGGATATTTTGGCGCCCTTGCGGCTGTTGCGGGTGCGGCAGGCATAACCCGCCGCCACCCGCAGGCGCGCCACGCCGCCGCCCTTGCCGCGTACAGCGGGTTGAAGCCCGGTATCTATCCATGATCTCAGGGTTCGGGCAGTGGTGCAATTCATCACCGATTGCTGACTGAGCGTTACATTGCTGATCGAGCGCACCCGCACCGCATTGTTGATGCCACAGCCCGGCAATTTGCCCGGCACCCGGCCAATCACCACGCCTTGAATCGCCGGATCACCACAGACCGCGCCTTGGGCCTGTAACCGGCGGGCCTTGCGCGCGGCGCGGCGCTCGGCGCGGGTCAGGCGGCGATTTGGCCTTGGCTCTGCAATCGGCTGCGCCTCCGCAATCACCGGTCGATACCGGCTTGGCCGCGCCTTGGGCCGCAATGAGGTGAGCGGGGCGCTCATGAAGGTGACTTGCGGTGTCGATACCACCCGCACCGACCCCGGCCGGGCTTTGGGGCGCAAGGATATATAGGGCGCGGTATCCAACAGGATTTGCGGCGTTGGCACAACGCGCACCGATCCGGGCCGGGGCATGGGGCGCAAGGATATATACGGGGCCTGAGCCAAAGCCGGAGCCGCCATCAGCGCCAAGGCTATGATCACCCGTCCGCGCATTACTCGCGCTTGATCCGGCCAAAATCGGGGGCGTCGGTATCCTGACCCGCCTCGATGATGCCACGCCGAATGGCGCGGGTGCGGGTGAAATAGGCGTGCAGATGGTCGCCGTCGCCTGCGCGAATGGCGCGTTGCAGATCAAACAATTCCTCGGTGAAGCGGCCCAGAATTTCCAGCGTCGCCTCGCGGTTGTTCAAAAACACATCGCGCCACATGGTGGGATCAGAGGCGGCAATCCGGGTGAAATCACGAAACCCCGCAGCGGAATATTTGATCACCTCACTGTCGGTCACCCGGCGCATATCATCGGCCACGCCCACCATCGTGTAGGCAATCAGGTGCGGCGCGTGGCTGGTCACCGCCAGCACCAAATCATGGTGTTCGGCTTCCATCTCATCGGTAAGGGCTCCCATGCCCTGCCACAGTTTTGTCAGCCGCGTGACCGCGTCACGGTCACAGCCCTCGGGCGGTACGATCAGGGTCCAGCGGTGATCAAACAGCTCGGGAAAGCCCGAGCGCGGCCCCGAATGCTCGGTCCCCGCCAGCGGGTGCGCCGGCACGAAATGCACGCCTTGCGGCAGGTGCGGCGTGATGGCGTCTATGACTGCGCGCTTGACCGAGCCCACATCGCTCAGCGTGGCCCCCGGTTTCAACGCCGGGGCAATGTCTTGCATGACGCTTTCCATCGCCCCCACGGGCACACAGAGCACCACCAAATCGGCACCCTCAACAGCCTCGGCGGCGCTGTCAAAAACCCGGTCACACAGCCCAATCTCGCGGGCAATGTTGCGGGTTTCTTCTGAGCGGGCAAAGCCGGTCACCTCGCCCGCCAGCCCGGCGCGTTTCATCGCCCAAAACATTGACGAGGCAATCAGCCCAAGGCCAATCAGGGCCACACGTTCATAGATCACGGTCATTTTCGCGCCCTCATGAACGCGCCCACCGCATGGGCGACGCGGCGACAGCTTGGCTCATCGCCCACGGTGATACGCAGGCAATGCGGCAGGTTATACCCCGCCACCCGGCGCACGATCAGACCCTCCGAGCGCAGATGCGCATCACAGGCCTCGGCCTCGGCCCGGTCGGCAAACCGCGCCAGAATGAAATTGGCCAATGAGGTGTCCGAGGCCACGCCGTGCCCGGCCAACGCCTCGGCCAGCCAGGCCCGCAGGCGGGTGTTTTCCGCGCGGCATTTCTCCACCCAGTCGCCGTCATGCACCGCCGCCTCGGCAGTGATCAACGCCGCCTGCGACAGGTTGAAAGGCCCGCGAATGCGGTTGAGGATTTCAATCACCTCCGCCGGGCCATAGCCCCAGCCAATGCGCATCCCGCCAAGGCCGTAAAGCTTGGAAAATGTCCGGGTCATCACCACGTTGTCACAGGCATCCACCAGCGCCGCGCCGCCATCACAGCCCTCGACATATTCGGCATAAGCGCCATCAATCACCAGCAAGGCCTGCGCTGGCAAGTTATCCGCCAGCCGCGCCAGATCGGCGGTGCAGATCATCGTGCCGGTGGGGTTGTTGGGGTTGGCAATAAACACCAGTTTCGTGCGCTTAGTGCAGGCGGCAAGAATGGCCTCCACATCCGTCACCCGCTCGCGCTCGGGCACCTCAACCGGCGTGGCCCCATTGGCCAGGGCTGAAATGCGGTACATGGCAAAGCCGTGCTCGGTGTGGATCACCTCATCGCCCGGCCCGGCGAAGGCCTGACACAGAAAGGCGATGATCTCATCACTGCCCGCGCCACAGATGATCCGGGCGGCGTCAAGATCATGCACCTCAGCAATCGCCGCGCGCAGGGCGCTGTGATCGGACGAGGGATAGCGGTGCAGATGAAACGCGGCCTTTTGAAACGCCTCTTTCGCGGCATCGCCGGTGCCCAGCGGGTTTTCGTTCGAGCTGAGCTTGACCACATTGGCCACGCCCTCAACATGGGCGGCGCCGCCCTGATACGGCTCGATCTGCATGATCCCCGGTTGGGGGCTGATTTTGGTCATAACGGGTTACTCCTATGGGCGGTTTTAGCGGCGCGGGTCTGGCTTGGCCAGAGTC
>CAZZKL010000104.1:0-11101 GCA_964655135.1 uncultured Roseovarius sp. | reverse complement strand
TAATGTGATCGAAAGCCTTGATCGCAATCAGATCGAAGCAGCCCGCGATATGGGGGCCAGTTGGATCCGCATCCACCGCCGGATCGTGATCCCCCATGCCAAACCGGGCATCGCCTCGGGGTCGACCATGGTGTTCATGCTTTCCGCCGGTGCGCTGGCCGCGCCGCAGATTTTGGGCGGCCCAAGTAGCCTGTGGTTTACCCAGCTTGTTTATCAATGGTTCAACGACTCGCTCAACTGGCAGCAAGGGGCGGCTTATGCGATTGTTCTGCTGATCTCCACCATCTCAATCGTTCTGATTATGATGAAAATATTCAAAATCAACATGGGGGATATCGGCAAATGAAATCGCTTAATTTCGCTCGTATCGCCCTAGGCGCCTACCTTCTCATCTTCTTCAGCTACCTTCTGGGGCCGCTGGTGGTGATGAGCATGACCGCCTTCAACTCAGCCGAGTTTCCCTCGGTCTCACCTTGGGCCTGTTTTACCTTTGAATGGTACGAGGTTCTGTGGAACGACACCGCCATTCGCGATGGTATCTATTATAGTGTGATCATCGGCCTTGGCACCGTTGTCTTGTCGGTGTCCATGGGGCTGGCGGCCTCGATTGTGCTGACACAGGTCTGGCCCCGAATACGGTCCACCTATTACACGCTGATCATTGCGCCAATTCTGGTGCCCGGCGTTGTGCTTGGTATCTCCACACTGGTCTTTTGGGACCGGCTTGGAAACTTCCTGGGGGCCAGCGACGGATCAGTGGTCTATGGCCTGTTCCATAACGGCATCTTCCTGACCATCCTTGGTCAGGCGTCGTTCATCGCGTCCTATTGTATGCTGGTATTTGTCGCCCGCCTGCAACGGTTTGATCCCGGTCTGACCGAAGCGGCGCTTGATCTGGGGGCGACCCACACCCAAGCCTTCCGCAAAATCCTGCTGCCCTTCATGCGGCCGGCGATTGCTTCGGCGGCGGTGCTGGCGTTTCTGGCCTCATTCGAGAACTACAACACCACAACCTTTACCATCGTCAAATATAAGACGCTGACAACGGTTCTGGCTCAGAAGGTGCGCCTTGGTATCAACCCGTCGATCTCATCTTTGGCCTTTATCATCATCGTGCTTACGGTATTTGGCGCGCTGGTGTTTGAAGCTGTAGCCCGTAACAAGGCCCGCAAAGAGCAGATCAAACAAGGCCGGGCCGAAGCCAAAAAAGGCGGCATCCTGCCCGCGTTCATGCAAGGCAATCCAGCCGCGTTTGGCTTTGTCCTTCTTTCGATCATCATGATTGTCATGGTCGGCACCGCCCAGAGCTATAGCCCTGAGCAATGCAAGATTGATGTGCGCGAATCCAAGAAAGCCGCAGCCGCCGCACGCATGAAAGAGCTGCGCCAAAAACGCGGCAGCCAGGGTCAGTCTGAAGCCCGCCAAGGCCCCGATATATTCGGGACCGACGGGGAAGAAGCCCCTGATTCAGGGTCCGGCACGGGGGCCTTTGGGGGTGTGTTCGATCCAAACAACCTGTCGGAAGAAGAAAAACCCAGTAGTGGCACAGGCGCCTTTGGCGGCGTGTTTGATCCGACAAATCTGGATGAGACCGCACCAAACGATTAAAACAATAAGGGGCAGGAATGATATTTCCTGCCCCTTTTCTGTGGCCCTTTTCTGTGGCCCTTTTCTGTGGCCCTTTTCTGTGGCCAATCATAGCGGTAATGCTTTAGCCATATTCACCCTTCACCCGCGCCTTTGTCGGATCAAAATGCGGGAAGGCGCAAACAACCGCCTGAAGGCGTTTTTGCAAGCCATCCAACTGCCCAACCTCAACCGCCGTGCCAATTTCCGAATGGGTCACATTCACCCGCGCCAAAGCAATCACCTTGCCCAAAATCGGCGATTTCACCGCCGAGGTCACCTCACCGATTTGCGCCTTGCCCATACGCACGCAATCGCCGGGCGATGGCACCAGCCCACCCACGATCTCAAGCCCCACCAATTTACGCTGCGGATGCGCCTTGCGCTCTTCCAGCGCCGCGCGCCCGATGAAATCATCCTCCATCGACTTCAGCGGCACGGTAAAGCCGATACCCGCCTCATAAGGATCGGTTTGGTCGTCAAATTCGCTCCCGGCAAAGATCAGCCCGCCTTCGATCCTGAGCATATCAAGCGCCCCAAGACCCAAGGGTTTCAACCCCATCGGCTCACCCACTTGCCAAATCTTATCAAACACTTCCACCGCGTCCTTGGGGTGGCAAAACACCTCATAACCCAGCTCGCCGGAATACCCCGTGCGGCTGATCACCACCGCCGTGCCATGCACATCCCCGATGCGCGCAATCGTCAGCCGGAACCAGCCCAATTCATTAATCGTCGGCTGCACCGGCGGGGTCCAAAACACCTGATCCATGATCTCACGCGACAGCCGCCCCTGCACCGCGATATTGTGCAACTGATCGGTGGAATCGCGCACCCAGGCATTCAGCCCGTGCTTCTCGGCCATCTCGCGCAGCCACAGGCCACTGGCATCATTACCGCCAATCCAGCGAAAATTCATCTCGCCCAGCCGGTACACCGTGCCGTCGTCAATCATGCCGCCATGATCGTAGCACATCGCGGTATAAACCACCTGCCCGACGCTCAGCTTTTTCATGTTGCGGGTGACACAAAGCTGCATCAAGGCCTCGGCATCCGGGCCGGTCACCTCGTATTTTCTAAGCGGCGACAAATCCATCACGGCGGCCTTTTCACGGCACGCCCAATATTCCCCGATCGAGCCAAGCCCCGCGATGGTATTGGGCAGCCAATAGCCATTATATTCCACAAAATCCCGCGTATGGCGGGCAAAACAGGTATGAAACCCGGTCTCTTTAGTGTCGGCCACATCAGCCTCCGTTGATTTGCGATAGCCAATAGAGCGGCGAAAATCCTCATCCGCCTTATAGGTCCGCACCTGAATATCTGTTGGATTCCAGCCATTCGCCGGATCTACATCACAGGGGCAACCCGTTGAAATACATACCAAATCGCTTAACGCCCGCAGCAGCACAAAATCACCGGGGCGCGACCATGGATCATCCATGCCAATGGCGTTGGTGTCATCCAGCATGGTGTTGAAAAAGAAATTGATCGCCGGCCAGCCGCCGCGTGGACGCACATCAAACTGCGCCAGCTCAGCGTTGATATTATCCGAGCAATTCAAATGGCCGGGGTATCCCAAATCCTCATAATATCGCGCCGTGCAGGCCAGACCAAAGGTGTCATGACGCCCGCAGGTATCCTGCACCACCTCCACCAGCGGCTCATGATCGACACTCCAGAATTTTGAGTATAACCCCGGCGTGGGGTAAAGCGTGCCCATCAATGAGCGTGTCGTCGTCGGGTCAATTTCGCGCTCCAGCCCCTGATCCAGCGCGCGGCGCGAGAACGCCTGAAAATCCGAGCATTCCCGGCCCTTTATATCCAGAATCTGGATGAATTCGCCCTTTTTGACCTCATAAGCCCGCGCCTGCCCCGGTTGTATATTGATGTCGTGTAATGCATCCGCCAGCGGGTCCGGCGGGCCAAGCTCTGCCTTGGCCGCACCCGGATTGGCGCGTTTGATATAGAGGATCAGTTCGGTCGGCGCATCCTGTGCCTCGGGCCGCATCGGCCCACCGGGGGCGGCGGCAATCAGCAAGCCGTCACAGGCGGCGTGAAACACTTCCGTATCCCCGGCCTTGGCGCCTTTGGCAAAAACTGCAACCGCATCGCCTTGCGACAGGTCAAACCCGGCCACCTCCAGCGCCTTTAAAACCTTGCGGCCAGATATGCTGCCATTGGCCAGAACCGAAATCACACCGGTGGGTTTTCCAGCACCTTTTGCGCCCAGCATCCCCGCATCCGAGCGGCCATCGGGGGCAAAGAAAACCAGCTCTCCCACTTGCAAACCTTCGCGGTTCAGCAGGGTTATTTCATCGCCCTTACGCACCGGCACCGCGCGCGAGCCATTCGGCGGCACCGGGTGCCGTTCCACCCCATGCGGCAGGATCGGCAAGCCCGGCGTGATGATCCCGCGGCGCTCATAAGGCGCTTCAAAGAGCGGCCGCGCGCTCAATACGACCCCGCCTTGCCTCGGGCAATCACGGTGATGGTTTTATCTGCGGCCCAGTCTGCGGGATCAATCACCTTGACCACCACCTGATTGACCTTCAGCGCCTTCGCGCCGGTCAGGTTATTATACAGCCCCTCGGCCAGTTTCGTAGCCATCGCCCCGGCATCACCGCCGCGTTTGCTTTCATCCAGAACCACCAGCAGATACGGCCCGCGATTGTCGAATGTCTCAATCTCAAAAAACGCGATCTGTTTGCTGGCAATGGTGCGTTTCATATAAGCGGTAATCGCCGGGCGCAGCACTTTGACATCACTCAGGTAATTGAAGGTAAAGGCTTTTCCGGTAAGTTTTGACAGCGCCGCCAGATCGGTTTCCTCAAAATTCACCGCAAACCCGGTGAACACATTGCCGGTCACTTCCACATCCACCCGCTCGCGGCGGCGGCGGCGGGAAAACCCGGCATTGGCAACAAATTCAGATTTGAAAAACGCCAGCGGCGGGATTTTGATGGTGCCCACATCCAGCTCAAGCTCAAATTCGGCCATATCCTTTTTGATCTCACTTTTGAGCGCCATATAGACCCAGATAAAGCTCAGCAAAAAGATCAGGAAGCCCCACCGTATAATCCGCCCCAGAGTGAAATAATGCCGCAGGTCTGACATGCGAAAATAGGTCAGCCGCGCAAACCCCGCCCGCAGGCTTTGCACCTGTTGCAGCCGGTCCGATGAGGTGGCGAATGTCAGCAGCATCAAAGCCGCAAAAAAGCCGATCACCGGAAGGTATATGCTAAGAATGTTCATCATCCGGCTCCCTTAATCCAGCCCCAGCAGGGCACGTTTTTCTCGCGCCCAGCGGGTGATCAGATGGTCCACCGACAGCGCCATGAATGACACACAAAGCCCCAGCACCAGACCCTTGCCGACATTGGTTTCGCTGAGCGCCTTGAAGATCGATTGGCCAAGGTCGATGGTGCCAATGAAGGCCGCGATAATGACCATGGAAAAGGCAAACATCGTGGTTTGATTGATCCCCAACATGATATGCGGCATCGCCACCGGCAATTCCAACTGAATCAGCCTCTGACGGCGGCTACAGCCCGACATTGTCACCGCCTCATGCAGCTCGGCGGGCACGTTTTTCAGCCCCTCAACCGTATAGCGAATGGCCGGAATCATCGCGTAAATGATGACCGCAATAATCGCCGACAGATCATTGACCTGAAACAGCATGATCACCGGCAAGAGATAGATGAATGAGGGAAATGTCTGGAACGTATCGCACCATGTCAATACCCGCGCCGCACGTTTTTCATTGCGCGAAGCCCAGATGCCCAAAGGCACCCCGACCACAACACAGATCAGCACCGCAAACAGCACCATATAAGCGGTGATCATTGCCCGGTCCCACCAGCCCGCAAGCGCGATGAAGATGAAAAACGATACCGTCAGCGCGCAGGAATATAGCCCCCCCAGCACCAGCCCAAGACCGCCCACCAGGATCATTACTGACAGGTACGGCATGAACAAAAGCGCATCCCGCAAGGGGGTAAGCACATACAAAACCATGAACCCCTTGAAGGCATCCAGCGGCGCATCAAAGTAGATCACGATAAAATCAATGAACGCATCCCAGCTTTTATAATAGGTCACCGTCCCGTCCTTGGGCAGCTCATTCAGCGACGGCCAGATTTTTGCCAGCAGCAGGCTGATGACCACCGCGCCAATGACAAAAAGCCCAAAGCGATAGCGCTGCATAAACGGCAGATCAGCGGTGTAATCGCGCTTTTTCTCGGCCCAGGCATAAGACAGCCGGTCCAGCACAATCGCCAGCAAAACGATGGCAAAGCCGATCTCAACCGATTGCCCCAGCTTGAGCGATTGCAGCTTGAACAATAACCGATAGCCAAGGCCCGAGGCGCCAATAAAAGCGGCAATCACCACCATCGCAAGGCACTGCATGATCACCTGATTAACCCCCAGCATGATCTCATTTCGCGCCGTCGGCAGTTGCACCCGAAACAAAAGCTGCATCCGTGAACAGCCCGCCATGCGCCCGGCATCGACAATCTCGCCCGGTACTTTTTGCAAGCCCAGCATGGTCAGCCGCACCATCGGTGGCACGGCAAAAATGATCGTGGCAATCACCCCGGTCTGATAACCAATACCAAAAAACACCACCACCGGCACCAGATAGGCAAAATGCGGCAGGGTCTGCGCGATGTTCATGATCGGCAGCAACGCCCGCTCAACAGATTTACTGCGATAGGCCAGAATGCCCAGAATGAGGCCGATGACGATTGATATTGGCACCGCCGCCATCAGCAGCGCCATGGTCTCCATGGTGTATTCCCACATGCCAAACACCGCGACATATAAAAACGTCCCCCCCGACATCAGCGCCAGCTTCCAGCCCTTCAGGAAATACCCAAGGATAAAGGCAATCGCCGCCATCCCGACCCACGGCAGGCCCGAGATTCTGAACCGTTTATGGCTGCCATAAATCGCATCACTGACAGAATTCACTGCGTCTTGTGGCCAACTGCCAAATATTGCAATGCCAAGGATCACAACGGTGCCCAACACCGCCGTTTTCCATCCCTTGAGCGCATAACCGGCCGTGGCCACAGCCGCGACAATCGCCGTCCAAAGCAGACCGCTAAAGCCAAAGCTCAGGCGCCCCCCCAAAAGCAGGCCGTTGAATATGCCGATCAAGCTCTTGATTTGCCGGGATATAAACCGCGTGACCGTATCAATGCCCAGATCATAGCGGATGAAATCAAAGAACCGGTTCAGGTATAAATCCATCGGCACCAGCTCGGTATAGACAATATCATTGCCCTGATTGTCGATGCTGCTTTCCTCAAGATGCTGCGGCAATTCATCCAGAAATAACGGCAACAGGCCAAGCGCTTTTAGCAGCAATAATACCGCCACCAGCCCCAGCACAATCAGACCGCCCTTAAGGCGTTTATCTGTCGGCACCCCGTGTAATAAAATCTGTTTCATCGCGGTCATTCCGCCGCTTGCGCCTGAGTGGGGAACAGCACCTCAAGCACATGTTTGGGATGCAGCACACCAACCTTTTGACCGTCCCGCATCACCGGCACTGCCAAGGGTTGCCCCAGAACATATTCCGCGATGGTATTGATCATGTCATCATGCTGCACCGGTGCCTTGGCCAGCTTGTCACCTTCGGCCTCCGGCTCCATCACCGAGCGGGCCATCAAAATTTTCTCGCGCGGCACGTCATTGGTGAATTTACGCACATAATCGGTCTGCGGATCCATCACAATTTCCTGCGGCGTGCCGACCTGCTCAACCCGTCCGTCTTTCATCACCGCGATGCGGTCCGCAAGGCGCAGGGCCTCGTCAAAATCATGGGTGATGAACACGATGGTTTTATTAAGCATCGATTGCAGGCGCAAAAATTCATCCTGCATCTCGCGCCGGATAAGCGGATCAAGCGCCGAAAACGGCTCGTCCAGAAACCAGATATCCGGCTCAACCGCTAGTGAGCGGGCAATCCCCACCCGCTGTTGTTGCCCGCCGGATAATTCGCGCGGGAAATTGTTTTCCTTGCCGTCAAGATCAACCAGCGTGATCATATCACGGGCGCGCTGCACATAGTCCTTGGCCTTCATCCCGCGCATTTGCAGCGGAAAGGCGATATTTTCCAGCACCGTGCGATGCGGCAACAGGCCAAAGCTCTGAAACACCATGCCCATCTTGTTACGGCGCAGCTCAATCAGCTCTTTTTCCGACATCTCAAGGATGTTTTCACCCTCGATCAGTATCTCACCCGATGACGATTCATGCAGCCGCGACAGGCACCGCACCAGCGTTGATTTGCCTGAGCCCGAAAGCCCCATCACCACCAGAATTTCACCTTTTGAGACCTCAAGCGTCACATCGCGCACCGCCGGCACCAAAGCAGGATTGCTTTCAATCATCTGCTCAATACTTTGCCCGCCACGCTCCAGCACAGTGGTATCAAGACCAAAGACCTTATAAAGCGATTTACAGCTGATTACGGGTGTTGCCACCATGCCTGAACTCCCCCGAATATGTGGATCACATGGTTTACCCATGCGTTGTTTTAAAGCGTTTCGAGTTACAAATGATGCACCACTTAAGCTTGAAACGCGCGATACATTTAGATGTTGCGGGCGTTTTGACATATTGATGCAATTAAACAATATGTCAAAACGCTTTTGTCAAATGCCACCGACATACCTGCCGGTGGCATTCATTTTCATCCCTCAGGATTTATTGTGACGCATAGAGCCAGGGGCTCCAGACATCTTCATTTTCTTCGATCCAGCGGGTCGCGGCATCGGCATGTTCCATCTCGTCAATGTCCACATACATCGCCATGGTGCCCACCTCATTGGTGGTAAAGCTCAACCGGCTCAATATCTTATACGCCGCAGGCCATTTGACCGGCATCTCGTAATAAGCCGCTTTCTTGAGGTAACCACCGGCGGGTGAGCCGCAATCATTGGTCATCTCGGGGTTGACCCCCCAACTGGCATCGACCTTGCATTTCTCATTGAATGCGGGGAATTCGATGAACGATCCGCCATAAAGCGCGTCGGTAAAGTTGGGCGACCAGTTGAACATCACAATCGGGTCTTTGTTCTTGGCGGCGGATTCCAGCTCGGCCCAGAGGGCGGCAGCACTGCCCACATTCACCGTGACAAAATTCATCCCCAAGGCCTCAATCCGCTTGGTATCGTGCAGCCATTCAACCGGCCCGTCGATATACACCCCCTTGCCGCCAGAATCGGCGCGGGCAAACAAGTCCGAGCACGCCGCCAGCGCCTGCCAGTCCGGCAGACCGGGGCACAGCTCTTCCACATAAGACGGATACCACCATTCTTCGCGGGTCAAGGCCGCATGGGTGCCGGCATCAATGATACCGCCCTTATCAAGGGCCGCGTTGAATGACGTGGCAAATGATCCTTCCCAAACTTCCAGTTCCAGCGTCGCATCACCAATGCGCACCGCCTCATAAACCGCCTGACTGTCGGTCGAGGTATATTCAACCTCACAGCCGATTTTTTCAAATAGCTGCCCCACCACATGCGACATCACAATCTGGCTTGACCAGTTATGCGTCGGGATGATGATCGGATCATCCGAGCCACATTCCTGCGCATAGGCCGTTGATCCCATCGCCCCGGCGATAATCGTACTGGCCATCAATAGTGTTTTTTTCATTTTCAGTCTCCCTTTGGTTTGCTTGAACAGCTTTTCTAATCACGCTGCTATCTTGGTTATTTCCGGGCACCACTCCATTTTGCGTGCCATTCACTGGCCTTCAAATCACTGGCCTTCAAATTTATCGCCCCAAGTGTGTGTTAAACTTGTTTTCATTGCAACAAATTCAAACCAAATTCTTTGTGATTTGATCAGTTTGGTACATATTTTGGCTATTTTGGTCCTTTATTCCAAGATCGGCCTGGGCTTGAAGCAATGACACATCGTATTGGCCTATTATTGGTATAATTTTAGATCCAGACCGAATCACATATTTCAGATACATCTTTGCGGTAAAGCGGGCTGGGATTTTCCCCAGCCCCTGCCCTTGCGGTTAGTTCTTCAGGTACACTTCCAGTGAATCATCCAGCGCATCTTTCCACGGTGTATGATGCGCCGGCGCCATGGTTCCGGTGATGACCGAGCGATAGCAATTATTGCGGAAGGTCATAATATCTTTCTTCTTATGGCCCTTCCATTCGATGAACGCGCCAATCGCCCCGGCCACATCAAAGCTTGGATAATCGGTCTCCGAGATCAGCTCCTGCACATAATCCCCCTGATAGCGGATCGCGTCATAATCATCCTTGCCCGCATCCTCGCGCGCCACCCGGTCAACCACATCCTGCTCGCGCGTGGCCTGATCCGGCAGGGCAATCCGGCCCATGATCAGATCGCGCACATACCATGCCTGCGCGTCAAACATATTGAAGGTAAACCATTGGTCCTGCATCCCCAAATAGAACATATCGGGGTTTTTGTTCCACACCACACCCTTATATAAATCCGCCGTCGCCAGCCGGTTTTCGGTTTGCAGCCGCAGCTCATCAGGCAGGAACGGAAAACGGAACCTATAGCCGGTGCACAGGATGATCACATCCACATCCTTGCTGGTGCCATCCTTGAAATACGCGGTTTTGCCGTCCACGCGCAGCAGCGCCGGCACCTCCTGCCAGTTTTCCGGCCATTTATATCCCATCGGCGCGGTACGATGCGAAACCGTGACCGATTTGCAGCCATATTTCCAGCATTGCGAGCCAATATCCTCGGCTGAATAACTGGTGCCAAGGATCAAAATATCCTGCCCCTTAT
The DNA here is from genome assembly GCA_964655135.1 of uncultured Roseovarius sp. GTDB lineage: Bacteria > Pseudomonadota > Alphaproteobacteria > Rhodobacterales > Rhodobacteraceae > Roseovarius. The sequence goes on along the minus strand of CAZZKL010000104.1, from coordinate 670 downwards.
ATTCCAGTGCATCGCGGAAATCATGGGCATGAACGATCCGCCCCTGAAAGCTGTCAAAGCCTTCATAATGCGGCACGTTGGGGCTGGAAAAATGCCCCGAGGCAACGATCACATGATCAAACTCCTCGGCGGTCTCGGTATCATTGACCTGATCGCGCGCCGTAACGGAAAATTTGCCCGTCTTATCATCATAACGCACATCACGAATATAATGGCTGAATTTGATTTTGTCGCGCACCCCGGCCTTTTTCACCCGGCCTTCGATATAATCCATCAACACCGGACGCGGCGGGTATGAGGCAATCTGTTTGCCAAAATGCTCCTCAAACGAGTAATCGGCAAATTCCAAGCCCTCTTTGGGGCCGTTTGACCACAAATAGCGATACATTGAGGCATGGCACGGGTTGCCATATTGATCCACGCCGGTGCGCCAGGTGTAATTCCACAAGCCGCCCCAGTTATCCTGCTGCTCATAACACACCACCTCAGGCACCTCCGCGCCCTTATCCTCGGCCGATTGAAACGCCCGCAACTGCGCCAGGCCCGATGGCCCCGCCCCGATAATGCAAACTCTTTTTGTCATTTATTATCTCCCTGTTTTCTTTGGTTTTTCGCGCACCCATCAAAATTTCATATAAGCTTTTCTGAGCAAGACCAGCGGGTGCCTGTC
>CAZZKL010000103.1:0-11165 GCA_964655135.1 uncultured Roseovarius sp. | reverse complement strand
CCACTCCGATCAGCAGCTCCGTAATGACCCCTGAAATCATCTCTTCCACCAGATAGCTTTTGGCGCGCATTTGAGTGGCCGCATCGAGAACGTCATTTATGCTGTTGAGGCCAAGGGCGACGCCGCCATTTTCCGTTTTATGGGCCAGCCCTTCGGCCTTTAATACCACGGGGAGGCCGATATTTTCCGCGGCCTGTTGCAAAGAATCAGCGCCGTTTGCCCGCCGGGAACGGGGGGTGGGAACACCAAAAAAGGCGAGGGCTGATTTGGCGTCGGCCTCATTTAGAACCGTATTGCCAGGGCTGTTTGAGGCGGGCAAAAGCGGCGCAGGGCGGGCGTGTTTTTGCCCCAAAAAGGCGGCTGAGGCGATGGCGGTCAGCGCATCATCAAGGCCCATCAGGGGGATAAGCCCGGCGTCGGTGATCCGCATGGCCACATCTTCAGGCATGGCTTCGGGCAAGGTCGCCACCAGCGCCAGCGGCTTGCCTGCCGCTTTGCTGGCCCGCGCGCCTGCAATGATGGCGCAATCCCACGCGGCGGGATCGCAGCGGTCATTGCGGGCAAAATCAATGATGATGCAGCCAATGGCCGCGTCAGCCTGCATTATCGCGCTGAAAGTGGTGCTCATGGCGTCCACATCATTCCAGATATAAGTGTGGTAATCCAACGGGTTGGCAAGGGCCACCTTGGGGCCAAGGGCCGCGCGCAAGGCGGTCTTACGGGCGGTATCAAGGGGGGGGAATTCCACGGCTTGGTGATGGGCGGCATCGGCCATCAGGCTGGCTTCACCGCCGGAGCATGACATTGAAACAATCCGGTTGTTGGGCAGGGGACCAGCGAAATGCAGCAATTTCAACGTCTCAAGCAGTTCTGGCAGGCTGTCAACCTGCGCCATGCCAAGGCGCTTCAGCAAGGCGCGCGCGCCCGCGTCACTTCCGGCAAGCGAGGCGGTGTGGGAAATCGCGGCGGCTTGCGCCTGCGCTGATTTACCGGCTTTGAGGGCAACAATCGGCTTGCCAAGGTCATGGGCGAAATTGGCCAGCGCCTCAAACGCGCGCAAATCACCAATGCCTTCGATATGCATCCCCAATGCGGTCACCCGGCTATCTTGCAGCAGGGCATGGCCAATTTCGGCCAGCCCGGTTTGGGCCTGATTGCCGGCGGTGACCACATAGGCCAATGGCAACCCGCGCGCCTGCATGGTCAGGTTGATGGCGATGTTTGAGCTTTGGGTCAGCAAGGCCACGCCGCTATCGCAGCGCAGCCCGCCATGCTGATCGGGCCATAGCAACGCGCCGTCGAGATAATTAATAAAGCCATAGCAATTTGGGCCAAGAACCGGCATATCCCCTGCCGCTTTGAGCAGCTCTTCTTGCAGGTCTGAGCCATCGGCAATCTCTGATCGGGCTTCTGAAAAACCGCTGGCAAAACATACCGCGCCTCCGGCTCCGATGCTGCTGAGCGTGTGGACCACTTCCAGCGTGGCATGGCGATTGACCCCAATGAATACCGCGTCGGGCACATCGGGAAGGTGTTCGGGCGAGGAAACCGCAGAAACCCCGGCGATGTCGGGTTTATTTGGGTGGACCGGCCAGACAGGCCCGGCAAATCCAATTTTCCGGCATTGCTCGATCACCGACGCACACCAGACCCCGCCACCGATAACGGCAATGGATTTGGGGCGTAAGAGGCGGCTTAGGTCACGCATGTTGCGGGCCAAGCGTTAAGAGATTCTTGCCTCCGGCGGGGATATTTTTAGCCAGAAGATGCAAGGATTTATTAACCATGATGTGGCATTCTGGAGTTGCGGTACAGGCGGGGACGCCGATGGCCGTGCCAGGAGAAGCACAAGTCAGTGTTTCACCATTCGGGGGAGTGGCGAAAACCCTCCCCCGTTTCTTCTGGCCCCAAATATCCCCGCCGGAGGCATTATACTTTTTGAGCGGGGTCATCATGCGCCAAGGGGCCGCAGTAAATCGCGGCTGATGATGTGGCGTTGTATCTCGGATGTGCCGTCCCAGATGCGCTCAACCCTTGCGTCGCGCCAGAAGCGTTCGATTGGAAAATCATCCATCAACCCCATGCCGCCGTAGATTTGCAAGGTGGCGTCGGTCACACGGGCGAGCATTTCTGAGGCATATAGTTTGGCGCTGGCAATCTCGCGGTTGGCGGGCAGGCCCTGATCCAGACGCCAGGCCGCGCTGAGCGTGAGCCAGTCGGCGGCGTCGATCTCGGTGATCATGTCGGCAATCTGAAAGCTGACACCCTGAAACTTGCCAATTTGTTGGCCGAATTGTTTGCGCTCGGCGGCGTAATTCAGAGCATAGTCAAAACAGCGGCGGGCGCGGCCGACGGCCATGGTGGCGACGGTGATACGGGTGGCATATAGCCATTCGTTCATCACCGCAAAGCCGCCATCGACCGCGCCCAGAACCTGAGCGTCTGAGAGGCGGCAGTCATCAAATTCAAGGATGCAGTTGTTATAGCCCCGGTGGCTGACAGAGTTATAGCCGGGCCGCACGGTGAAGCCCTTGGTGCCGCGATCCACCAGAAATGTGGTGATGCGTTTTTTCGGGCCGCGCGGGGTGTCGTCTTCGCCGGTGGCCACAAAAACGATAAAGAAATCAGCGTGATCCGCGCCTGAGATAAAATGTTTACTGCCATTGAGCAGCCAATCGCCGCCATCGCGCCGGGCATTGCAGGACATGCCGCGAATATCCGAGCCCGCGCCCGGCTCGGTCATTGCCAAGGCATCCATTTTTTCGCCGCGTATGGCGGGCAGAAGATAGCGCTCGCGCTGATCTTCGTCGCAGGCCATCAAAATATTCTGCGGGCGGCCAAAGAAATGGGTGAGCGCCATGCTGCCCCGGCCAAGCTCGCGCTCGACAAGGGCAAATTCCAGATGGCTGAGACCCGCGCCGCCAACCTCGGCAGGGAAATTGCAGGCGTAAAACCCCAGATCAAGGGTTTTTTGCTTTATGGAAGCTGCCACATCGGGCGGCACGATGCCGGTGCGCTCGACCTCAGCCTCATGGGGGTAAATCTCATTCTCAACAAAGCTGCGCACGGTTGAGACGATCATTTCTTGCTCACCGGTCAGGGCAAAATCCATCTTATGCCTCCTTATGCAGGGCGGCCAGCGCCTCAACCTTGGCCCGCACCTGAGCCGCAGGATCACAGCTGCGGCGGGTTTCAAGGCTGACATGCAGCATCAACTGATCGCTGGAGGCCAGCACTTGCGCATCGCTGACGCGCTTCATTTCGTGAAAGCAGCGCAGTTTTTTGCCTTTGCCTTCGGTGATGCGGCTATGCACCTCAACCTGTTCGCCCGCATGGGTTTCGTTGAGATATTTGAGCGTGGTTTCAACGGTGAAATAGCTCAGGCCAGAGGCGACATATGCCTCATCCGCGCCCAGATGGGCCATCACCTGATCGGCGGCATCCGAGAATATCTGCCCATAGCGGCCTTCGTTCATGTGGCCATTGGCATCGGTCCAGTCCACTGGGATGGTGCGGCGGATGCTGATCAAAGGGACGGTTGCCGCAAGCGTGGGCCGCAGGGTTTTTTGGTGATCGTTGATCAGCCCACCCGCCGCATTGCCTTGTTGTTTGAGGGCGCGCATCATCGCAATCAGGTTGTTGTCACGCTTGCGTTCAAGCGCGCGGATGCTCAGGTGGCCCGATTGCGCATCGGATTGATCGGCAATCTTTTGCACCAGTTCATCCGTCAGTTCCGGCACATCCATCAGCTTGGTCCAGGGCCATTGCAGGCAGGGACCGAACTGATCAATGAAGTGTTTCATGCCGGCCTCGCCTCCGGCAATGCGGTAGGTTTCAAACAGGCCCATCTGCGCCCAGCGCAGGCCAAAGCCATAGCGGATGGCGTTGTCAATTTCTTCAGTGGTGGCGATGTCATCCTTGATCAGCCACAGGGCTTCACGCCAGACGGCCTCAAGGAAACGGTCGGCAATATGGGCGTCGATCTCGTGGCGCACATGCAGGGGAAAGAGGCCGATGGATGTCAAAATCTCTGACGCCTGTGTGATCAGCGCCGGGGGGGTCTTATCGGTTGGGACAAGCTCAATCAGGGGCAGCAGGTAGACCGGGTTGAAGGGATGCGCCACCATGATCTGCCCCGGGGTTGCGGCACCTTGCTGAAGCTCGGACGGCTTAAACCCGCTGGTGGAAGAGGCGATCACAGCATCCATTGGGCAGGCGGCTTGCACGTCGGCAAATACCTTGTGTTTTATCTCAAGCCGCTCGGGCACGCTTTCTTGAACCCAGAGCGCGCCGCTGACGGCGTCGGGGATATTGTCGTGAAAGCTCAGGCCGCCCTCGGGGGGCAGGGCAAAATCATAGAGCATCGGCAGGGCGTGGCGGGCGTTGGCCAGAACCTCGCCAATTTTGCGCTTGGCGTCTGGATCAGGGTCAAACACCTGCACATTCCAGCCATTCAGCAAGAACCGCGCGGCCCAGCCGCCGCCGATCACGCCGCCGCCGATGATTGCTGCTGTTTTGGTCATGTTCCCAATGTCTCCGTATGGCCGTCGATGGCGATGATCTGGCCGGATATTTTGCGGGCGGCAGGGGAGGCGAGGAAAAGCACCGTATCGGCAAGGTCATCGCCCTCAATCCATTCGCCCATAGAGAGGCCATTGACAAAGCTGTCGCGCACCTCGGATTCAGGCCTGCCCCCGGCCTTGGCTTGTTTGGTGATCACCCGGTCGATGCGGTCGCCGGTGACGGGGCCGGGGCAGATGGCGTTGACGCGCACGCCCGCCGGGCCAAGCTCACAGGCAAGGGTTTTGGTCAGGCCGACAATGCCCCATTTGGAGGCGCAATAGGGCGAGCGCAGAGGAAACCCATGCAGGCCAGCGGTGGAGGATGTGAGCACAATCAGCCCCGCGCCTTGGGCCCGCATCAATCGCGCGGCCCAGCGACAGGTCAGGAACGCGCCGTGCAGGTTGACGGCCACACAAGCCTGCCAATCGGCATAGTCAAGGGTTTCGATATTGCCCGCCGGGCCGCCGGTGCCGGCATTGGCGCAAACCACATCAACGCCGCCCCATGCGGTTTCCACATGATCCAGAAACGTCTGCATCTGCGCCTCGTTCGAGACGTCTGTTTGCATCGCAATGAAATCGGGATAATCGGCCTGAACCGCTTTCACGGCATCGGCGTCAATATCACAGATTGCCACTTGGTCACCGCGTGCGGCAAAGCGCCGGGCCAGCGCAAGGCCAATGCCCGAGGCCCCGGCAGTGATCAGAACCCGCTGCGCGGTCATGATTGTGGGGCCTGTTTGGTCAGGTTCAGTTTTTGGCGCACCTCATCGGGGCCAATGACCCGCGCGCCGAGGTTCTCAACGATGTTTGCCGCGCGCTCGACCAACTGCCAGTTTTCCGCCAGAACGCCGCGATCCAGCATCAGGTTGTCCTCAAGCCCCACCCGCACATTGCCGCCCGCCAGCACCGAGGCCGCCACATAGGCCATTTCATTGCGGCCCAAGGCAAAGGCCGAAAATGTCCAGTCCGGCGGCACGTTATTGACCATCGCCATGAAGGTGTTGAGATCATCCGGCGCGCCCCACGGCACCCCCATGCAAAGCTGCACCAGCGCGTCAGGCTCCAGCACGCCGTCGGCAACCAGTTGTTTGGCATACCAAAGATGGCCGGTGTCAAACGCCTCAATCTCGGGTTTGACGCCAAGGGCGGTCATCATCCGGGCCATGGCCGTCAGCATTCCGGGGGTGTTGGTCATCACATAATCGGCCTCGGCAAAGTTCATTGTGCCGCAATCAAGGGTGCAAATTTCGGGGCGGCATTGCTTGACATGCTCAACCCGTTCCGCCGCGCCCGCCATATCGGTGCCGTCCTCACGCAGGGGCAGGGGATGCTCAGAGGGGCCAAACATCATGTCGCCGCCCATGCCAGCGGTGAGGTTCAGCACCACATCGGTATCCGAGGCGCGGATGCGGTCGGTGACTTCGCGGTAAAGTGCCAGATCACGCGACGGCGCGCCGGTTTCGGGATCACGCACATGGCAATGCACAATCGCCGCCCCGGCCTTGGCGGCGGCAATCGCGCTGTCGGCGATTTGTGCGGGTGAGCGCGGCACATGCGGGCTTCGGTCTTGGGTGCTGCCTGAGCCGGTGACGGCGCAGGTGATGAAAACATCGCGGTTCATGGCCAGTGGCATATTCTTTCTCCCATATGTCTTGCGATTGAGCGTAGCGCTCTGGATATGCCATAAATATTGCCGTAATAGACAATAATGATACCAAATTGGACAAAAACACCGGGTAAACCCGTCAGAATTGCCTTTTTGATCTTTGATCAGTTTTCAAACCTGTGTCTGGCGAATTGTCTTGAGCCATTGCGGGCGGCCAATACCCTGACGCAGGCCCGCGCGTTTGACTGGAAAATCTATACGCTTGAGGGGGCTGCGGCGCTGTCATCAAGTGGGATACAAGTGTTGCCACATGCGCCGATAGCGGCACTTGAACCCTGCGATTATCTATTTGTAACAGCAAGTTATGCCCATGAAAGCCATGATACAAAGCGCACCCGCCGGGAATTGCGCCGGGGCGCGCGGCTGGCGGGCATCACCGTTGGGCTGGATACCGGGCCGTGGCTGATGGCCTCGGCGGGGTTGCTGGACGGGCGGCGGGCCACGGTGCACTGGGATGTTTTGGAGGCCTTCAGCGGGCAGTTTCGGACGGTTGAGGCGGTTGAGGCGCGGGTCGTGGCGGATGGCCCAAGGGTAACCTGCGCCGGGGCGATGTCGGCGCTTGATCTGACTTTGGGCTTGATCAGCACCCATCTGGGCATGTCGGCGCGGCTGGATGTGGAGGGGTTGTTTTTGCATGGGGACCCGCCGGTTGGGATGCCCGGCACGGCGCGTATGGTGCGTGATCCATTGGTTCAAAAAGCGTTGAATATGATGCGCGACAACCCGGAAAACCCCTTAAAACTTGTCACATTGGCACAAAAACTGTCCTGTCAGCCGCGCACGCTTGACCGGCATTTCAGGCGCGCATTTGGGGCACCACCCGGCGAGGTTTACCGGCATTTACGATTGTCCATGGCGCGAAAACTGCTGGAAGGTACGGCGCTTAATCTGGTTGAGATTGCCCTGCGTTGCGGCTACGAGTCCCCGTCTGCCCTGAGCCGGGCGGTGACGCGGCTTTATGGTGTGACGCCAAAACAGTTGCGTCTACAAAATGGGGCTAACTAAGATCAGGGCCGCTGGCCGAAAGGTTGTTCAACCGAAATACACCCATAAAATATCATAATTATATGAATTTACAGCAAAAATATTATTTACACCCTTCTTAACACTTTGTTTGACTAGCAAGTGAAAATGGGTAATTGTTATCACATTCAGAAACAAACAAAAGGAATTGGCGAACAATCGCTGATATGAGGGACCAGATGTTTAGAAAAATCATGGCCATTGCCACGCTATCGCTGGGGCTCTCTGCCTCGGCTGCTTTTGCTCAGACATGCGGCGGGAATTACACCATAAAACCCGGAGACAGCCTGTCACAGATTGCTGCCGATCTCTACGGGGATAAGGATATATGGTCAGCGATTTACAACAGCAACGCTGATGTGCTTGGGGATACGCCAAGCCTGATTTATGAAGGCACGGTACTGAGCCTAGCCTGTATCAACGGCAAGCCAGAAGGTTTGGAAGGTGGGACGGATGTCTCGGCTATAACTCAAGCTGAACCAATAACCATAACCCCCGGCACCGCCCAAAGCCGTAAGAAAATCAGCATTCTGGTTGCGGATGATTATAAGCCGTTCATGGATCGCTCATTGCCGAATGGCGGGATGATTATTGATGTCATGCAAAAGGTGATGGAAGCGGCTGATCCCAAAGAAGGCTTTGGCTTTTACTGGGTCAATGACTTTTCGGCACATCTTGAGCCATTGCTATCGAACGCGCTTTTGGATGTTGGTGTGCCATGGCTGCGCCCGGCATGTGAAACCAATCCCGATGCCTACCGCTGTCAGAACTTCTATTTCTCAGACCCGATGTTTGAGATGCTCATCTTGCTTTTCACCAACAAAGACAATCCGATCACATTCAATCAGGATTCTGATATTGAGGGCCTGAACCTGTGCCGTCCTGCCGGGTATTATACCCACGATCTGGATAAAAACGGTCGTAATTGGGTGAGAGACAACAAGATCACTTTGACCCGCCCCAACACAATGACAGATTGCTTTAACCTGCTGATGGAAGGCAAGGTTGATGCGGTGGCCGCAAATGAATTCACCGGCCGCGCCGAGATCAAGCAACTGGACATCAAGGACAGGGTTGTTGTGATCGACACAAAACCACTGTCGATTGAAGGTCTGCATGTGCTGGTCCACAAAACCCACCCCCGTGCCAAAGAACTGCTGGCCCTGATCAATGGCGGGCTGCGCGATATAAAAGCGTCCGGGGAATACCAGAAAATCATTGATGCGCATTTGTCGCGTATCTATTCTGATTTCTGAATAACCGCCAAAAAGGCATAAGGGAGGCTTTAATATGAAGTCTATGTGGGGTCTTCTTGCAACAACAGCCGCAGCAACAGTTTTTGCTGCGGCTGGTTATGCTGCAGAATGTAACACGACATATACGGTCAAGGCGGGGGATACCTTGGCCTCGATCGCGGCGGCGCATTATGATGGCGACAAAAGCAAATCGTCGCTGATCTATTATAACAATCAAAAGACCATAAGCGGATCAGATCTGCGGGTGGCCGAGGGGATGAAGCTTGATATTCCCTGCGGCCTGGAAGACCTGACCCCAGACCGCACGCCGCTTCAGGATGCATCCGCTGAGATGAAGCTGCTGACCGGCGGCAATAATGCCCCCTTCACCGACCAAAACTGGCCCGGGCAGGGGATCATTACCGAGTTGATCAACGCAGCAATGGAAGAAACCCCCAATCCGGTTTCCTTTAGCATCACATGGGTGGATGACTGGTCAAAGCATCTGTTCCCGCTGCTGGACACCCAACAATATGATATGGGTTTTCCCTGGTTCCGCCCGGATTGCGAAAATGACCCGGGCAATGAAATTTGCCGGAATTTCCATTTTTCTGATCCGGTGATGAACCTTCTGATCCTTCTTTATGTGCGCAATGGCGACATCTTTGCCTATGACAATGATGAGGATATCTGGGGTAAAACCGTCTGCTATTCCGAGGGCTATTTTGATCAACAGCTTGATGGCGATGGCCGTAAATGGCTTGAAAAAGGTCTGGTCACGCTGGTGAAGGCCGATGTGACAGAGGATTGCTTTAAGTTGCTGGCTTTGGGCGATGTTGATGCGGTTGCCACCAATGCGGTCACCGGGGCTAAAACCATCAAGGAAATGGGGTTTGACGGCAGCGTATCGGCCCTGAGCCGGCCATTTGCCGAGCAAAGTCTGCATGTGGTGATCTCCAAAAAGAACTGGCGCGGCACAACCCATCTTTACCGGATCAATGCCGGCCTTGCGGCGCTCAAGGCCTCGGGGCGGTATAATCAGATCATTTTCCGCCATCTGACCATCTTTGAGAATTCAATGAAAAGGTGAGGGTTGTTAAATTGAACACCAAAGGCACCGCAGGGCAACTTGTGGTGCCTTTTTGTCTGGGGATGTTGTGTGACTGCTAATAATGGCAAGAACGTGTTTTCGGGCGGCTTTTTGGGCAAAATATCCGCAGCCTATCATCTGGGTATAAAGCCGGTTTTGTTCCGGCAAGAACCTGAGGTTGGCTTTACCTTAACCGAAGAAGAAATGGCGGCGGCTGTGGCATTCATGCAAATGCATCCGGTGGTTGATGCCCACGCCCATCCCGGCCGCACCTTTTTGCGCAACGCCAAACACACGGGCCTATTGATCAAGCTCTACACATTGTTGGGCGGGTTTTATGAGGACCGCACCATTTCTGATATGAAAATTGGCGGGATGGATGCGGTGTTGTTTAGTGGCGTCGCCGACATTCAACTGCTCACGATCGGCTCGGGCACATTACGCGCCCGGCGCGGCTTTCGTCCGGGTGAAGCGTGGCAATCGTATCAAACCCAGCTTAACAATCTCAAAGCGCTGGCCACATCGGGCAAGGTGGCGCTGTGCCTGAAATCGAGTGATGTGATGAATGCCAAAGCAGCGGGCAAGCGCGGCGCCATCCTTTCGATGGAAGGCGCTGATTTTCTGGAAGAAGACCTGAGCCGGGTTGAGCAGGTATATGAGGATGGTATGCGGATGCTGACCCTTGTGCATTATACCGACAACACCTTGGGCGACATCATGTCAGGCCCCGGCGGCACACGCGGGCTTACCGGTTTTGGCCGTGATGTTGTGGCGGCGATGAACCAGACCGGCCTGATGATTGATATGAGCCACGCCTCAGAAAAGACCACGCTGGATGTGATGGCATTGACCCGCAAACCAGCCGTGATAACCCATACCCATATCAATTCGGCGGATCACTCGAACGCGCGGTTTGTGTCAGAGGAGGTCGCCCATGCGGTGGCTGAAACCGGCGGCTATATCGGCGCGTGGCCCGCCGGGATTGACATGGCAACGCTTGCTGAATTTGTCGACCGGATCGAATATTTGGTGGATATTGTCGGCGAGGACCATGTGGCGCTCGGCTCGGATATGGATGCCAATTACAAGCCGGTGATGGAGACCTACCGCAAAATGCCGCTGGTTGTCGGGGCGTTGTTGAAACGTGGCTATTCCGAGCAGGTTGTCGCCAAATTCATGGGCGGTAATATTTTGAAAGTGATGGACCTGGTACAATCAAAATGAGCGATTTCGCCTGTCGCCAACGCCTCCCGAATAGAGGGTGATGATCTCCTCAGCCACATTTGCTGTGGCCACAACTGCCGCAGGTCATGCAGCCTTCGATCATCCGCATACCGTATTGGCCGCACGCCGGGCAGGCCGGGCCTTTGGGGCCGCCATCAAGGTTCACCACCTGCGCCTGCGGATCGGATTTGAGGCCCAGCCCCTCACCTTCAATGAACCCCGTATGGATCATGTGGCGCTCAAGGATGCCGCCGATGGCCGCAAGGATTGAGGGGATATATTTGCCATCCATCCAGGCACCGCCACGCGGGTGAAAGAACGCCTCCAGCTCTTCCACAACAAACGACACATCGCCACCGCGC
>CAZZKL010000102.1:7114-11226 GCA_964655135.1 uncultured Roseovarius sp. | reverse complement strand
ACTCCCGACATCTTCGGTGTAAACGAAGCGCTCTACCAACTGAGCTAATCACCCGTTAGGCGGCGATTTACCCATTCACAGCGCCGCGCGCAAGGCCTTATTCACAACTTTCAGTGAACGACGGCTTTAAAACCCGCTCAGCGCCATTTTCCAGCACATAAACACAGCCCTGATCATTGCTCAGCCGCCCCATTTGCTGCAAATCCAGCCCGCAAATTATCCCGCGCAGCACCTGCCCCAACAGCCCGTGCGAGACAATCACACTTGGCCCCGTCAGGTCGTGCAAAAATGCGCTGATTCTCTCGGCAAAGCGCGCGTACCCCTCGCCGCCGGGGGCCGCCAGAAAAACATCCAGTACTGACACCTCAGGTCGGTCCAGTTCAGGATGATCCCGCCGCACATCCGCGTGCAGCTGCCCCTGCCACGCGCCCGCATGGGCCTCGGCCAACCGGGCATCGGTGGTGAATTCAGCGCCCCCCAAAGCAATCTCAGCGGTCTTTTGCGCCCGCTCCAACGGTGAGGCATAACATTCCGGCCGCTGCGCCAAAACCGGCCCCATCAAACCCGCCTGCACCCGCGCATCCGCCAACCCCTGTTCGGTCAATCCCGAACAAAGCTGTCCCTGAATACGTTTTTCGACATTCCAATAGGTCTGCCCGTGGCGCAAAAACCAGATTTTGGGGAAATCCGTCACTCTATTTTACTCGCCCGGCCTGTGCCAGTGTCTTTTGCAGCCACTGCCCCCACTGCCCCCACTGCCGCAGCCTTGTTTTGCCGCAGCTTGAGGATCACAATCCGGGCATTCTCGGATTCTTTGACGCGATTATATTTCACCTTGCCCAAGGGTTGCAAATTCATCTCACGGCCCTCGGCAATCGCCCCGCCCAGCACCGCCAGCATCGCCTCGATCACCGGCTTGGCGTCTTTCTTGGCGATAGCGGATTTCTCAACCACCAGATCAATCAGCTCCTTTTTCTTCAGCTCCGACCCCAGCACCTGAGGCGTGACCTCGGCCACCACCACCGCCGTCTTTACAGCCGCCTTGGTGCTGCGTTTCGCCGGGGCGGGTTTTGTGGTCTTTTTGCTGGTCTTCGCTGTGGTCTTCGCTGTGGTCATGATCAAGCCTTGAATGAAGCGGTGAAATCGTCAGGGGAACACCCCCTGACAAAGCTGTTTAATGCGCCACGGCCCCCGGCGCTTGTGGGCGGCCCTTAAGCGCGGCCTCTGCCTCTGCCGCCGCCGCCTCTTCCGCCACCTCGTCCCATTCCACCGGCACAGGCGCCTCAACCAGCGCCAGCTTCAGCACTTCGCTCACATGGCTCACCGGGATAATCTCAAGCCCCTGCTTCACATTATCGGGGATCTCAACCAAGTCCTTTTCATTCTCGGCCGGGATCAGCACCCGCTTTATGCCGCCCCTCAGCGCCGCCAACAGCTTTTCTTTCAAGCCGCCAATCGGCAGCGCATTACCGCGCAGCGTCACTTCGCCGGTCATGGCAATATCCTTGCGCACCGCAATGCCCGTCAGCACCGACACAATCGAGGTGACCATCGCCAGCCCGGCACTTGGGCCGTCCTTGGGCGTCGCCGCTTCAGGCACATGCACATGAATATCCCATTTCTCAAATCTCGGCGGCTTGATCCCGATCTGCGGCCCGATTGAACGCACATAGCTTGCCGCCGCCTCAATCGATTCCTTCATCACATCGCCCAGCTTGCCGGTGGTCTTCATCCGGCCTTTGCCCGGCAGGCGCAGCGCCTCGATATTCAGCAACTCACCCCCCACCGAGGTATAAGCCAGCCCGGTCACAACCCCCACATGATCGCGCTCTTCCGCAAGGCCATATTTATACTTGGTAACGCCAAGAAACTCGCCCAGATTGTCCGGCGTGATCTTGATGCTTGTGGCCTCACCCTTGATGATCCTGGTCACCGCTTTGCGCGCCAGCTTAGCAATCTCACGCTCAAGGTTCCGCACCCCGGCCTCGCGGGTATAAGTGCGGATAATCTCGGTCAGCGCCGCGTCCGTTAGCTCAAACTCGCCAGTCTTAAGCCCGTGATTTTTCACTTGCTTATCAAGCAGATGCAGCTTGGCAATCTCGCGCTTTTCATCTTCGGTATAGCCCGCCAGCGGAATAATCTCCATCCGGTCCAGTAAGGGCGACGGCATATTATAGGTGTTCGCCGTGGTCAGGAACATGACATTCGACAAGTCATATTCCACCTCCAGATAGTGATCAATAAAGGTGCTGTTTTGCTCGGGGTCCAGTACCTCAAGCATCGCCGACGCCGGATCGCCGCGAAAATCCTGCCCCATCTTGTCGATCTCATCCAGCAGGATCAGCGGATTGGTGGTTTTCGCCTTCTTCAACGCCTGAATGATCTTGCCGGGCATTGAGCCGATATACGTCCTGCGGTGGCCACGAATTTCACTTTCATCACGCACACCGCCCAGACTGATCCGGATAAATTCGCGCCCCGTGGCGCGGGCCACCGATTTGCCAAGGCTGGTTTTGCCCACGCCCGGCGGGCCAACCAAACACATGATCGGGCCTTTCAGCTTCTTGCTGCGCTGCTGCACCGCCAGATATTCAACAATCCGTTCCTTGACCTTCTCCAGCCCGTAATGATCCTCATCCAGAATCGCCTCGGCCCGGCCCAGATCCTTTTTGATCCGCGATTTTTTGCCCCACGGGATCGACAAAATCCAATCGAGATAATTCCGCACCACCGTGGCTTCGGCGCTCATCGGGCTCATGTTTTTCAACTTCTTAAGCTCGCCCGCCACCTTTTCGCTGGCTTCCTTGCTCAGCTTGGTCTCGGCGATTTTCGCCTCCAGCTCGGCCAATTCGCCTTCGCCTTCCTCGCCGTCACCCAGCTCCTTCTGGATGGCCTTCATCTGCTCATTGAGGTAATATTCCCGCTGGGTGCGCTCCATCTGGCTTTTCACCCGGGTCTTGATCTTTTTCTCCACCTGCAAAACGCTCATCTCGCCCTGCATCAGGCCATAGACCTTCTCCAGCCGCTCACTGACGCTCAGCGTCTCCAGCAGTTCCTGCTTTTGCTCCACCTCAATGCCCAGATGCCCAGCCACCAGATCGGCCAGCTTGGCCGGCTCCCCGGAGTCCGACACCGCACTCAGCGCCTCTTCGGGGATGTTTTTCTTGGCTTTGGCATAGCGCTCAAACTCGTCCGTGACGGTGCGCAGCAAGGCCTCAATCGTGGTCGCATCTCCGGGCATCTCGACCAAATACTCGGCCCGCGCCTCAAAGAAATCCTCGTTTTCAAGATAATCGGTGATCTGCACCCGTGAGATACCCTCAACCAGCACCTTCACCGTGCCATCGGGCAGCTTCAGCAGTTGCAACACATTGGCCAGCACCCCGGCCCGGTAAATCCCATCCACGTCCGGATCATCCACGCCCGGATCAATCTGACTGGCAAGCAGGATTTGCTTGTCATCCTGCATCACCTCCTCAAGCGCGCGCACCGATTTTTCACGGCCCACAAACAGCGGCACAACCATATGCGGAAACACCACAATATCGCGCAGCGGCAGCACCGGATAAGAGGCGTTCAGTGGCTCTTGTGGCTCTTGCATATTTTATCCTTCATTTTTTCTGACAAGACGGCACCGGCCCTGATCCTCAGCAGCCCTTGGTCGTCCTTCACTAACGGATTATTATCTGGGGCGCACAAGCCCAGATTTCAACCCTCATAATCGCCGATACAATGCCCTTTGCCTCGCTTAGGGGCAAGCCCGAACTGGGGCACAATCGACGCATTATCTTAACCTCAGGCTAAAAAAGTCACAGCCATCACAGCGGCCCCAAACCAGCCAAACGCAAATACCACTATCGGCATGATAAAACTCCACAAATACACACTCATTACAGGGATCAAACCGGCCCTCCAATACAGGTAATCCTTACCTGCCAGACCCAAGCCACCCCCTGCTATGGGATGGCGGGTGGGGCGTCCTCGTATCGCAAGATACGAGCAGCGACACTGCCATCCTTCAAAAGGCCATCCTTCAAAAGGGCATCCTTCAAAAGGCCATCCTTCAAACCGGCTCAATATCTCCTTCAGCCCTTGTCGCATGGAATACTGCC
>CAZZKL010000102.1:4203-7014 GCA_964655135.1 uncultured Roseovarius sp. | reverse complement strand
CATCCTTCAAACCGGCTCAATATCTCCTTCAGCCCTTGTCGCATGGAATACTGCCTCAAATACGGCAAATTCGCGGTTTTTAATCGCCGCCCGCATCTCACCCATAAGCTCCTGATAATAATGCAAATTATGCCAACTCAACAGCATCGATCCAATCATCTCGCGGGCCCGCACCACATGATGCAGATAGGCGCGCGAATATTTCCGGCACGCCGGACAGGTGCACTTCTCATCCAACGGCCTTGGATCATCACTGTGGCGGGCATTGCGGATATTAATCACGCCCCGGCGGGTAAACGCCTGCCCCGTCCTCCCTGAGCGCGTTGGCAATACGCAATCCATCATATCAATGCCGCGTTTCACCGCGCCAACAATATCATCGGGCTTGCCCACCCCCATCAGATACCTCGGACGGTCCTCAGGCAGCATATCGGGCGCATAATCCAGCACCTCAAACATCGCCTCCTGCCCCTCGCCCACGGCCAATCCGCCCACCGCATAACCATCAAAGCCAATCTCGCGCAATTTCTCGGCGCTCTCGGCCCGTTGCTCGCGAAAAACACTGCCCTGCTGAATACCAAACAAAGCGTGCCCCGGCCGCTCGCCAAACGCCTCGCGTGAACGCGCCGCCCAACGCATGGAAAGCTGCATACTCTCCAGCGCCTGCTTTTGCGTCGCCGGATGCGGTGTGCATTCATCAAAACACATCACAATATCACTGCCCAAAAGCTTTTGTATCTCCATCGACCGCTCCGGCGTCAGCTCATGCATGGACCCATCAATATGGCTCTTGAAGGTCACGCCCTTTTCCGTCAGCTTCCGCAACCCGGCAAGGCTCATCACCTGAAACCCGCCCGAATCCGTCAAAATCGGCCGCTCCCAGTTCATAAACCGGTGCAGCCCCCCCAGCCGGGCAATCCGCTCGGCCGTGGGCCTGAGCATCAGATGATAGGTATTGCCCAGCAAAATATCCGCGCCGGTCTCGGCCACAGACTCCGGCAGCATCGCCTTCACCGTCGCCGCCGTGCCCACCGGCATAAACGCCGGCGTCGCAATATCGCCCCTCGGCGTGCGGATTACCCCCGCCCGCGCCCCGCCATCCTGCGCTAATCGCTCAAAACCTGTCATTTGGGTCATTTTATCACACGCTTCCCCTTTTCCCCTGCCTTAATGCGGTTTACCTTACCTTGTAAATTGCCCAAAGCATTCCCATATGTATGCAATAGCATACACTAGAAAGGACATTTAATGCCCAACAACATAATCTCCGACTTCTTTTCCTCTAATACGCCATTCCTGCTGCTCGCCGCCCTGCTGATCATCGTGGTCTACAAAGCGGTGAAAATTGTGCCGCAATCAGAGAAACATGTGGTCGAACGCTTTGGCCGTCTGCATTCGGTCCTCGGGCCGGGCATCAACATGCTGATCCCGTTTCTCGATCGCATCGCCCATAAAATTTCGATCCTTGAGCGGCAACTGCCCACCGCCAGCCAGGACGCCATCACCAAAGACAACGTGCTGGTGCAGGTCGATACCTCGGTGTTCTACCGCATCACCGAGCCAGAGAAAACCGTCTACCGCATCCGCGACGTTGACGCCGCCATCGCCACCACCGTCGTCGGCGTCGTGCGTGCCCAGATCGGCAAAATGGACCTTGATGAGGTGCAGGCCAACCGCGACAGCCTGATTGCCACCATCCAGTCCTCGGTCAAAGATGCGGTCAATGACTGGGGCGTCGAAGTGACCCGCGCCGAAATTCTGGATGTCAGCCTTGATCAGGCCACCCGCGACGCCATGCTGCAACAGCTCAACGCCGAACGCGCCCGGCGCGCCCAAGTGACCGAGGCCGAAGGCACCAAACGCGCGGTTGAACTGAACGCCGACGCCGAGCTTTACGCGGCTGAGCAAATCGCCAAAGCCCGCCGCATTCAGGCCGACGCCGAGGCCTATGCCACCAGTGCCGTTGCCAAAGCCATCGCCGAAAACGGCATCGAGGCGGCGCAATATCAGGTGGCCTTGAAGCAGGTCGATGCGCTCAACGCCTTGGGCAGCAGCCCGTCCTCGTCCACCATTCTGGTGCCTGCACAAGCGCTCGAAGCCTTCGGTAATGCCTTCAACATGCTGAAAGGAAAGAAATAATGGCGGATATGATGCTCTGGTCTTTGTGGTGGGTCTGGCTTTCCGCCGCGCTCATTCTGGCCATCCTTGAGGTGCTCATTCCCGGCTTCATCTTTCTCGGCTTCGCCTGTGGTGCGGCAATCGTCGGCCTTCTCCTGCTGACCCCGCTCACCCCCGGCCTGCCCATGCTGCTCACCCTGTTTGCGGTGCTCTCGCTGGTCTCATGGGTGGCCCTGCGGCGCTATTTCCGCGCCCCCGGCGGCAACGTCAAGATGATTCACACCGACATCAACGACTAGGGTCAGGACCCTAACCCCCCTCGCCCCGGCCACATTTATCAATTCCCGCGCCGGGGCCTCTGCCTCACCCCCCACCTCAAAACCTCACCCGCTACCCTTGAACCTCCGGGCAATATCCCGATGATGGGCCAGCAACATAATCGCACTAAGGACCGCGCCCATGACATCCGACACACCGCCAAAGCCGTTGCAATTTGGCTGGGAAGAATGGGTCTCCCTGCCCGACATCGGCGTGCCTGCTATCCGCGCCAAGGTCGATACCGGTGCCCGCACCTCGGCCCTGCACGCCTTTGATATTGAGACCTTCGGGCCGATTGCCAAGCCCAAAGTGCGCTTTACCGTGCACCCCATCCCCGGCCGCGATGATCTGATCATCCCCTGCTCGGCCGAAATC
>CAZZKL010000102.1:0-4103 GCA_964655135.1 uncultured Roseovarius sp. | reverse complement strand
GAGGTGTCGTCTTCTAATGGCGAAAAAGAGCTGCGCTATGTCATCTCCAGCACGCTGCGGGTCGCCGATGATGAATGGCCGATTGAGATTACCCTGACAAACCGCGCCACCATGACCAGCCGCATGTTGCTGGGCCGCACCGCCCTCAAGGATCACATCTCCATCGCCGCCACCGACCGGTTCTTGCAGCCCGAGCTATCCTATGACGTCTACCACAGCGCCCAAATGCGCTCGACCGCGCCCAAACGCGCCCTGCGCATCGCGGTGCTTTCCCGCGAAGATAATTATTCCACCCGGCGGTTGGTCGAAGAAGGTGAGGCCCGCGGCCACAGCGTTGAGGTGATCAACACCACCCGCTGTTACATCGCCATCAACAGCCTCGCGCCCGAGGTGCATTATGACGGCAAACGCCTGCCCCGGTTTGATGCGGTGATCCCGCGCATCGGCGCCTCGATCACGCCTTACGGCACCGCCATCATCCGCCAGTTTGAAACCATCGGCACCTATTGCGTCAACGGCTCCACCGGCATCACCGCCAGCCGTGACAAACTATTCGCGCATCAGATCATGGCCCGCGCCAAAATCGGTATGCCCAACACCGCCTTCGCCGCCTCGCCGATGGATACCGGCAATCTCATCGGCCTTGTGGGCACCGCGCCGTTGATCGTGAAACTGCTGGAAAGCACCCAGGGCAAAGGCGTGGTTCTGGCCGAAACCAAAAAGGCCGCTGAATCAGTGATCGACGCCTTTCGCGGCCTCAAGGCCAATTTTCTGGTGCAGGATTTTGTCAAAGAGGCGGCGGGCGTTGACATCCGCTGCCTTGTGATCGGCGGCAAGGTGGTGGCCGCGATGAAGCGCACCGGCGCCGAGGGTGATTTTCGCTCCAACCTGCATCGCGGCGGCTCGGCCACCTCGGTGCGCATCACCAAGATTGAGCGCCAAACCGCCCTGCGCGCCGCCAAAGCGTTTGACCTCAATATGGCCGGGGTTGACCTTCTTAGGTCCGAATCCGGCCCCAAGGTGCTCGAAGTAAATTCCTCCCCCGGATTTGAGGGGATCGAGAAATCCACCGGCAAAAATATTGTCGGCGCACTCTATGATCAGATCGAGTCGCGCGTCCGTCCGACGCCGATTCGCCGCCGAAAATCCGCCACCTGAGCCATTTTGTACAAAACTCCCATGCGAGTTGTACAACTTGTACAACATTTCCGGCTCTGGACGCAGGCAAAATTAATCCCTATATGTTTACTCAGAATTGACTGTCAGGACCAGAGCATGACCCAAAACATCGCCCCCCTTGAAGGCACGCCTTTGATCGCACCGTCCAGCACCAACCACCCGATGTATGATCAGGTGGTCGCCGCTTGCCGTTCGGTTTATGACCCGGAAATTCCGGTCAATATCTATGATCTGGGCCTGATCTATACCATTGAAATTGATGATGAAAATGCGGTCAGAGTCTTAATGAGCCTGACCGCTCCGGGCTGCCCCGTGGCTGGTGAAATGCCCGGCTGGGTGGCCGATGCGATTGAGCCGCTGGCGGGCATCAAACAGGTCGATGTTGAACTGATATGGGAGCCGCCCTGGGGCATGGAAA
Organism: uncultured Roseovarius sp.; assembly: GCA_964655135.1. Taxonomy (GTDB): domain Bacteria; phylum Pseudomonadota; class Alphaproteobacteria; order Rhodobacterales; family Rhodobacteraceae; genus Roseovarius. The sequence goes on along the minus strand of CAZZKL010000102.1, from coordinate 2,506 downwards.
TGATGAGCGACGAAGCCCGCCTTGAATTGGGCTTTATGTAACAAATTCAACCGATTGGAAGGCGTTTCTCATGTTTGGCATTCCCGGAAAACAAGCCGTCACCATGACATCGGCTGCGGCCGCGCAAATCTCAAAACTGATGTCCAAAGACGGTCATGAGGGCCTGCGCATCGGCATCAAAAAAGGCGGCTGCGCCGGTATGGAATACACCATGGAGTATGTCACCGCCATTGACCCCCATGATGAAGTGGTCGAACAAGACGGCGCGCGGGTGATGATTGCCCCGATGGCGCAAATGTTTTTGTTTGGCACCGAGATTGATTATCAGGTGGCCTTGCTGGAATCGGGGTTTCACTTCAAAAACCCCAACGTGACTGAGGCCTGCGGCTGTGGTGAATCAATCAAATTTGCCGATATGTAACCCCATGATAAAAAACAGGAAATAATACCAATGCACCGTAAGCTTGCCGCCGGAAACTGGAAAATGAACGGCACATCCGCCGCCCTGTCCGAATTGAATTTACTGATAAATACCCACCATCATGCCAGCGTTGACATCCTGATTTGCCCCCCCGCCACGCTGATTTACCAAGCCGCCAAAATCACCTCAAACACCGCCCTTCAGATCGGCGGACAGGATTGCCACAGCGCTGAATCTGGCGCCCATACCGGCGATATTTCCGCCGCAATGCTGGTCGATGCCGGGGCTACCAGCGTCATCCTCGGCCATTCCGAGCGCCGGGAAAATCACAATGAAAGCAATATCTTAGTCCACGATAAAGCCCTCACAGCCCATAATTCCGGCCTTACCAGCATCATCTGTCTGGGTGAAACCCTGGCCCAACGTGAGGCCGGCAGCACCCTAAAAATCATCGCCGATCAACTGGCAAATTCCGTCCCTGAAACGGCCAATGCCACCAATACCGTGATCGCCTACGAGCCGATTTGGGCCATCGGCACCGGCCTCATCCCCACTCTGGATCAGATTGCCGAGGTGCATGATTTCATCCGCAGCCAACTTCAAACCCGCTTCGGCGATAAAACCGCCACCGGCCTGCGCCTTCTCTATGGTGGCTCAGTCAAACCCGGCAACGCGGCTGAGATTTTCGCCACCTCAAACGTAGACGGCGCCCTTGTCGGCGGTGCCAGCCTCAAAGCAGCAGATTTCTCGCCCATTATCAACGCCTTGGAAGCCACACCTTAAGCTTTCATTTTTCCATAAATACTCAAATCTGCGGCCAAAACCCCAGCGGACCCTCAGTTATTTCGTCACAATCTCCGGCCCCATCACCATATTCGGCAGGAAGGTGGACAGGAACGGAATATATGTCACCAGTATCAAAAACACGAACAACACCGCCAAAAACGGCAACGCCGCCCGCACCACCCGCATCATCGGCATCCCCGCCACGCCCGAGGTAACAAACAGGTTCAACCCCACCGGCGGCGTGATCATCCCGATCTCCATATTGACCACCATAATAATGCCCAGATGTATCGGATCAATTCCCAGCTGAATCGCAATCGGAAACACCAAAGGTGCGACAATCACAAGAAGCCCCGAAGGCTCCATGAACTGCCCGCCAATCAACAAGATCACATTGACCACAATCAAAAACATCACCGGCCCAAACCCGGCGGAAAGCATCGCATTTGCCACCTGCTGCGGGATCTGCTCATTGGTTAAAACATGCTTTAGTATCAATGCATTAGCAATGACAAACATTAGGGTAATCGTCAGTCTTCCGGCCTCAAACAAGGTGCGCCGCGTGTCAGGATGATAAAGCGCCGTCACCAGCGCATAAGGCTTTCTCAGCAGGCTTGATTTCCCCCGGCCACCGCGCGCGGCCAGCGGCCCCATATCGCGGTAGACAAAGCTGGCAATCAGGAAGGCATAAACCGAGGCCACCGCCGCCGCTTCGGTCGGGGTAAAGATGGCTTTGGTCTTGAAAAACCCCTGCTCAGGCGAATACCACAAAACCCCGTAAATCCCGGCCATGATGATCACAATCAGCATCAGCCCCCAAAACGCATCGCCAAACGAGCGGCCAATTTCGCGCCATCCGGCCCACTCTCCTGACGGCATGTTTTTCACCCGCGCCATCACATAAATCGTCACCATCAGCATGAAACCGGCCAATAGCCCGGGGATCACCCCAGCCAGAAACATCCGCCCCACGGAAACTTCTACAGCCGCCGCATAGACCACCATCACAATTGAGGGCGGGATCAGAATGCCCAGCGTGCCGGCGTTACAAATCACCCCGGCGGCAAAATCCTTGGTATAGCCGGCCTTGGTCATCGCCGCGATCACGATCGAGCCGATGGCCACCACCGTCGCCGGGCTTGAGCCTGACAAAGCCGCGAAAATCATGCAGGCAAACACCCCCGCAATCGCCAACCCGCCGCGCAGGTGCCCGACGCAGGCGATGGAAAACCGGATGATCCGCTCGGCCACGCCGCCGGTGGACATAAGGCCGAAGCCAGAATGAAAAACGGAATGGCC